>CAYRXS010000083.1:0-24739 GCA_964428225.1 uncultured Planctomycetaceae bacterium
GGCCCTGGAACATTGAACCGGACGATTTCGATCATTGTCCCCACGTACGACCGTGGGCCCCTGATACGGGAGTGCCTGGACGGGCTCCTGGCCCAGGCGCGCGTGATGGAGGCCGAGGTCATCGTGGTCGACGACGGCTCCACCGACGGAACGGCCGCGATCGTGGAGGAGTATCCGGACGTGCGCCTGATCCGCCAGGAGAACGCGGGACCCGGGGCGGCCCGCAACCGCGGCGCGGCGGAGGCGGGCGGTGAGCTCATCGTCTTCGTCGACGACGACTGCATACCGGAGCCGGACTGGCTCGAGCGCCTGACCGCTCCGCTCTCGGACGGGGAGATCGCGGGGGCGAAGGGCGCGTACCTGTCCCGCCAGTCGGAGCTGGTCGCGCGGTTCGTGCAGCTGGAGTACGAGGAGAAGTACGAGTGTCTGAAGCGACAGCCGTACATCGACTTCATCGACACGTACTCCGCGGTGTTCCGCCGGGACGTCTTCCTGGCCGCGGGCGGGTACGACACCGCCTTCTCGACGGCGTCCGTCGAGGACCAGGAGTTCTCCTTCCGGTTGGCCGAGGCCGGCCGCAAGCTGGTGTTCGTTCCCCGAGCGCGCGTCTGGCACCGGCACGTCGACACGGTGCGGGGATACCTGCGCAAAAAGCACAAGATCGGGTTCTGGAAGGTCCGGGTGGTCAGCAAGACCCCGTCGAAGATGGCCGGCGACAGCCATACGCCGACGAGCCTGAAGGTCCAGATCCTGCTGGCCGCCCTGTTCCCCGTCGCCTGCCTCGGCCTCGTGATACCGGGCGTGGGCTGGATTGCGCTCGCCGCGGTGGCCGTCGCCTTCCTGCTCAGCACGCTGCCGCTGACGTGGCGCTGTGCGCGTCGGGACCCGGCGGTGGCCTGCGTGGCTCCCGTGCTGATCGCCTGTCGAGCGGGGGCCCTCGCGGCGGGGCTGGCTCGCGGAACGCTCCTGAAGCTGGCCGGGGACGGGCGGTTCAAGCCCGCGCCGGAGGGCGCCGCCGGGGAAGCGGAGTAGTGGAGGCCGAGGAGCGCATGGCCCAGCCCGCAACGTCTTCGGCCTGCATCGTCACCGGGGGCTCCGGCTTCATCGGGACTCACCTGCTCGCCACGCTCGTCGCGAGCGGGCGGTACCGCGAGATCCACGTCGTCGACCTGGTCCCCCCGCGATTCGAGCACGAGAGCGTCATCTACCACCGCTGCGACATCCGCGAATCCGTGGCGCTGGACCTCGAGCGTCCCGGAGCCACGTGCTACCACCTGGCCGCCGTCTGCAAGGAGCCGGGATTCGCCTGGGACGAGTACTTTCGGACGAACCACCGGGGCACGACGAACGTCTGCGAATTCGCGAGCCGGTGCGGCGTCGCCAACCTGATCTACACGAGCACCGAGATGGTCTATCGCGCGGGCGACCGCGAGATGCGCGAGGAGGACGTGACCGCTCCGGACACCGGCTACGGGATGTCCAAGCTGCTGGGCGAGCTCGAGGTCGAGCGCTGGGCCGCGGCCGAGCCGGGGCGGCGGTGTCGCATCGCGCGTATGGGCGTGGTCTTCGGCAAGGGCGAGAATGGCAACCTCACCCGGCTCTACCACGCGCTGAAGCGGCGCGCGTTCTTCTACATCGGGCGCAAGACCACCGTGAAGAGCTGCGTCTACGTCAAGGACGTCGTGCGCTTCCTGGAGGTGCTGACGGACGACGCGGGCGACCGGACCGTGTACAACCTGGGCTATCGCGTGCCCACCACGATCGCCGACGTCTGCGAGGGCATGTGCGGCACGTTCGGCTTCCGCCGACGCATCCTCACGGTGCCGTACCGACTGGCGCTCGTCGCGGCCTACGTCTTCGAGGGGCTGAACAATGCGCGTCTGCTGCGCACCTCCGTGCACCACCGACGCATCCAGAAGCTCTACTTCTCCACGCACCTGAGCTGCGAGGCGCTGGACGAGCTGGGGTTCGTCCCGGAGTTCACTTTGCCCGAGGCGCTGGCCGACTGGCGGAGCGACTGCGACGGAGGCGACCTCGTCTGAGGCGGACTTCATGCGAACGATCGAGCAGATGGCCGCGTATGATCCCGCGCGCGAGCGGACGACCGGCGGGCCGTGTCCGCTCGTTCGGGGACCGGAAACGGAAGGAAGAGGAGAAGCATGAAGAGGCGTATCGGAGTCTGGGCGGTGTCGATCGGGCTGCTGCTGGCGGCGGCAGGGTGCGATCCCCGCTTCAACCCCGCGCGGCCGGCGCCTCCGGGCGCGCCCCCGAGCGACCTTCCGAGCGCGCCCCCTCCTCCCATCGAGGGCGACTTCCTCGTGGGCGTGGAGAACGTGCCGCACCAGCGGCTCGACGCGATCCCCAAGCTCCTGCCCGCGTTCCGGAAGGCGGGCATCGACCTGGTGGGGCGGAACTCGCTGCGGTGGTCGCACTTCGAGCCGCAGGCCCCGCAGGGGGGACAGCACCGCTACGTCTTCGACGCCCTGGATCGTGAGTTCCGCATCTACGCCAAGGCCGGAGTGCAGCTCCAGGTGACGTTCCTCTGTCGCTCCTCGTGGGGAACCCAGGTCCCCGAGCGAGAGCTGAAGATGGACATCGCGGGCAGTCCGCCGCGGCCCGAGCACTGGCAGAGCTTCGGCCGCGCGATCGGGGCGTTGGTGGAGCGCTACGACGGCGACGGCGACCGTGACGCGTTCCCCCTCGACCGTCCGCTCATCCGGATCCTCAACATCCAGGAGGAGGTCGAGCTCGCGGGACACTGGGCCAAGTACGGAGGGACGCCCGAGAACTACGGTCGGCTGCTCGCCACCGCCCACCTGGCCGCGAAGGAGGCCGATCCGTCGATCCTCGTCGGGCGCGCGGGCGCTTCGGTGGGGACCTTTTTCGACCTCGGCCACCGGCCGGGCTCCATCCCCGCGAAGGGAGTGATCGGCGACGCCTACACGTTCCTGCGCTACTCGCTCGCCAATCCCGTGCCCTATGACCTCTTCAGCATGCACGCGAACCGCTCGTACACCGGGGTGGCTCCCTACGCGCGCTTCGTTCGCGAGGAGATGAAGAAGGCGGGCTACGAGCGAGGGTTGATGATCGACGACGCGGCCTCGGTCAACGCCGTGAAGCCGGAGGAGCCGTGCCACTCCGCGGAGTCCGTCCGGGTCCTCCGGGTCGGCGACCCCGAGGGATTGGTCCGCCACCAGACCGCGCACACCCTGAAGATCGCGGCCGTCGCCTATGCGTCGGGGATCCAGTGCGTGCTGTTCACGGGATTCGTGGACGTCACCAGCTCGCCGTACAAGCAGATCCGGCACGGCGGCTTCGTCGATACGGAGCGGTTCCAGCAGACGAGGAAGCTGGAGGGCGCGGTCCGTCCCGTGCTTCCCTCGCTCGCCTACCTCTACGAGCGCATCCGGGCGTGCGACGGAGCCGAGTTCCTCGACGGATTCCCGGACGGGACGTGGGTCGTACGCTTCCGGGCGGGGGCGAAGACCTTCCACGTGGCCTGGGCGCACGAGGAGTCCACGAAGGTCGAGCTCGAGACCGGAACATCCGCGGCGACGGTGCTCGAGCTGACGGGAATCGGGAGCCGGGGGACGCCGCCCTCCCGCACCGTGCAGGCCCGGGGGGGCAAGGTCGATCTGGTCCTCGGACCCGACCCGGTGCTCGTCGAGTAGGGCAGGACCGAGCGCGGTACCACGAAGCACACGAACACGGATGAACCTCCTGGAGAACACCGACCGGCCCGCGCGCGGCGAGCCCCTCAAGTTCGGTCCGGTTTCTGGCGAACCGTGGTCTAGGAACGGCTTCCCGGCACGATGACGCGCGAAAACCGCACATCCCGTCTCCCGAAGGGGAGGCTCGCGATCGCGGCGCTGGCCTGCGTGGCGGCCCTGGCGATCGCCGGGCTCCCGGGGCTGGTGGGGGCGCTGGCCGTCGCCGTCCTCGCGTGGAGGGGGAGGCGGCGCCTCGTGGCCGCCGCGGCGGGGGACGCGGGGACGACGTGGTCCGCCGCGGACTCCCGTCCGGACGTCCGCGCGGGCGGCGGGGGCGCCGCGGGCGGGGCCCCCCGAGGCGAGAAGCGCCTGCAGATGCTCTACAGCCTCGGGTTCATGGAGTCGCGCATCTACAAGGTGGCCCAGGCCCTGATCGAGCGCGGCTGGCGCGTCGATCTCCTGATCTGGGATCGCGACACGTGCTTCCCGACCGAGGAGGTCGTGGACGGCATCCACGTCGAGCGGATCCGGTTCTCCGGGGGCACCAACCGTGGGCCCGGCCTGCTCCAGAAGCTGAGGTTCCTGCGGTTCTACTTCGCGGCCTGGCGGCGACTGCGCCGTCGCGAGATCGACGTCATGCACTGCGTGAACCTCGACTCGCTCTTGTTCGGCTCGCTGATCGCTCTCTTCCATCGCGTGCCCGTGGTGTACGACGCGCACGAGCCCAACTACTACGCGTACTGGAGTCGCTGGCACGCGCCCTTGCGGGCACTGCTCCGGTTCCTCGAGGTGCGACTGAGCCGGCGATCGGGGCTCGTGATCGTGACCTCGGACTTCCAGTTGCGGAAGTACCGGGACTTCGGCGCTCCCGAGGTCCTGCTGCTGCCCAACCACGCGGAGCGGCGGCTCATGCGCGACCTCGGGGCGGACACCCCGCCCGACGCCCCGCTCGTCTTCGGGCGCATCGGATCGATCTACGCGGACACCGGGGTCGTCGAGCTGGTGCACGCGTTCGCGCGCGTCAAGCGTCGCCACCCCGACATCCGCCTCCGGATCGCCGGTCGGCTGCATCCGCCCTACGAGCCGGTGATGGAGGAGCTCCTGGGCGAGGGGCGTGGCGAGGGGGTCGAGCTGCAGGGCGAATACGACTACAACGACATCGAGAAGGTGTACGAAGGGATCGACGTGGCCCTGCTCCCGTACCGGCTCAGCGAGTGGTTCAAGGAGATCTCGCCCGTCAAGTTCTTCGAGTCGATGTCGTTCGGCGTGCCCGTGGTCGCGAGCGACATCGGGGGGATCGGCGAGGTGATCTCGAGGGAGGAGATAGGCATCGTCCTCGCCGACGGCAGCATCGACGAGCTCGAGCGGATCATGCTCGACCTGTGCGAGCGACCGGCCGACGCCCGGGCCCTCGGCCGCCGGGCGTTCGAGGTGATGCGCGGCAATTACTACTGGGAGAAGGCGCTGCCCGGCCTCGACGGCGCCTATCCCCTTCCTCGGGGCTTCGCGCGAAGCGACGCGGCGGAGCGCCCGGACGAGACCAGACCAGCGACGGGAGGAGAGCGCTGATGGGGAACCGAGTCCTGGTGGTGGGCATCGACGGTGCGACGTTCGACGTCGCTCGACCGCTGGCGGAGCAGGGGCGGATCCCGAACCTCGGCCGCCTGATGCGGGAGGGAATCACCGGCGACCTGCGGTCCACCATCCACCCGATCACCCCCGCCGCCTGGTGCACGTTCATGACGGGCATGAATCCGGGCCGGCACGGCATCTACGACTTCACGGCCCGCCAGGAGGGATCCTACGTGTTCCGGCTCGCGAGCCGGGCCGACTGCCACGCCCCCGCGTTCTGGAAGGTGGCGTCGCAACAGGGTCGCGCGGCGAGCGTGCTCAACGTGCCCTTCACGTACCCGCCGGACGAGGTCAACGGGTGCATGGTCTCGGGCTTCGACGCCCCCGTCGTCGACCGCACGATCTTCCACCCCGACGGTCTGGGGCCGGAGATCGAGAAGGAGGTGGGCAAGTACATCCCGGACTGGACGTTCCCCACGGGGCGCAAGTACGACCCGCCGTCGTACATGGCCGACATCGAGGAAGCCCTCCGGTACCGCACGAGGCTCGCCGAGTACCTCATGCGCCGGGATCCCTGGGACTTCTTCATGGTCCACTTCCAGCCCGTCGACCACCTCCAGCACGTGTTCTGGGACGACGAGGGCATGCAGTACATCGAGCGGGGGTACGAGCTGATCGACGAGGCCCTCGGCAAGGTCCTCGAGATCGCGGGCGACGACACGAACGTCTTCGTCATCTCGGATCACGGCTTCGGCCGGATCGAGAGGTTCGTCTTCTTGGGCCAGTGGCTCCGCCGGCAGGGTTTCCTCGCCGGAACGGGTGGCGGACCCTCGGCGCGGGCCGGGCTCGGATTCCTGGCCCGGAAGGTCGAGCGAACCCTGAAGCGCGCCCTGCCCTTCAAGATCCGGGGAGCCCTGCGTCGCCGTATGCCCAAGCTGCGGGACCGGATCGTCGCGATGGGCGACAGCGCGGACATCGACTGGTCGCGGACCGTCGCCTACTCGAACGGCATGTACGGCAACGTCAACATGAACCTGAAGGGTCGCGAGCCCCAGGGGATCGTCGAGCCCGAGGACTACGAGAAGACCCGGGACGCGCTCATCGAGGCCATCTCGACGATCGAGGATCCGGATACGGGCGAGAGCATCGTGGAGGCCGTGTACCGGAGGGAGGAGGTCTACGACGGCGCCTACGTCTCGCTCGCTCCCGACCTGCTCGTCCACTGGCGGGACTACGCCTACTACAGCGAGTCGCGCATCGATCGCGGCCGCGGGTCGGTGTTCGGCGAGACGGGCACCGTCTACTTCGACAACTCCGAGTACTCGCACAACGGAACCCACCGGCTGAACGGGATGCTGGTGGGCCACGGACCCGACCTGAAGCAGGGGGACGACGCCTCCGGCCTGCGGCTCCTGGACATGGCACCCACGATCCTGCACCTGATGGAGCTCGGCATCCCCGAGAACATGGACGGGCGGGTCATGGAGCAGCTGATCCGGGACGAGTTCCTGGAGGCCCACGAGCAGAGGAGGATCGCTCCCCTCGGCGAATCCGGCACGTTCGTCGTGCCCGACGTGGACGAGGAAGAGAAGAAGAAGATCGAGGAGAAGCTGCGCGGTCTCGGCTACCTGTGAGACACGCCGGAAGCCCGCGGCAAACGGAACGGAGAACACTCATGAAGCCTCGAAACGAAGCTCCTGCAAGACGTCGCCTCGGACGGACGTTGGCCCTCGCCCTCGGTATCGTCCTCCTGACCGGGTGCAGCTCCACTCCCGAGCCGGACGAGCGACCTCCCTACGTACCTCCGACGGAGCCCCTGGTCGAGGAGTACCGGCTCGGCGTGGGGGACGAGCTCGAGGTCACCTTCTACAACGAGCGCCACCTCGATCGGACGGTGACGGTGCGGCCGGACGGCCGGATCACGCTGCCGCTGGCCGAGGAGGTCTTCGTCGTCGGAATGACCGCGGCGGAGCTCGACGCGCTGCTCACCGAGAAGATGTCCGTCAGCATCCGCGACCCCGAGCTCTCGGTGATCGTGACCGAGTTCGCGGGACAGCTCTTCTACGTGGGGGGTGAAGTGGGACGTCCGGGGACGATGCCCCTGACCGGTCGCGTGAGCGTCCTGCAGGCGGTGATGCTGGCCGGCGGGGCGCTGCGGTCCGGGAAGACGGACAATGTGCTCGTCCTCCGCAATTCCGCGGATGGGCCCGTGGGATACCGCGTGGATCTCGACGAGGAGACCGAGGGATCGGACCTGCCTCCCTTCTGGGTCCGGCCCTACGACGTCGTGTTCGTTCCGCGGACGGGGATCAGCCGCATGAACCAGTTCGTGGACGAGTACTTCCGCCAGCTGCTCCCGGCCGTGCCGCACATGGGATTCAACTGGGTGAAGAACCTGAGCAGCTCCGGGGGCGCGGTCATCAGCAGCTCCCTGTAGGGCGGGAATCCCGGACGAAGGCCGACGACCCCGATGCGATGTTGAAGCGACTGATCACGAAGGTGCGCAAGGTGGTGATGCCGCACCTCATCTCGGACACGGGAGCCGAGGACGACGTGGTCATCCTGGCGGGGATGGGGCGGAGCGGAACCACGTGGGTGGCGGACATCATCAACCACGACCGGAGCTACCGCATCCTGTTCGAGCCCTTCTTCCCGCCCGAGGTCGAGATGGCCGGGGCCTTCGAGTACATCCAATACATGCCCCCCGACCGCGAGGATCCGAACCTGGCCGACCGGGCGCGGAAGATCCTGGCGGGAAAGCCCCGGAACGGGTGGGTGGACCGGGACAACACGAGGCTCCGGTACCGCCGCCGGCTCGTCAAGGACGTCCGCTGCAACCTGATGCTGGGGTGGCTGAAGAACCTCTCTCCCCGGATCCGCGTCGTGGTCCTGGTGCGCCACCCGCTCGGGGTGGCCGCGTCGTGGATGAAGCTCGGCTGGGGAAGGGAAGCGCGAGGAGATCGCCTCGACTACGACATCATCACCTCGCAGAAGGACCTGCTGGCCGACTTCCCCGTCGTCGAGGAGGTAAGGGGGGAGATCGACCGGGAGGACGTCTTCGAGCTGACGGTGTTCGAGTGGTGCGTCCTCCACCTCGTGCCCCTGGCGCAGCTGGGAGAAGGGCGGGCCCACTTCATCTTCTACGAGGACCTCGTCCGCGACACCGAGGCCCAGGCCCGGCTCCTGTTCGACTACCTGGGCGAGCCGCTCGATCTCGACCGCGTGCGCCGGACCGCGGGGAAGAGCTCGAGCACCAACTTCCTCGAGCGCGACTTCCAAAGCGATCGCGAGCAGGTCATCACCGGGTGGAAGAACGTGCTCTCGGCGGACCAGATCGAGCGGGCGAACCGGATCGTCTCGAGGTTCGGGCTGTCCGACCTCTACGACGCGGAGGGCTACCCCACGGGAAGCGGACTTCGCGCCTGAGGCGCTCCCCGCTCAGTCGTCGTCGCGCGCGAGCGTGCCGTCGAGGATGTCGAGCAACTCCCGCAGGGACTCCTCGGAGAGGGTGTCCCCGCGCTCGGTGGCCTCCAGGATCAGCGCCCGGGCGCGACGTAGCTCGCTGTCGTCGGGGGGGACGAGGGAGGCGAGGTCCGTACCCTCGGCCGGCGTCTCGGCGAAGTCGAACAGGAGGTCGAACTCCTCGACGTCCTCGACCTTCTCGCCGAACGCGGCGAGGGCGACCTCGATCGCCTTCTGGAGCTGGTTGTCCTCGACGAAGTCGCCGTAGGGGAACTCCCCGCCGCGATCGTCCTGGACGCGCCGGCGGACGAGCTCCCGAAGGACGCGGCGGACGTCGTCGCGCGGCAGGGTCGTCTCGAGCCCGACCATCAGCTCGTCGAACTCCGGGTAGTAGTCGGGGTTCTTCTGGTCGTTCACCGCCAGGCGGGAGAAGAGCTCGTGGTTCTCGTCGTACTTGGCGTCGAGGTAGTCGCGCAGGAGCGGACTGCGGCTGATGCGGCGCTGTTCGTCGAAGCGCCACCGCTCGATCAGGGGAGGCTTCACCTCGTGGTGGGGGGTGACGCCCCCCTCCTGGGTCAGCTCGCCCTCCCGGTTCAGCTCGCGGTGGATGGACCGGCCGCTGGGCAGCAGGTAGCGGGCGATGGTCAGCTTGATCCGCGGGGCGTAGTCCATCTCGCCGTCGCCGTCGTGGTCGGTGATCAGCGGCTCCCACGTGTCCCAGCGCTCGTTGCCGTTCTCGTCCGACCACCGGTCCTCCGCGGCGCCCTCCACGGGCAGGAGCTGCTGCACGGAGCCCTTGCCGTAGGTCGTCTGGCCGACCAGGGTCGCGCGGCGGTGGTCCTTCAGGGCCCCGGAGACGATCTCCGCGGCGGAGGCCGTGAAGCGCCCGGTCAGGATGATCACCGGCATGTCCTCGGGGATGAACGAGCGGTTGGGGCGCGTCTTCAGGGCGCGCGGCTCCTGCGCCCGGCCCTCGGTGGACACGACCACCTTGCCCGCGGGGAGGAACAGGCTGGCGACCTCGCGGGCCTCGCTCAGGAGCCCCCCGGAGTTGCGCCGCATGTCGAGGATGAGGGCGCGCATGCCGTCCTCGCGCATCTGGTCGGTCGACCGCCGCAGCTCCTCCATGGCCACGCGGCTGAAGGTCGTGAGCTCGACGAGGCCAATCCCGCCGGGGAGCAGCTGCCACGCGCCGGCGGGGATCTCGATGAGCTCGCGATCCATCCGCACCGCCATGTCCTCGGTGGGGCGCTCGACGAGGTCGAAGTCCATCCCGCGCTGCCAGATGTAGAGGGTGACCGGAGTCCCCGGCTTGCCCTTGAGCCGCTTGATGATGTCCTCGCGATCCTGGCCGACGGTGGGCCACTCGTCGATGCGCACGATCTTGTCGTCGGTCTTGAGGCCGGCCTCGTAGGCGGGGCCGGAGTAGATCGGGCGCTGGATGGTGAACAGGCCGTCGTCGGGATCGATGTCCACGTAGGCGCCGATGCCCCCGTACTCGGCCTCGAGGTCCTGGAAGAACCTGGCGTAGACCTCGGAGGGCATGTAGCTCGAGTGGACGTCCATGTAGCGCAGCATCCCGTCGACGGCGGCCTCGAGAAGATCCTCCTGCTCGACGAGCCCACCCTCGAGGTGGCGATTCTCGATCATGTGCAGGACGGCCATGAGCTCCTCGAGCTCCTCGGGAAGGGCGCCCTCCTGGGCGAGGTTGCGCTGCTCGCGCAGCTTGCGGTTCAGGTACTCGCGCTCGTCGGTGCGCTTCAGGATCGCCTCGGCGAGGGCGCCGCGCTCGTCGGGCACCCGCACGAGGCGCTCGAGCTCCTCGCGCAGGGGGCCCTCGATCGTCGCCCCGCGCAGGCGGGCCAGGGTCAGGGCGCCGAGCGCGCGCAGCTCGGGATCCTTGGAGTCCAGGTACTCGAGGATCAGGGCGCGGGCCTCACGGCCTTCGGCTCCACCCCCGATCTCGTAGGCCGTCCGGGCGAAGCGTAGGCGGACCGACGGCGTCCGGCTCGTGTCGCGAGCCCCGTCCATGAGGGCCGGGAACAGCTCGCTGCGCGAACGCGTGAGACCCCGGAAGGTCGAATCCCCGAGCAGGGTCACGGCCCCCACGGCCACCTCCTCGTCGGCGTGGTCCAGGAGGGGGAGGATGGCGTTGGCGAGCAGGATCATCTGCGGCTTGGTGCCCTGCAGGCGGGCGGCGACCAGGAGCAGCGCGGCGTGCGGCGAGAGCTCCTGGGGCTTTCCGATGAGCTTGTCCAGGGCCCGGTCGAGCTCGCCCTCGTCGCCGAGCTGCTCGGCGTCACGCAGCTCCAGGGCCCTCGACCACAGCTCGGTGACCTCGCGATCGGCGGCATCCGCGGCCTCCTGGCGTACGAGCTCGTCCAGATCGGAGTCGACGGCCGCCGCCGGGCGGGGCGCGTCGGGGCGCGGGCCGAGCGCGGCGATGGAGAGGGGAGCGAGGCCGAGCAGGAGGAGGGCGGGCGCCAGGGTGCGGAAGGTCATGTCGTCGGTTGGGTCGGAGCGCGAGGGGTGCGCGGTCTGCGAGTGGAGCCGGGGAGGTGGGTACTCTAGTATGCGCGACGGTCGGGAGTAGCCCCCGAGCCGGGTCTCGGATGCCGGTGCGTGGAGCTCCTCCGCCGGTTCTTGTCGAACGTCGGCGGCTCCCCACCGGAGCCGAACCGCCACGAACAGCGAATGGACGCCGAACGATCCGATCCGCCGGAGCCGATCCCCGGTACGAACCCCGAAGGTGGGTGTGAGCCCTCGTCCGCTCCCCGAAAGTCCCGTTCCGGTGGCGGAGCGGGGGATGGCGACGGCCCCCGTGACCGGCCGGACGCCTCGGCCCCTGCCGACGACGCCCCGGTCGGCGCCACCCACCTCGAGGCCGGCGGTCGGCGCTCGCGGATGGTCGACGTCGGGGAGAAACCGATCACCGAGCGGGCGGCCCTGGCCCGGGCATTCGTACGGTTCCCGAACGGGATTCCCGCGGAGATCCGCGAGGGTCGAGGCCCGAAGGGGCCGGTCGAGGAGGTCGCGCGGGCCGCGGGCTTGCTCGCCGCGAAGCGGACCGCCGAGCTGATCCCGATGTGCCACCCCCTCGGGCTCGACCACCTCGAGATCCGGTTCGAGGTCGTCGGGGACGACCGGCTCGAGATCCGCTGCCGCGCCGCCTGTCGCGGGCGGACCGGGGTGGAGATGGAGGCCATGACCGGGGCCGCGATCGCCGCGCTCACCATCTACGACATGGCCAAGGCCCTCGAGCGGGGGATCGCGATCGAGCGGGTGGAGCTGCTCGAGAAGAGCGGGGGCAAGTCGGGGACCTGGCGGGCCCCGGAGGCGTGAACCGCTAGCGGAAGGGAGGCCGCTCCCCGAGGAACTCGGCCAGGACCCCGGCCGCGCGGCGGGCCCCCTCCTCGTTGAGGTGCACGTCGTCGTAGAAGAGGGCCGGATCGGAGGCGAGGGCGGCGGCGAGGTCGACGTGCTCGAGGTCCCGCTCGACGGCGAACGCGCGCATCGCCTCGTTGTAGGCCTCGAGCCCCGCGGCCAGGGCCTCGATGGTGTAGTACGGGCAGCCTCGCTCGTTCTGGAAATCCCCGACGCCGCCCATCCACAGGAGCGCGCGCGTCTCCTCGGGGAGGTCGGGAGCCCAGACCGCGGGGTGGGTGACGAGCACGAAGCGGCTCTCGTGCTCCGCGCAGAGATCCGCGATCGTCCCCAGGTTGCGACGCTGCTCGTCGAGGGCGCCCGCGAGGTCGGGGAGCTCGGAGCGCAGGGCGGAGGCGGCCGCCCGGTGGGCGCGCCAGCCTCGGTAGACGTCGCCCGCGACGTCCTGGACGCGCTCCGAACCCAGGAGACGGTCCTTCCAGCGCGAGGCGAGGCGCCAGGTGGCCGTCCGGCGATACCAGGCCTCGCCGGAGCTCACCGACAGCGGAAGGACGGCGAAGGCTCGCGGGAGGAGCTGCTTCTGCGCGTCGACGTGATCCGCGAGGTGCAGCTCGGCTCACGCCGCGTCCCGGGAGAGGCGCAGCGTGAGGTCGTTGACCCCGCAGAGCAGCAGCACGCAGTCGAGGTCGGGGAGCTGGGGGAGGAGGTGGCGGGCCTGGACGACGTGGTCGCGGGTGTCGCGCCCGCTCACCCCCGCGTTCTCGACCTGGACCCCCAGGGCGGGAGCTCGCTCTCGCAGGAGCCCCTGCACGAGGGCCGGCCAGGTCTCCTCCTGGTCGAGGTACAGGCACTCCGCGGTGCTGCCCCCCAGGACCAGGATCCGGTAGCGGGCGCTCGGATCCGGCTCGTCCCCGCGAAGACCCCGGGAGTTGATCCGGAAGCGCGACTCGCCCTCGATGCCCGGCATCAGCCCGGGGGCCGGGCGGAAGAGCGTCTCGAGGTGCGGCGGCCAGATCCGGTAGGAGCCCACGTCGAGCACGCACCGCAGGGTGATCTCCCCGAGCAGCGCCGCGGCGAGGAGGCTGACCAGCACCACCAGGAGCCGGACCGCGCGGCCGGGGCGGCGGGTGCGGGGGGGAGGGGGATCGCTCTCCATCCGAGCCCTTTTACACGCCTTTGGCGCCCCGGAGGAACAGAAACCGACGATCCGTTCACGTCCGGATTCGCCGCCGGCCGAGATCCCTCACGGTGGGTGGCGCAACGGGAAGGGCGGCCTCCGTGGTGGGAGGCGGCCGGGGTCCCCGGGGCGAGTCGAAGGGAGGTCAGGGTACTCGTGGAAGGACTGGCGGCGCGGCAGCGAGAAGAGGAGGCGGGCCCGATCCTGGCGTGGGACGCGGCCCATCGGGGGCTCAGGGTACAGGTCTTCGGCGCGGGGGGCGCCGCGGGGCGGGAGATCACGGCCGCGTTGCTGGCCCGGGGGCACCCGCGGGCGCGGCTCTCGCTGTTCGGGAGGCGAGGGCGCAGCCTGGACTGGCGGGGGGAGAGCGTGCGGATCTCGCCGGTGCCGGCCCAGCTCGCCTGGGCGGAGCTGGCCTTCCTGTGCACCCCGCCGGACGTCGCGGCGCGGCTCGCCCCCGTGCTGACCCGGGCGGGAACCCGCGTGATCGACCTCTCGGGGGCCTTCCGGGCCCGCGCGGACCTTCCGCTCGTCGCGCCGGAGATCGACCCCGGGGAGCTCGGCGCGTTCACCCAGCTCGTCGCCCTGCCCAGCCGCTCGGCCTCCGTCCTCGTGCGGCCCCTGTGGGCCCTCGAGCGGGCGGTCGGGCTCGAGGAGGTGGTCTGCACCGCCCTGTTCTCGGCCGCCGCCGTGGGCGGCCGGGAGATCCTGGAGCTGCGGAGCGAGCTGGAGGCGCGCCAGGAGGGGGAGGAGGCCCACGCCTCGACGGGGCTGGTGGCCAACGTCCGGTCGGTGCCCGGAGCGGCCGTGGCGGGCGGGGACGCCGTCGCGGAGCTCGAGCTGGCCGGGGAGCTGGGACGCCTCCTGCACCGTCCCGATCTCCCGATGGACCTCACGGGGCTGCGGACGGACGTCGAGCGGTGCGACGCCTTCGTCCTCGCCCTGCGCACGAGGGATCCGGTGACCCCCGCGGGCGCCGCCGAGGCCCTCGCCGCCTTCCCGGGGATCCAGGTCGAGGAGGGGCCGGAGGGCCCCGCCGCCCGCTCCTGCGTCGGCAGCGACCTGGTCCACGTGGGAAGGATTCGGGCGGGATCCCGGGGCGCCACGTCGCTATGCTGCTTCGCCGTCGGGGACCAGCTCCGGCTCGGGGCGGCCAACGCCGCTCTCCTGGCGGCATCGATCCTGCCCGTCGGCTAGGGACCGGTGCCGCGGGGTCCCCGTCACCCCTGCCTCCCGCGGGGGTTCATCCTCCTGTACCCGACCCACCTGCATCCCCATGGATCTCTCCGAAATCCGCAAGCTCGTCCGGCTCATGCAACGCGCCGAGCTGACCGAGCTCGAGATCGACGACTCGAACTCCGGCCTGCGAGTCCACCTGAAGCGAAGCCACGGCGGCGGTGAAGAGGGCGATGGCGGGCCGCGAACGCTCCAGCCCGTCGTGCAGGTCGTTCCCGGCGCCGGCGCCCCCGCGGCCGGGATGCCCGTGCCCGTCGCCGCGGCGGAGCCCGTCGAGACGGGTCCGCCTCCCGGCACGGTCACCTTCGACAGTCCCATGGTGGGGACCTTCTACCGGGCCCCGGCCCCGGATGCCGATCCCTTCGTCGAGCGCGGCACCCGCGTCGACGACGAGGCCGTGCTCTGCATCATCGAGGCGATGAAGGTCATGAACGAGATCAAGGCCGAGATACGGGGCGAGATCGTCGACGTCCTGGTGGAGAACGGCGAGCCCGTCGAGTTCGGGCAGCCTCTCTTCCTCATCAAGAAGAGCTGATGTTCCGGCGTGTCCTGATTGCGAACCGCGGGGAGATCGCCCAGCGCATCATCCGGGCGTGCCGGGAGCTCGGGATCGAGACCGTCGCGGTCTACTCGGAGGCGGACGCCGACGCGCTCTACCTCCGACAGGCCGACGAGACGATCTGCATCGGCCCCGCCCCGAGCGTGCGCTCCTATCTGAACGTTCCCGCGATCATCTCCGCGGCGGAGATCGCGGACGTGGAGGCGATCGTGCCGGGGTACGGGTTCCTCGCCGAGAACCCGCACTTCGCCGAGGTCTGCCGCTCCTGCAACATCCAGTTCGTCGGCCCCGACCCGGAGATCATCCAGGCCCTGGGGAACAAGGCGAACGCGCGCGAGGTCGCGGCGCGGGCCGGTGCGGCCGTCGTGCCCGGATCCGATGGCCCGGTGGCGACCGAGAGCGACGCCCTCGCGGTGGCGAACGAGATCGGCTATCCGATCATGATCAAGGCCTCGGCGGGCGGCGGCGGGCGCGGCATGCGCACGGCCTCGAACGACCCCAGCCTGATCAACGCCTTCCACGCGGCGAAGGCGGAGGCGGAGGTGGCGTTCAAGGACGGCACGCTCTACCTCGAGAAGTTCGTCGAGAATCCCCGGCACGTCGAGGTCCAGATCCTGGGCGACCGGTTCGGGAACATGATCCACCTCGGCGAGCGCGACTGCTCGGTGCAGCGACGCCACCAGAAGCTCGTGGAGGAGTCGCCCTCTCCCTCGATCACCGATGAGATGCGCGAGCGGATGGGCCAGGCCGCGGTGGCCATCGCCCAGGAGGCGGGTTACCAGAACGCGGGCACCGTCGAGTTCATCCTGGATCCCGACGACAACTTCTTCTTCATCGAGGTCAACGCCCGGATCCAGGTGGAGCACACCGTGACCGAGCTGGTGACCGGCATCGACCTCATCCAGGAGCAGCTGCTCGTGGCGGGTGGCGAGCGTCTGCGACACGAGCAGTCGGACATCCAGTTCCAGGGACACGCGATCGAGTGCCGGATCAACGCCGAGGATCCCTTCCTGGACTTCCAGCCCTCTCCCGGGAACATCGAGCTGTTCGTTCCGCCCGGCGGTCCCGGCGTGAGGGTCGATTCGCACTGCTACTCGGGCTACACGATCCCCTCGCACTACGACTCGATGATTGGCAAGCTGCTCGTGCACCGGGCGACCCGTCGCGAGGCGATCGCGACCATGCTCCGCGCGCTCGAGGAGTTCGTGATCATCGGGCCGAAGACGACCATCCCCATCCACCAGCAGATCCTCGCGCACTCCGACTTCCGCTCCGCCGAGCACGACACGAGCTTCGTGGAGCGGTACTTCTCGGAGCACCCGTCCAGGAGGACGTAGTGATCCCGGCGCGCACCCCGCATCGCATCGCGATCGGCGTCGTTCTCGCCGCGCTCGCCCTCGGCTGCCGCAGCGCCCAGCGAGTACCGGGACCGATGCCCCTCGACCAGGACCCCCCTCCGGCCCCGGACTTCGTCGGCGGGCAGGAGGTGCAGGTCGTGCGGCACTCCGATGGAGTCCGGGTCCGCCAGGCCGGAGCGGTCGCCGGCGTGCCCCTGACCTTCTACCGCAAGAAGGCCCGGGTGACCGCCGGGGGGACGGTGATCACGACCGGAACGGGGAGGGCCGAGCTGATCTGGCCGGGCGACGCGTCGTCGATCGTCCTGCACGGCACGGCGGTCGTGCACCTCGGGGATCCGCAGCGCGACCAGCCCCTCCTGAGCTTCCGCGAGGTCGCCCACGCCCGCCTGCTCCTCACCCCCGAGGACCGGATCGAGCTCCCGGGCGGAGCGATCCTGCGTGGGGATCCCGTCTACACGAGCGGCCCCTTCATCCTCGACCTCGTCGAGGACGAGGTCCTGCGGTTCACCAACCAGTCCAAGCGCGAGGCGCGCATCGACTATCGCCTCGCCGTCCTCGAGCTCGGCCCCGGCGACGAGGTCGATCTGCCCCTGCTGCCCTTCGGAACGGGCCCCCTGGATCCGAGCCCGTCCGCGGTGCGCTACGAGACGGGGATCGTGGACCTCCTCGTCACCGGCCGGGTGGAGTACGCGGTCGAGGACACCCGGGTGCGGGTCACGGCCGTCGAGGAGAGCGAGATCGAGGCCCTGGGGCTCCGGATACGGCTGGCCCCGGGAGAGGAGATCGTCCTGTCTGCTCCGCGGCCGGCCGAACCGGGCGAACGCGTAAGGGGATCGATGAAAAGTGCCGATGAGAGGGCGGGCGAGGACCCGCCCCCCGGACCCGGGCAGGGCATCGGCGGCTAGATCCCCCTCCACAAGGCGGACGGGGGCGTCGTGTGTCGGCCCCCCGGTCATCACCTCCCGAACGAGCATGTCGAAACCCCGCGCCTTGATCACCGGCGGCGCCGGCTTCCTGGGCAGTCACCTGTGCGATCGCTTCCTCGCCGAGGGCTACGAGGTGATCTGCATGGACAACCTGATCACCGGCGATCTGCGGAACGTGGAGCACCTGTTCCCCGACCCGGACTTCCACTTCGCGCACCAGGACGTCACCGAGTTCATCCACGTGCACGGTCGCCTGGACGTGGTGCTGCACTTCGCTTCCCCCGCCAGCCCGATCGATTACCTCGAGCTCCCGATCCAGACCCTCAAGGTCGGCTCCCTCGGCACGCACAAGGCCCTCGGGCTGGCCCACGCGAAGCAGGCGCGCTTCCTGCTCGCCTCCACGTCGGAGTGCTACGGGGACCCGCTCGTGCACCCGCAGACGGAGGACTACTGGGGCAACGTCAATCCCGTCGGCCCGCGCGGCGTGTACGACGAGGCGAAGCGGTTCGCGGAGGCGATGACGATGGCCTACCACCGCTACCACGACGTGGACACGCGCATCGTCCGCATCTTCAACACCTACGGCCCGCGCATGCGGATCCGCGACGGGCGCGCGCTCCCCGCCTTCATGGCGCAAGCCCTCCGCGACGAGCCGCTGACCGTCTTCGGTGACGGATCCCAGACGCGGTCCTTCTGCTTCGTCGACGACCTGGTCGAGGGGATCTGGCGGCTGCTCGCCTCGAACGAGGCGATGCCGACGAACATCGGCAACCCCCACGAGATGACGATCCTGGAGTTCGCCCGGAAGGTGCTCGCCATCACCGAATCGTCCTCGGAGATCGAGTTCAAGGAGCTGCCCCAGGACGATCCCAAGGTGCGTCAGCCGGACATCTCCAAGGCCATGGAGCTGCTCGACTGGAAGCCGTCCGTCGAGATCGAGGAGGGGCTGCGCCGTTCCCTGCCGTACTTCCGCGAGCGCGTGGGGAGCGGGGAGGCCGCGGGCTAGGCCATGTGCGGAATCGTCGGGGCCTTTCACCGCGACGCGGACGTCCTCGAGAGCCTCCTGGAGGGGCTCCGCGTCCTCGAATATCGGGGGTACGACTCGGTGGGGCTCGGCGTCGTGCGCCGCGGCGAGGTGCTCGTCCGCAAGCGCGCGGGGCGGATCACCGAGCTCGAGAAAGAGCTGGCCGACGGCGAGCTCGAAGGGGTGAGCGTGGGGATCGGCCACTCCCGCTGGGCCACCCACGGGCCGCCCACGGACGAGAACGCGCACCCCCACGCCGACGAGGGGATGGGGCTCGCCCTGGTCCACAACGGGATCATCGAGAACTACGCGGAGCTGCGCGAGCGGCTTCGGGCGGAGGGCGTCCACTTCCGCTCCCAGACGGACACCGAGGTCCTCGCGCACCTGATCGCCCGGGAGATCTCGGAGCACGGCACCACGCTCGGCCAGGCCGTCCGCCACGCGATGCACGCGGTGAAGGGGTACTACGCCCTGGCCGTGCTCCGCGGGGGAGCCGAGCCGGAGATCGTCTGCGCCCGCGAGGGCCCGCCGCTGTGCGTCGGGGCCACGCCGGACGGAGCGTGGCTCGCCTCGGACGTGCTCGCGATCCTGCCTCACACGCGCGAGATCAGCTTCCTCGAGGACGGGGACATCGCGGAGATCGCGCCCGGCCGCATCGTGTTCCGCGACCAGACCGGACAGGTGATCGAGCGTCCCGTGCGAGTCGTCGACTGGGAGGTCGACGAGAGCGACAAGGGCGGCTGGGACCACTACATGCTCAAGGAGATCCACGAGCAGCCCGACGTGGTCGCCCGCACCGGATACACGCGGCTCGACGAGGAGAACGGGGACTTCCGGCTCGTCGACGACCTCTGGCACGACGAGAGCCTGCGGGACGTCGAGCGGATCCAGATCGTCGCGTGCGGCACCGCCCTGCACGCGGGGCTGGTGGCGCGGTACATGATCGAGGGGCTCGCCGGCGTGCCCGTGGACGTCGAGTACGGCTCGGAGTTCCGCTACCGCGGGCCGCTGCTCGCGAGGAACAGCCTCGTCCTGGGCATCTCCCAGTCCGGCGAGACCGCGGACACGCTCGCCGCCCTGCGCCTGGGTACGGAGCTCGGCGCGCGCCCGGTCTCGATCTGCAACTCGGCGCAGAGCACGATGGTCCGCGAGTCGGAGGCCTCGATCCTGATCGACGCCGGCCCGGAGATCGGGGTGGCGAGCACGAAGGCCTTCGTGGCGATGCTGGTCGCGGCCTACGCGCTCGCGATCCGGCTCGGGAGGGCCCGCGGCAACCTCGATCGCGACCGGGGCCGCTCTCTGCTCGCGGACCTGCGAAGGGTTCGGCCGGGGCTGGAGCACATGCTGTCCCGCCCGGTCGTCGACCACGTGCAGGAGATCGCGCGCGAGCACGCGAACGCGAAGGGCTTCCTCTTCCTGGGGCGGGGGATCAACTACCCGATCGCCCTGGAGGGAGCGCTCAAGCTGAAGGAGATCTCCTACGTCCATGCGGAGGGGTACCCGGCGGGGGAGATGAAGCACGGCCCGATCGCCCTGATCGAGCCCGGCATGACCACCGTGGTCGTGGCCCCTCGCGACGCCGTCGCGGACAAGGTGCGCTCGAATATCGAGCAGGTGCGCGCCCGCGGCGGCTACGTCATCGCCATGGGCAGTGATCCCGAGTGCATCGAGGTGGCCGACGACTCGATCCTGATCCCGGAGATCGGCCCGTGGTTGTCCCCGATTCTCGGTGTCGTCCCCCTGCAGCTCTTCGCCTACTTCGTGGCTCTGGCCCGGGGTTGCGACATCGACAAGCCTCGAAATCTCGCGAAAAGCGTTACCGTGGAGTGAACTGCTGACTCCACCGTCCCCCCCTGCGTTTTCCCACATGGCCAGAATCCTGGTAACCGGCGGCGCCGGCTTCATCGGATCCCACGTGGCAGAGCAGTTGCTCCGCCGCGGGGACGAGGTCTGGGTGCTCGACAACTTCAACGACTTCTACGATCCCGCGATCAAGCGCGACAACCTGCGGCACCTCGATGGCGCGCGGATCGTCGAGGGTGACATCCGGGACGAGGAGCTGGTCGCGCGCCTGTTCCGCGAGGCGAGCTTCGACGGTGCGGTCCACCTCGCGGCGATGGCCGGGGTCCGCCCCTCCCTCCTGGATCCGCTCCTCTACACGGACGTCAACGTCCGGGGGACGCAGATCCTGCTTCGGCAGCTGCAGGATCGTCCGGACTTCCACTTCGTGTACTCGTCGTCCTCGAGCGTGTACGGCGGCAACGAGAAGGTGCCGTTCTCCGAGGAGGACGACGTGAGCAGTCCCGTGTCGCCGTACGCCGCCACGAAGCGGGCCGGCGAGCTCGTCTGCTACACCCACCACCACCTCTACCGCGCGCCGGTCACGTGCCTGCGGTTCTTCACGGTGTACGGCCCCCGGCAGAGACCGGAGATGGCGATCCACAAGTTCGTGAGGATGGTGCTCGCGGGCGAGGCGATCCCGTTCTTCGGCGACGGGACCTCGCGGCGCGACTACACGTACGTCGACGACATCGTCGACGGCGTGCTCCGCGCGCTGGACCGGCCGAACGGCTACCGGATCTACAACCTGGGTGAGTCGCGAACCGTCTCGCTGGCCGAGCTCGTGCGGGTGATCGGAGAGGTGACCGGGACCGAGCCCACGCTGGACCGGCGCCCCATGCAGGCCGGCGACGTGGTCGTCACCTATGCGGACGTCTCCAAGGCCTGCGCCGAGCTGGGCTACCGTCCGAGGACGGAGATCCGCGACGGAATCGAGCGCTTCCTCCAGTGGTACCGGGAAACCCAGGAGGTGCCGGCGCGGGGGCGTTGAGGCCCGCGAGCCGGACGGCTACCTTGTGCGGCCCGCCGGGGGCCGATCCCGAGCCATGAACCATCCCCAATCCCCAACGCTGCCATGAAGGGTGTCATCCTCGCCGGTGGTCTGGGCACGCGCCTGTACCCGCTGACCAAGATCACGAACAAGCACCTCCTGCCGATCTATGATCGGCCGATGATCTACTACCCGATCGAGGCCCTCGTCAACGCCGGGATCACCGACATCATGATCGTGACCGGGGGCAAGAAGTCGGGCGACTTCCTCAGCCTGCTGGGGAACGGCGCCGACTTCGGGCTGAAGCACCTCAACTACACCTACCAGAAGGGCGAGGGCGGCATCGCGGAGGCGCTCGGTCTGTGCAAGCACTGGGTCGGCGACGACCGCATCTGCGTCATCCTCGGCGACAACATCGTCGAAGGGAACATCGCGAAGGCCGTGCACGAGTTCCAGGAGCAGGAGAAGGGCGCGAAGATCATGCTGAAGAAGGTCGGCGATCCCGAGCGTTTCGGCGTGGCCGAGCTCAAGGGCGAGAAGGTCGTCGCCATCGAGGAGAAGCCGAAGCGTCCGAAGTCCGACCTGGCGGTGATCGGGATCTACATGTACGACGCCCGCGTCTTCGACGTGATCGAGACCCTCGAGCCGTCCGACCGCGGCGAGCTCGAGATCACCGACGTGAACAACTGGTACATCCGCGACGGCGCGATGACCTTCGAGGTGCTCGAAGGCTGGTGGACCGACGCCGGGACGTTCGACTCGCTCATCAAGGCCGGCAACCTCGTGGCCGAGGGCGGCGCCAACCGAATGGAGGGGTAGAGGTCTTGGGCGGTCGCCAGGGTCGAGTCCTCGTCACGGGCGCCGCGGGCATGCTCGGCAGCCAGCTCCTGCTCGACGTTCCCCCGGGCGTGGAGGCGGTGGGGACGGACCTGGTGGACGCGACCGAGGCCGGGCCCCCGGTGGAGCTCGTGGGCTTCGACCTCGCCGACGAGGCGGCCGTCGCGGAGCTCTTCGCGGCCGCGGGCCCGCTGGCGGGAGTGATCCAGGCCGCGGCCTACACCGCCGTCGATCGCGCCGAGGAGGAGGAGCCGCAGGCGCGCCGCGCGAACGCCCTCGCGCCCGAGGTCGTGGCCCGGGCCTGCGCCCGGGAGGAGATCCCCCTGGTGCTCGTCGGCACCGACTTCGTCTTCGACGGATCTCGCCGCACGCCCTACCCCGTCGACGCCCCCTGCGCTCCGATCGGCGTGTACGGCCGCACGAAGCACGAGGGGGAGGTCCGGGCCGCGGCGGCGTGGGGCCGCGGGCTGCGCGTGGTGCGCACCCAGTGGCTCTACGGACCCCGTGGCGCGCACTTCCCCCGCACGATCCTGCGCCTCGCCGCGGAACGCGACGGCCTCCGAGTGGTTTCGGATCAGGTGGGATCCCCGACTTCCACTCTCGAGCTCGCTCCGGCCCTCTGGGACGTGCTCGCCGAGGGAGCGGCCGGGGTGTGGCACGCCGCCTGCGAGGGGGAGGCGAGCTGGTACGAGCTGGCGCGGGCCACCCTGGAGATCGCCGGCGATCCGACGCCCGTCGAGCCCTGCGGGACCGAGGAGTTCCCCCGGCCCGCTCCCCGCCCCGCCTACAGCGTTCTGGATTGCTCGGGGCTCGCGCGGCTGCGGGGACGTACCCTGAAGCCCTGGCGCGACGCGCTCGAGGACTACCTCGCCGCCGACCGCCCCCGTCTCGACCCTCCGGGGGGAACGCAGTAGAGGCCGATCCCATGGCAAGCGAACTCACCATCCTCGTCACCGGCGGCGCCGGCTTCATCGGCAGCAACTTCGTCCACCTCCTCGCGGAGCGATCGGGCGGTCGCATCGTCAACCTCGACGCGTTGACCTACGCCGGGAACCTGGAGAATCTGACCGAGCTCGAGGACAACCCCCGCTACACCTTCGTCCACGGGGACATCGTGAAGGAGGCGGACGTGCGCCGGGCCTTCGAGGCCTGTGGCGACGGCCCGACCTCCGTCGTGCACTTCGCGGCGGAGAGCCACGTCGACCGCTCGATCCTGTCGGGCTTGCCCTTCGTGCAGACGAACGTGCTCGGGACCCAGGTCCTGCTCGACGTCGCCCGCGACCGGGGCGTCGAGCGCTTCGTCCACGTCTCGACGGACGAGGTCTACGGCTCGCTGGGCGAGCAGGGAGCCTTCACCGAGAAGACCCCCCTCGCCCCGAACTCCCCGTACTCGGCGAGCAAGACCGCGAGCGACCTGCTCGTGCGGGCCGCGGTCCACACGCACGGCTTCCCGGGGCTCATCACCCGCTGCTCCAACAACTACGGGCCGTACCAGTTCCCCGAGAAGCTGATCCCCCTCATGATCGCCAACGCCTCGGAGGACCGAGAGCTCCCCGTCTACGGCGACGGCATGCACGTTCGGGACTGGCTGTACGTCCAGGACCACTGCGAGGCGATCCTCACCGTTCTCGAAAAGGGGACGCCCGGCGAGGTCTACAACATCGGGGGGAACACCGAGTACCCCAACATCGAGCTCGTCCGTCTCGTACTCCGCGAGCTCGGCAAGCCCGAATCCCTCATCCGCTTCGTCAAGGACCGGCCGGGGCACGATCGGCGCTACGCGATCGACGCTTCCAAGATCCGGGACGAGCTCGGGTGGAGCCCGCGGTTCTCCTTCGAGGAGGCCCTCCCCCTGACCATCGGCTGGTATCGAACGCATCTCGAGTGGTTGCAGAGGGTTAGGAGCGGAGAGTACCGTGACTACTACCAGCGTCAGTACGGCGACTAGCCCCCGTTCAACCTTTCCCCGGATGGGGTCGATAGCCAATGCGGCCCGCCCCGGCGCCGGCCGCCCTCCCCGCAGAAGGTGAAACCGAAACGATGTCCTCCGCCCGACGTGACCTGAGCTTCCTCCTCGTGCTCTGGACGGCCGTCGCCCCCTTCCTCGCGATCGGGTGCCAGTCGCCGTCGATGGACAAGCGAATCCTGCAGTACGCCATCACGGAGGGCATCGGCAAGCAGTACGTCGGTAACTCCCAGCAGGAGAACTATGTCTCCATCGGGGACGCCCTGACCTACGTCGACACGTTCAACCCCGAGGTCCGGGGCACGGCGATGGTCGGCATCGACGGAACGATTTTCGTACCCGAGGCGGGCTCGGTCATCGTGGCGGGGATGACCCGCAGCGAGCTGGAGACCCATCTGACCCAGAAGCTCTCGCCGTACTACGTGGAGACCGACGTCCAGGTGATGATCCGCACCGGGGGCGGCAAGGTCTTCTACGTGCTCGGGGAAGTCGCGCGCCCGGGCCCCAAGCCCTTCCGCGGGGGGCTGAACATGCTCGACGCGGTCCTGCTGTCCGGACCGCGGGAGTACTCGGCCAACCTCTCGAGGGTTCGCCTGATCCGGGCCGACCCCGTGGACCCGCTCATCCTGCGGTCCAACATCACCGCCATCATGCGCGGGGACTCGACGACCAACTACGTCGTCAACGAGTACGACATC
>CAYRXS010000084.1:0-24713 GCA_964428225.1 uncultured Planctomycetaceae bacterium
CCTCGGTGTAGGTCAGGATCTCGATGTTGGGATGCCGGTCGCACTCGATGAACTTCGGCGACTCGATGCACATCGAGCAGTCGTTGGTGGGGAAGGTCTTGTCGAGCTGGGCCATCTTCCCGCCGATGGTCGGCGCGCTCTCGACCAGTAAGACCTTGTAGCCGGACGAGGCGAGGTCCAGGGCGGCCTGGATGCCGCTGATCCCGCCCCCCAGGACCATCACGTCTCCGTAGCTGTTCTCGGCGGCACTCATCTCTAGGCCTCGCCCCCCGTCAGCGCGTCCTGGACGATCTCCGTGATGTCCTTGATCTCCAGGGCTTCCCCGGGCTCGAGGGAGAGCGTGCTCTCCTCGAAGTTGCTGATGCAGTAGGGGCACGCGGTCACCAGGACGTCGGCGCCCACCTCGTTCGCCTGGGCCACGCGGAGGTCGGAGAACCTCTCCTCCTTCGGCGTCTCCATCCAGATCCGACCGCCTCCTCCGCCGCAGCAGAGGCTGTCCTGGCGGGAGTCGGGCATCTCCACGAGCTCCAGGCCGGGCAGGTCCCGCAGGAGCCGGCGGGGCTCCTCGTACACGCCGTTGTGCCGGCCCAGGTAGCAGGGGTCGTGGTAGGTGATCTTCCGGGCGGGCCCTCCGTTGTCCGCGGCCCCGGGGAGCTCGAGCCGTCCCTGCTCGATCAGCTCCGCGAGGAACTGGGAGACGTGGACGACGTCGAAGCTCACCATGAGCTCGGGATACTCGTTCGCGAAGGTGTGGTAGCAGTGGGGGGAGGAGACGAGGATCCGCTTCACCCCGCGGTCGATGAACGCCTTGGCGTTCTCCTTGGCCAGGGTCTTGAAGGCCTCCTCGTCGCCCGTCTTGCGGATGCTCTCGCCGCAGCAGCTCTCCTCGCTGCCCAGGATCCCGAACTCCACCCCCGCCTTCTGGAGGATCTTGGCGGTGGCCACCGCCACCTTCTGGAGCCTCGGGTCGTAGCTGTAGTAGCAGCCGACGAAGTACAGGACCTCCATGCCCTCGGCGAAGGGCTTCAGGGAGAGATCGCGCGCCCAGGCGTCCCGCTGGTCCCGCTTCTCGCCGAGGGGATTGCCGTCCGAGAGGAGGCTCGCGCTCGCGGACCGCACCGCTCCCACAGAGCCCGGGAAGACCGAGTAGCCCGTCGCCATCCGGCGGATCGCGACCCCGACCTCGATCTGCTCGACGCCGCGGGGGCAGTGGGACGGGCAGGAGCCGCAGGTCGTGCAGCGCCAGATGTCCTCGAGCTCGATGTCGGGGACGCCGAGGCTGGCCTGCCAGACGATCTTGCGGATGCTGAAGTCGCGCACCCGGTTCCAGGGGCAGACGACGTCGCACTTGCCGCACTGATAGCAGAACCGGAAGGCCTCGCCGCCGGCCTCCTTGATCTCGTCGACGATCTCCGCGAAGGGGGTAACCGTCTCCATCGTGCTCATCCCTGATCTCCCTTCGACAGCCGGCTCACGGCGTCGAGGACCTTCGTCCAGCCGTGGCGGTGGGCGAGGGCCTCCAGCCCGGCGTCCACCTCCTCCGGGGCTTCCTCGTCCTCCGACTCTTCCTCCCGCTCCTCGTAGGTGAGCGCGTCCGCGAGGCACCACTGGACGCACATCGGCTCCTCGAGCGTCGGATCGGACTCGCACATGTCGCACTTCAGGGGGAGACCGGAGTCCGGCTCCTTGAAGGCGTCGCGGGAAGGACACGACGCGCGGCAGAAGGAGCACTCCTCGTATTCCTTCCCGTCGATCGTGTACTTGTTGCGGCCCTCGCACTCGGCGGCCGTGTACTCGCCCGCGTACACGGGCACGTAGATGTCGGACAGGGGATCACGGATCACGCGAATCCTCGACCGCGCGGGGTTGTTGCTGCTGTAGCGAGGCATCGCGTGGAAGGCGGAGCAGATGACCTCGCACCCCATGCAGCCGTTGCACTTGTCGACGTCGATCTTGATCCGCTTGATGATGCGCTTCTTCGGACCGCTCACGACTGGCCACCTTCGCCCGGGGTTTCCGAGGTCGCGCCGACCTTCTCGCCGGCCAGGATCCCGCGCTCCAGGAAGTCCTCGGCCACGAAGTCGAGGTCCAGCTCGTGCAGGCTCTCGAGGGTGGGTATTCCCTCGCGGTTCCATCCCTTGAACTCGTAGTACTCGTCCAGGAGCTTCTCCTCGAGCTCCGGGAACCTCTTCTTCCAGTGATCCTCCGGAGCCTTCTCGTCCTCTCGCCTCATGCCCCGGCGGACGTTGTTGGCTCGGACCAGGTCCCGGGTCCTTCGAGTGATGTGCGACAGGGAGTCCTCGTCCAGCTCGAGCCCGGCCCCCGCGGAGATCAGCGTGGGCAGGTTGTGGATGTGGAACGGCGGCTTGAGGGGGAACGACGACAACCCGGCGCACAGCCCGATGCTGTCGTCGATGTAGTGCATCTTCTCCTGCCAGTTCACGATCTCGCAGGTGGCGTCGGCGAGCGGGTAGTTGGGGATCGAGTTATCGCCCCGGAGCTCCCAGTCCTCGAACCACTTCTTGAAGCGATCGTCGGGGACGTGGGGCCAGTTCTCGGTGAACGCCTCCCGCTCCTCGCGCGTCGGGAAGGGCATCTGGGGGAAGTTGCCCTCGATCTGGGTGATGTTGGCCTTCTCGCCCGTCACGTACATCAGGAAGTACATGTGGTTCAGCATTCCCAGCTTGAGGGGGAGCTGCTCGGTCTTCTTGATGTTGTTGTGCGCGTACTCCTCCGCGCCGTTGCCGATCCTCTTGGCGGCCCAGTAGGTTCCGTCGGCGAGGACGTCGCCGATGCCCTCCCGGCGGACGATCTTGTCGAGCAGGTAGTAGAAGCGCCCCTCGCTGTCCGGCGGCATGCCGGGGAAGTCGCTCTCCTTCAGGATGCCGTCATCCAGGAGCTCGATGGCGAAGGCCATCGTCTGCGGCGCCGAGAACGCGTCCACCCCGTGCTCCGTGGCCTTCTGGGCGATGCGCAGGCCGAACTCCAGGTCCGCGAAGGCGCCCATCGTGTACGTGAGCTTCGAGAAGCACTTCATCATGTACGAGCACATCCGCGTGTCGACCGAGATGGCGGCGCCGCACTTCATCGGGCAGTTGTAGCAGCTCAACAACCGCGTCCGCATCGTCTCCATCGTGCTGGTCCACTGCTCGGCGGTCTCCTCGGTCCAGAAACCCTTGCGGCGGACGCGGGCGTTGCCCCACATGAAGTTCTCGGTGTGCCACTTCTCGTCGTCGACGGCCATCTCCTGCGGAGAGCCGAGCCCGGCGAGGATGGGCATCACTCCCTTGATCGGGTTCTTCTCCCTCTTCTTGATGTAGACCAGCGATTCGTTGCAGAGCTGGATGAACTCCTCGGGGCGCGCGATGTTGATGTCGTTCGTTCCGCGGACCGCGACCGCCTTGAGGTTCTTGTCTCCCATCACCGCGCCCAGGCCGAGGCGGCTGGCGCTGGACCGGCCCTGCTCGATGGAGGCGTAGAAGACGCGGTTCTCGCCCGCGAGCCCGATGGAGGAGACCGCGGCGTTCGGCTCCTCCAGCTCCTGGCGGATGAGCTCGGCGCTCTCGAGCGTGCCCAGGCCGCGGAGGTGCTCGGCGTCCCGCAGCTCCACCTTGTCGTCGTGGATCCACAGGTAGACCAGGGTGGGGGACTTGCCGGTGAAGATCAGCTTGTCGTACCCGGCGCGCTTCAGCTCGGGCCCGAAGAATCCGCCCATCATCGAGAACCCGAAGAAGCGGGTCTGCGGAGAGATGGAGGAGACCACGGTGCGGTTGGCGCTGGGCGCGGGCGTCCCCACGAGGAGGCCGGTGCCGAAGATGAGCAGGTTCTCGGGATCGAAGTGCTCGACCTCCGGAGGAACCCGGTCCCAGAACAGCCGGGCGTTGGTGCCCAGGCCCCCGAGGTGGAGCTCGGTGAGCCGCGGGTCGGTGGCCACCCGCTCGATGTTTCCCCGGGTCAGGTCGACTTCGAGATTGAAGCCCGTCTCTGCGTACCTCATCTGTTTCCCCCGTTGTCGTCGCCGGCGGTGGAGGCGACGTACCCATCCAGGAAGAGCGCGGTCTGCTGCGCGGCGAGATCGTCGAGGCTCACGCGCGTACGCTCGGGGTCGTACCACTGGTAGAACCAGTTGAGCATGCCGAACAGGTTCGCGGTGGCGAGCCAGGACCCGAGGGGAGCGCCGTTCCTCGGTCGCAGCTCCCGGACCAGGTCGTGAACGGCCTCGAAGTAGGAGCGACGACGGTGGAGGACGTCGTCGTAGGCCTCGCCCTCGAGCGTCTCGAGCTCGCGGGCGCAGACCTTGAGCTCGTACATGTTCTCGCCGAAGTGGCGGACGTGGTTGCGCACGGCGGCGCCGAGGCGACGTCGCGGCTCGTCGACTCCCTCGAGGCTCTCGCGCAGACCGCGGAGCAGGGAGTCGAAGGTGTGCGACTGGATCGAGTGGAGGAGCTCCTCCTTGCTCGCCACGTAGTGGTAGATGCCCGCGAGGCTGACCCCGGACTCGGCGGCGATGCGTCGCATCGAGGCCTTGTCGTAGCCCACCGCGCAGAAGACCCGGGCCGCGGCGCCCAGGACTTGCAGGCGTTTGCTCTCGAAGGCGGGGGTCCGCCGGCGGGTGGTCTCGAGGGGCTGCATGAGCCTCCGTTCGAACGTCCGTTCGAACGGGTCTGGTGGGATGCTAGGTCGACACGAACGCCGTTGCAAGGGAGAGAAAACCAGGGGGAGAGGGGAAGATCGCGAGACGCGTCGCGTCCCCCCAAGAGATACGCTGAGATTGCGACGCAATCACGATTCGTCGACGACGCGCACGCCCGGGAAGCGGGTCACTCGTCACGCGGCGCGACCAGGTCCACGGTGCGCGCGAGGACGAGCTCGTCGAGCGAGGGCGCGGTGACGACGAGCGTTCCCTCGAAGGCGTCGATCGCGCGCCGCAGCACCTCGACGCCCGACGCGTCGAGCGCGGCGAACGGCTCGTCGAGGAGCAGTAGTGTCGGGCGCGTGGCCAGGGCCCGGGCGATCGCCACGCGACGACGCTCTCCCCCCGACAGATCCCGGGCGCGTCGGTCCGCGACGTGCCCCGCGTCGAGCAGGTCGAGCCAGTCCACGGCCTCGCGCGGAGACCGGCGGTGGAGGCGCAGGGCATACGCCACGTTGTCGCGGGCCGTGCCGCGGAACAGGTGGGGGCGCTGGTGCACGAGCACGGCGCGTCCCGGGCGCGGGAGGCCCTCGACCGTTCCGCTCGTGGGGCGCAGGAGCCCGGCGAGAATCCGCATGAGCGTCGACTTGCCGCTCCCGTTGCGCCCCCGGATGCCGAGGTGCTCCGCCTCCTCGACGTCGAGCGCGGGCAGCGACAGCGCGTGCACGTCGTGGAAGCGCATCTGGAGGTCGCGGACGCGGATCACGTGCGGGCCTCCCGGCTCAGGCGATGGGCGAGCATCGCGGTGCCCACGGCGAGGACGAGGAGGACGATCCCGCAGGCGAGCCCGCGGCCGAACTCGCCCTTGCGCACCTCGAGCGTGATCGTGGTGGCGAGGGTGCGCGTCTCCATCCGGAAGTTTCCGCCCACCAGCAGCGCCACCCCGAGCTCGGAGAGGCAGCGCGCGAACGCCGCGAGATACGCGGCGACGAGCCCCACCCGCACCTCGGCCAGCACCGCGTGCAGGACGCGCAACCGGCCGGCGCCGAGTGTGCGCGCGGTCTCGGGCACCCGGCGATCGAGCGCCGAGGTGGCCCCGTGGGACAGCGTCACGACGAGCGGGAAGGCGAGCAGGAACTCGCCCGCGATGATGGCGCCCTTCGTGTAGAGCAGGTCCATCCCGCCGAGGATCCCCTGGCGGGAGAGCAGCCCGTAGACGAGCAGGCCCACCACGACCGTGGGAGTGAACATGCCCACCCGCATCAGGAAGACCTGGAATCCCCGGCCGTCGCGCCGGTTCACGCCGAGCCAGGCGCCGTAGGGAAACGCGACCAGGGCGGCCAGGGTCACCGCGGTGGTGGTGCAGAGCACGGTCACCCAGACGGCGTGGAGGACCTCGGGATCGCCGTGGAGCACGAGGCTCCACGCTTCGGCGAGACCGTCGAGGAAGAACTCCACCTCGGTCAATCCTCGCCGTGCGGATGGAACAGCACCTCGCCGCCGAGGCGGAAGTCCGCGATCTTCGCCTGTCCCTCGGCCGAGGTCAGGTAGTCCAGGAGCTTTCGCGCTCCCTTCGCGTTCACGTGCGCGTGCCGCTCCGGGTTCACGAGGATCGCGCCGTACGGATTGCGCAGGGCGGGATCGCCCTCGACGAGCACCACGAGATCCACGCGCTCGCCGAAGGCAAGGTACGTGCCGCGATCGGTCAACACGTACGCGCACAGCTCATCGGCGATGTTCAGGCAGGCGCCCATGCCCTGCCCCGCGTCCCGGTAGTTGGGCCAGTCGGGCTCGATGCCCGCCGCCTTCCAGAGATCGCGCTCGCGGGTGTGGGTGCCCGAGTCGTCGCCGCGAGAGACGAAGCTCGCCTCGGCGGCCGCGATACGCCGCAGGGCGGCGGCCGCGCTCGTCGCCTCCCTCGCGCCCGCGGGATCCTCGGCGGGCCCCGCGATGACGAAGTCGTTCCACATGACGTCGCGCCGGTCGATTCCGCTCCCCGCGGCGACGAACGCGTCCTCGCGCGCCCGCGCGTGGACGAGCACGAGGTCCGCATCGCCGCGGCGCGCCAGGGCCAGGGCGCGGCCGGTGCCGACCGCGATACGATCGACCTGCACCCCCTCGCGCTCCTCGAAGGGGGGCAGGATGAAGTCGAGCAGCCCCGAGTCGTCGGTGCTCGTCGTCGTGGCGAGCCGGATGCGCGGGGTGTCGGCGTCTCCGGCGCAGGCGGGGAGGAGCGGGAGAGCGAGGCAGAGCCAGAGGCGGAGCAGAAGGCGCATGACGCGAATCTACACCGGGTGCCCTCGCCTCCGGTTTGAAAAACCGCGCGCAGCGTGCTCACCTGCGGGTCGGATGAAGGAGTTCTTCCAGGTCGTCACCCTCGAAGAGGCGCGGGCCCTCGCCTGCGACTTCCCCACGGTCCGCGAGGAGCGAGTCCCCCTCGCCGAGGGCCTCGATCGCGTGCTGGCCGCCGATCTCGTCGCCGAGGTCGACCTCCCCGGCTTCCGGCGATCGACCATGGACGGCTATGCGGTCCTCGCGTCGTCCACCTTCGGGGCGTCCGACTCGTCGCCGGCCCTGCTGACCGTGGTCGGCGCGGTGGAGATGGGGACCCGGGCCGAGGTCGGCGTGAAGGCCGGACAGGCGGCGCGCATCCTCACCGGGGGCATGGTCCCTTCCGGCGCCGACGCCGTGGTGATGGTCGAGCACACCGAGCCGATCGACGAGACCACGATCGAGGTCACCCGGGCCGTCGCGCCCCAGCAGAACCTCATCGAGCAGGACGACGACGTCCGCCGGGGCGAGACGCTCCTCGAGCGCGGCACGCGGTTGCGCCCCCAGGAGCTCGGCCTGCTCGCCGCCCTGGGAGTGACCGACGTCGAGGTCTTCGTACGTCCCGTGGTGGCCATCATCTCGACGGGCGACGAGGTCGTGCCGATCGACGAGCGCCCCGCGCCGGGACAGATCCGCGACGTGAACAGCCACACGTTGAGAGCCATGGTGGAGCGCGCCGGGGGACGGCCGCGTCCGCTCGGCATCGTCCGCGACGACTTCGAGACGCTCCGGGCCGTCTGCCGGGAGGCCCTGGTCGACGCGGACTGCGTTCTCCTCTCCGGAGGCAGCTCCGTGGGCACGCGCGACCTGACCCTCGAGGTCCTCGAGGCCCTGCCCGATTCGCGGGTGCGCCTGCACGGCATCGCCATCAAGCCGGGCAAGCCGACCATCCTCGCCGACGTGGGAGGCAAGGCCTTCTGGGGGCTGCCGGGGCACGTGGCCTCCGCGATGGTGGTCTTCCACGTCCTGGTGCGGCGGCACCTCGAGCACATCGCCGGAGCCCGCCCCGGGGTCGCGGTCCGCGTGCCGGCGCTCCTCAGCCGCAACGTCGCCTCGGTGCACGGTCGCCGGGACTACGTGCGGGTTCGTCTCGAGGAGCGCGACGGGCGGCTCCGGGCGATCCCGGTCCTCGGAAAGTCCGGCCTGATCCGGACCATGGTCGAGGCCGACGGCCTCGTCGAGATCGAGCGCGACGCCGAGGGGCTCGACGAGGGGACCGAGGTCCTGGTCGAACGGCTGTGAGGTCGCCATGAAGAACGAGCGCAACGTCTATCTCGACATGAAGCCGCTCGCCGAGGCGCGGGCGCTCTTCCTCGAGCGGTTCGCGTGGAGCGACGCGCTGTCCGCCGAGGACGTCCCGGTCGCCGACGCCGTCGGCCGGATCCTCGCCGAGCCGGTCCACGCCCGGCTCAGCGCGCCGACCTACCACGGCTCCGCGATGGACGGCATCGCGGTCCGCGCGCGGGACACCTACGGCGCGCGCGACATCGCCCCCGTCGAGCTCGCGGTCGGCGAGGGCGCGGTCTTCGTCAACACCGGCGAGCCGGTGCCCGAGGGCATGGACGCGGTGATCATGATCGAGAACGTCCAGGTCCTCGACGACGACCGGGTGCGCATCGAGGCGCCGGCCTTTCCCTGGCAGCACGTGCGCAAGGTCGGCGAGGACATCGTCGCCACCGAGATGCTGTTCCCTCGCCACCACCGGGTCGGTCCCTACTGCACCGGAGCGCTGCTCGCGGGCGGCGTTACCTCGGTAGCGGTCCTGCGACGGCCGCGGGTCCTGATCGTGCCCTCCGGGGGCGAGATGGTGGACCCCGAGGCGGTGGGCGAGGACGGGCTCGCCCCCGGCGACATCGTCGAGTCGAACTCGACAGTGCTCGGCAAGCTGGTCGAGGCGCGCGGCGGCGAGTTCGTCCGCCATCGCGGGATCCGCGACGACGCCGACGAGATCGCGAAGGTCATCCGCGAGGGAGTCGCGACCCACGACGCGGTGCTCGTGATCGGAGGCTCGTCCGCGGGGGCTCGCGACTTCACCCGCACCGCCATCGAGCGCGCGGGGGGCGAGGTGCTGGTGCACGGCGTGACGATCATGCCGGGCAAGCCGACGCTCCTGGCCGCGGTCGACGACAAGCCGGTGGTCGGCATCCCCGGCTACCCGGTGTCGGCGATCGGTGCCTTCGAGGAGCTCGTCGCGCCGGCGTTGGGTCGCATGCAGGGAGCGAGCGGAGAGGGGCGGGTCGTGGTCACCGCGACGCCCACCCGCAAGATCGCCTCGAAGCTGGGCATGGAGGAGCTGGTGCGGGTCCGCCTGGGCCGGGTGGGCGACGAGCTGATCGCCAACCCGCTTCCGCGCGGCGCCGGCACCGTCAGCAGCATCACCCGCGCCGACGGCATCGTCCGCGTCGGCGCGGACCTCGAGGGATACCGGCCCGACCAGGAGATCGCCGTCGAGCTCCTTCGACCGCTCGCCGAGATCGAGCGCAACATCGTCGTCGTGGGCAGCCACGACCTCTGCCTGGACGTGATCGACGACCTGCTCCACCAGCGGCAGACCGGCCTGTCGCTCTCCTCGAGCCACGTGGGGAGCCTCGCCGGCATCATGGCGATCAAGAACGGCCGCTGTCACATGGCCGGCTCCCACCTGCTCGACCCCGAGGACGGCTCCTACAACGTCTCCTACGTCGCCCGTCACCTCGCCGACGTCCCGGTGCGGCTGGTCAACCTCGTCGAGCGGGAGCAGGGGCTCATGATCCTCCCGGGCAATCCCCGGTCGATCGGCGGCTTCGAGGACCTGACCCGCGACGAGATCACGTTCATCAACCGTCAGGGCGGCTCGGGCACGCGGGTCCTCCTCGACCACGAGCTCGAGACCCGCGGTATCTCTCCGAGCGACATCTCCGGCTACGAGACGGAGGAATACACCCACATGGCGGTCGCGGTCGCGGTGGTCAGCGGGGCCGCCGACGTCGGGCTCGGCGTATTGCCCGCGGCCCGGGCCCTCGCGCTCGACTTCGTCCCGGTGACCTCGGAGCGCTACGACCTGATCATCCCCGAGGTCTTCTTCGAGACTCCGCCGGTGCAGCGGCTGCTGGAGGTGATCCGGTCGCGCGAGTTCGCCCGTCGGGTGGACGAGCTCGGAGGCTACGGCACCGCGAGGACGGGACAGGTGATCGAGACGGGGCCGTGAAGCCTACTCGTGACGGAGAGCCTCCACCGGATCCATGTTCGCGGCGCGCCACGCGGGGTAGAGACCGAAGATTACCCCCACGCCGGCGGAGATCCCGAGAGCCAGCAGGACGTGCTCCACGCGGATGATCGTCAGCTGCGTGCTGAGGACCGTGACCAGGTGGGGGATCAGGAAGCCCAGCCCCACGCCGAGCAGACCGCCGCCGCAGCTGAGCACGAACGTCTCCACGAGGAACTGCCGGACGATGTGCTTCTTCTTGGCGCCGAGGGCCCGACGGACGCCGATCTCGCGCGTCCGCTCGGTGACGGTGGCCAGCATCACGTTCATGATGCCGATGCCGCCCACCAGGAGCGAGATGAAGGCGATCGAGCCGAGGACGATGTTGAAGATCTTCGCCGTCGCCTCCTCCTGCCGCAGCAGCTCCAGGGGGACGATCATCTTCACGTCGTCCCGAGGTCGGTTTCCGATGTCCAGGATCCCGGCGAGGAGCTTCGAGGCGGGGATGACGTCGGCCGTGGATCGCAGCCGCAGCTTGATCTCGTAGAGCTCGACACGCGTCCGCTCGTAGGCACCCTGCGTCATCCGCCGGATCGTGTCTCCGAACCGGGCGCGGGAGGTGGTGATCGGGACGAAGATGCACTGGTCGAGCGGCGTGCCTCCCGGGCTCGCCTCGCGCCCCAGCTCGCGGAGAACGCCGATCACCGTGAACTGGGTGCGCCCCGCCTGCAGGTCCTGGCCGAGGGGATCCTCGAGGGGGAAGAGCGCCGCCGCGGCCGACCCGCCGAGCACCGCGCAGTTCTCGACCCGATCCAGGTCGAGCTTCGATAGCCAGCGCCCCTCGCTCACCTCGAGGTTCATCACCCGGAGGTACTCGGGCTCGGTTCCGACGACGACGCTGCTCGACCAGAGGTCGCGCCGGCGCAGGCTCTGGCGGGTCTCCCGCACCGAGACGACGTCCTCCGCCTCGGGGAACATCGCGCGGACCATCTCCGCGTCCGCGTACTTCAGCCCGTAGTCGAGCGTCTGCCAGCGAACGCCGGTGCTCGTTTCCTCGGTCTCCGGGGGCTTCTGGCTGCGCACCATCAGGTTCGTCGGCCCCATCGCCTTGATCCGCTCGAGCGCCTCGTGGCTCGCGCCCTCGCCGACCGCCAGCATCGAGATGACCGACGAGACCCCGAAGAGCATTCCCAGCATCGTCAGGAACGAGCGCAGCTTGTGCAGCAGGAGGCTGCTGACCCCGAGCCGCACGGTGCGGATCGCCCAGTGTCCGCCGCGGCGCGATCGAATTCGAAGGGCCGCGGACATCCGGGATCACCGATCGGAGTCGGCGGGGGCGGGCGCTTCCTCCTCTCCGGGCAGCTCTGCTCCCGCGGGGCGCACGAGCGAGATCCGGTCGCCCTCCGCGAGGCCCGCGACGATCTCGACGTGCGTGAGGTTGTTGCCGCCCAGCTCCACCTTCGTGGCGACCGGTCCCCCCGGGGTGATCTTCCAGACGAAGCGATCCCCCCTTCGCCGCTCGAGGGCGGGGACGGGAACGTGCAGGACGTCTCGCAGCGTCCCGACGTTGATCGTCACCATGCAGTTCATGCCCGGGCGGAGGGTGCCGTCGGCGTTGTCGCCATCCATCCCGACGTCCGCCTGGTACACCTTGGTCTCGCGGCTGCGGGGGGAGGGATCGGGGAGGCTGGACACGTTGCTCACCACGCCGGTGAACTCCCGGCTGGGGAAGGCGTCCACCTCGATTGTCGCCGTCTGCTCGGCGGCGAGCTTGCCGATCTGGGCTTCCGGGATCTTGAGCTCGACCGTCATGCTGGAGACGTCGGGGAGGATGATCACCTCCTGGCGCTCGCGCACCGACATCCCCTCGTAGACCGGCTCGTCCCAGTCGTACCGGCCATAGACCACGAGGCCCGGCCCCGGCGCGAGCAGCACGCCGTGCGAGATCTGGCGGTCGAGGTTCTCGAGCCGTTCGCGGGCCAGCTCGTATTCCGACTCGATGCTCTGCAGGTCGGCCTTCTCCCGCACGCGGCGCGCGTCGTTGGCGGCTCGGACGCTCTCCACCTCGAGCCAGGAGTTTTCGACCTCCAGCTGGAGGCCGATCAGGCTCTCCGGCAAGGTGTAGTTGACGAGCAGCTCGAGGTTGTTCCAGGCCACGGTCTTTCGCGAGAGCTGTCGCGTGTAGGCGATCTCGTCCCGCTTCAGCTCGATGGGGGTGAGGAAGCCCTTCTCGACGAGGCGGCGGCTGTGGAAGAGCGTATCCACGGCCATCTCGAGCTCGACCCTGGCGAGGCCGATCTCGTCGACCTGCTGCAGGATCTGGTTGGCCATCTCTCCCATCTCGGACCGCAGGTTCTCGTCCGTGCCCAGGATCCCACGCACCCGGCCGATGAGTCGGGCGTAGCGGTCTTCCGCCCCCTCGATCGGAGCCTCCTCCTCGATCAGCTCGCTGAGCCGGATCAGCACCTCGCCGTTCGTGCCCGGTGCGAAGCTGCCATCGTCACCGTTCGCGTCGACCGGGAGCACGGGCTGGCCGAGGAACTTCTCCAGCCGGATCCCCGCGATCCTATGGCGAGTCTCCGCCGTCTTCTCGGCGGCCTGGAGTTGCTTCTCCGCGATATCGACGTTCTTGCGTGCCTGCTGCAGGAGCGCCTCCGCTTTCGCGAAGCCGATCGCCTGCGCGGCGCGTCTCTCCTCGATCTCGCTCACGTCGAGCTCGGCGACCTTGTCCCCCTCGGTCACGACCGTGCCCTCGGGGATCAGGTAGATGAGCGTGGCTCGCCCCTCCAGCTCGGAGGAGATTCGCATGTTCCGGGCCGCGTTGATCTCCCCGCGCTCGCGGACCGTGATCACGAGATCGGAGCGCGAGACGGTGTAGATCAGCGAGGGATCGACCCCTCCGTCCTCGCCTCCCGTGCAGGAGCCGAGGAGGGCGACGAGGAGCAGCGCGCTGGGAGGTCGGAGGTTCACCGTGGTTCTGGTCTGGCGCGCGGGAGGATCCCGCCCGCGGTCGACCTCGTAGGCTACTCCGGTCGGCGCCGGACGTCCTCTCCGAATCGGATTGTTACGGGAGGCGCGCGCCGGGCTCACGCGGCGATCGACGGGCGAGGACCGTCGGTCGGTAAGAGAACCATGAAGGCGGAGAGCCGCGGGATCAGTCGAGTATCTCCGAGCTCATGCCCCAGGTCCTGCCCTCCTCGCTCAGGCCGTACAGGGCGTACCCCGGGAACGGGTACTCGTGGTCCTGGACCTCGAAGACGGGGGGGCCGGACGCGCTCGGGTGGGGAACGGAATCCTCGGGCAACTGCGTGCGCGTTCCCCCGGGGCGCGTGAAGAAGACCTCGTAGACGTAGTAGCCGGCGGGGAGGGAGCCGTCGGTGGGAAGGGCGAAGCGCTCGTCCGCGGACTGGATGGGATTGCCCGGGGGAAGGACGAAGCTCCGCGCGAAGAAGGGCTCCTCGTACTGCCTCACCACGGCCTGGCTGGTCTGCCACTCGACGTCGTCGATCTTGTGGACGATCAGCTCGATGACGTCCTCCGGGCCTCCCAGGAAGACCAGGGACATGTCCTGTCCCCAGGACACGAGGATCGGGGCCTCGAACACGATGGGCTGAGCGGCCGGGCTGAACGGGACCGGGGTCTCGTAGTCGATCTCGCTGGCCCGTCGGTAGTGAAACGTGCCCTCCGGCATGGAGACGGGATTGCCCGCGAGGAGCTCGCGCAACGCCGCCACCAGCAGGGTGTCCCGATCGTGCTGCAGGTCGCTGTGTCCGAACCGGTAGTAGAGGCGGGACTGCACGGGAACGCCGGCCGCCCGCAGCTTGTCGGTGTACCGGATCTTCAGGTTCGACGGGATGAAGTGGTCGTGCGTGCCCAGCGCGACCACGACCTTGGCCCCCGAGCTCGCCAGGGCCGCCACCTGATCGTCTCCCCACAGGCTGCGCGTGTCCGCGATCTGGGGATCGGTCGTGCCCATGATCGTCTGGAGAGAGGCCTCCCGCCAGGGAAGGCCCGAGACGGGATCGCTCCACCCGAGCATCCAGCTGTGCTTGTAGCCCGCCGTGTCCGTCATGGCGGCCATCACCCCGTTGTAGGTCGTGACGCTGTAGTCGAACGCGTGGGTTCCGTTCTGCGTCGCGGGACCGTAGGCGACCACGAGCTTCGCCGAGTAGTCGTGAGGGTGGGGGTTGGAGGCCGCCTTGAGGATCATGGATCCTCCCTTGGAGCCGCCGGTCATGACGATGGCGTGAGGGTCGGCCCCGAGCGAGGCGGCGGTCGTGAAGAGCAGGTCGGCGTTGGAATAGAACGAGACGTGGTGGTTGGCCTCCGTCGTGTACCCGGCGTTCCAGAGCGCACCCATCACCGGGCCGTCCCCGGTGTTGATCAGGTTCCCGGCGAGCGTCATGAAGTCCGCTCCGTAGTGCCAGTAGGAGGACCGGTGGATGTCGTAGAACGCGTTGAAGAGAAGGGGGTAGGCGGTCGTGGGTGAGGCGGTCCAGTCGGGGGGCAGCAGGAACGAGGCGAGGCTGCCGTGGCCCGGTTGGGCCTCGACGAGATGGGCGTGGACGACCTGGAAGGCGGGCACTCCCTCCTGGACCCGTCTCTCGAGGGGCTCGCTCGGGTTCAGGGCCCAGGGGTGGCTGCGGTGGACGACCGGAAAGCCGGTCGCCATCAGGACGGTGTTCGAGTCGCTCACCGCCCACAGCTCGCTGATGGGGCTCAGGGCGAAGTTCTCCGCGATGCCGGTCCCGTGGCCGAGCACGGGAGGATCCCGGAAGGGGTCGTCGGAGAAGATCGCGTGGCTCGAGATGTACGTGTGGGGATCCGGATCCGGGGCGAGGATGCCCGGCACGTCGTCGCTCGCCCCGAGCTCGAACCCGCCCCGGCCCCCGTTCAGCTGGGCGTTCCAGTGGGTGGCGATGGGGTAGTCGTTCTCGAACGCCCCGGTCGGGGTGACGGCGACCGCGGCGCAGTCCTCGACCTGCGTGGTCCGGTGGACGACGAGGCCCTGGGACACGGACACGAAGGAGGCGGGGGCATACGTGACCGGGCCGCCGGTGGAACGCGCGACCTGCACGGTGGCGCCAATACCGGAGAGGTACGTCAGGATGTCCGGCCGGACGGACAGGAGGACGGCGTAGGGCTCCGCCCCCGGCTCGGCGTGGACGAACGGGCTCAGGGGAACGAACGAGTCCGGAACGAAGAGCTCTCCCGTAGCGGCCTCCGTGCGGACGATGGCGAGCGACAGCTCCTCGGCGGCTCGACGCGTCCCGCTGTCCGCGACCCGGACCGTGAAGGCCGCGACCTCGGGGGAAGTCGGTATCCCTCCCAGCGCGCCGGTGAACGTGTCCAGGGTGAGGCCGGCGGGGAGCGAGCCGACGTGGGACCACGAGTAGGGCGGCGTGCCTCCCGTCGCCTGGAGGGAGACGGAGTACTCGACGTCCTCGTACCCGTCGGGCAGCGATGCGGTGGTGATGACGAGCGGGCTTGAGTCGCTCAGGGGGAGACCGGTCGGCGTGCCGGCGGCGGTCCAGGTGATCGAGGTCCGGATCGCGAGGTCGGAGTCGCCGGCCGTCGCGCGGGCCGGAATCGCGGCGGCATCGTCGGCGCGGGTCGACGTCACGGGATCGTTCGGCCGCGACATGGTCCGGAGGGACTGCGCGCCGGCGAGGACGGCGGCGATCGCCGCGACGAGCACGACGGTGCGACGCCTGCGGACGAGGCGTGAGAGATTCATGGTGGTGGGGCCTCCACGTCGGTTGCGGTCCTCGTCGGCTGCCTCTGCTCCTCCAAGCGGGGAAGCGCGATCGGCGACGGAGAGCCGACCACGGCGATGGACCGCGATGCAGACCATACCGCGCCGGCCCGGGGGAGAGCCACCGCCATCCTCCGCCCTTCGCGTTCCCGGGATCGAGCCCGACCAGGGGCCCTATTCAGGCAGGGAGAAGGCGTGGAGGTGGTCGTTCGTGCGGACGTAGACCTTGCCGTCCAGGAGGGCCGGCGTGGCGGAGATCCGCTCCTTCAGCTCGTTGCGGGCCAGCACCGCCAACTCGTCGCCCGGTGCGAACACCGTCACCACCCCCCGCGTCGAGGCGGCGAAGATCTTGCCGTCGCCCGCGACCAAAGAGGCGTAGTACGGTCCGCCCGCGTCCAGCTTCGCGGAGTACTTCAGCTCCCCGGTGCGGGCGTCCAGGCAGGTCACGATGCCGCCGTTCTTCACCGTGTAGAGGCGGCGCTCGAAGTAGAGGGGAGACGGCACTTCGGGCACGCCCTCCTCGTGCGTCCAGACGATCTCCGCGAGCCCCCCCTCCTCGGCGGGAGGCCGCACGGCGATGGTGGCGTTCATCTGGGGGAAGCTGTCCACCCAGTCGAGGAGCCCCTGCCACTCCTCCTCGGTCAGCTGCCCGTCCTTGTCCTCGTCGAGGCGGCGGTGGAATCCCCACAGGGGATGGTCGCCCTCGCCGTCGGCGTCGGCGCGGGAGAGGATGGACTTGTTCGGCTTGCACTCCGCCAGCGACAGCGTCCCGTCGGCGTTCGCATCCAGCTCGGCGAGCAGCTCCGTCCAGGGCGGAGGCCCGATCACCTCCGTGTTGGTCTTCATGTTGTAGGAGGTGACGTAGACGAGGCCGTCGCCCTCGACGGGCGTGACGCAGGGCTCCGGGGTCAGCCCGGGCAGCGTCCATCGCACCTTTCCGTCCATCAGGCCGTAGGCGGTCAGCTGGCAGAAGCCGTTGACCACGAGCTCGTCCACCTCGCCGTTCACCCAGAACATCGGCGTGGTCCAGTTGTAGGCCATGCCCGGGCGCTCCGTGCGCCACGCCGTCTCCCCGTCGGCCGGATCGATCGCCTCCAGATAGGAGCCGCGTTCGTTGTCGTTGCAGAACATCAGCAGCCCCTGCGCGAGGACCAGGGAGCTCGCGGTGCCGTACATCGTCGGCGGAGGGAACATTATCCTCTCCCAGACCAGCGCTCCGTCGAAGTCGTAGCAGTAGATCCCCGCGGAGCCGATGTAGACGTAGACGCGTTCCCCGTCCGTGACCGGGGTGGGGCTCGCGGGGCTGTTCGAGCGGTGCACGCGCTCGATGAACTCGTACCACGCCTCGGCCCGCCAGAGGATCTCGCCGGTCTCGCGAGAGACGCAGAAGGTCTCCAGGGTCGTGCCCCGCATGCCGGTCAGGAAGATCCGGTCTCCCCAGACGCACGGCGACGACAGGCCGTGGGGGATCGCGGTCCTCCACTCCCGCGTGCTCTCGTCCAGGAGCGTCGGCAGCGCGTGGTCGTCGGGCGCGATGCCTCGCCCGCCCGGTCCCCGGAACTGCTCCCAGCGGGACTGCGCCGAGGCCGCGCTTCCGAAGAGGATCGACGCCAGCAGGATGACGGATGTGATGCCCTTTCGCATGGTGGTCTCCTTCGGGATCGGAGCAGGAGCTCGCCCGGGATCCTACGGGGTGCGCGAAACGCAGTCAGCCCTCCCGGCACCCCATTACGGCAAGCGAACGGAAGCGCAATACGTCGTTCACGACGAGATCGATACGTACGTTTACGGTGAACGGCGGCACTCGCTATCCTGTCCGCATGCGCGCGGTGTTGCTGGCCATTCTCATGCTCCCGGTCGTCTCGAGTGCCGACGTGCTCACGCCGGGACACAAGAGCGTGCGGCACGACCTGGTGTTGACCTGGGACGATGCCGTGGGGGATTGCTCCTTCGTTGCCTTCCCGACGCAGGGCTTCGGCGTTGCGCACCCCATCGAGCGAGACGTCCCGTTCCGCTTCTCGAGCAAGTACTCCACCCGCATCTATGCCGTGCCGAGCGGAGCTCCGCTGCCCGAGTCCCGCGAGGATTGGCTGGCAGCGGCGTGGCCCAGCGCGGAGGTTCCCGTCGGCGAGGTGCGCTCGATCGACGCCAACCATCCGCTCACGCGCATGGAGACGAAGCTGCGGGTGACCCGGGTCGGCGCCGACGACATCGGGTTCGAGCGGGTCTCGCACGAGCTCTTCGACGAGGGCGGGGACGAGCTCGGCGGTACCCACTGGCTGCCGCTCGCGCTCATTGCGGTCGTGGGGGCGATCCTCGTGCTCGTCCTGGCGCGACGCGCGAGGCGGAAGGCCACCTCCACGCCGGCATGATCGCCGTCCTGCTCGGGTACCTGCCTCTGCTGCTGCTCACGCTCGCGGTCGAGCTCGCGGTCGTCGCCGCCGCCGCGCCGCGTTCGATGCGGGGACGCGCCCTCGCCGCCTGCCTCGCGCTCAACCTGTTCACGCATCCCACGGCCACGCTGGTTTCGTGGTGGTGGAGCTCGGACTTCATCGCGCTGGAGCTGCTCGTGTTCTTCGTCGAGTGGCTCGGCTATTCCCTTCTGCTGGCCGTGCGCGCCGTGCCGGCCCTGCGCTATGCGTTTCTGCCCAACCTCTGTTCCGCGCTGGCCGGCGTCGGCCTCGTGATCGCCCGGATGGGCTGAAGCCCCCTCCCGTCCGCGCGGCGCCGGGGAATGACCGGAATCCCGCCGCCGCGAGTTATCCTGGAGCACCCGTTCCTCGAGGAATCTCGGACGAGGACGGACTCTGCGGGAGAGGAATCATGAGCAGGAACACTTGCCGCTGGAGCCGGGCGCGCTGGGTGCCGGTGATCTGCATTCTGGTGAGCGCGACGATTCAGGCCCAGGAGAGCGGACGGATCACCCCACTCCCTCACGACTGCGAGCTGGTGGCGGGAGAGCACGTCCTCCCCATCAGCGCCGTGTACGAGGAGCCGTTCTTCGCCGTCGCCGAGGGTGGTTACCGCATCCACGTGGGCGAGCGATTCGTCCGCTTCCGCAAGATCGGCGAGGTGGCCCCCTGGCGTGACGTCCAAACCCCGGGCGCGGACATGCAGCTCGCCGGAGTGCAGGACGGCATCGCGTTCTTCACGTGGGCGGGACCGGTCGTCGAGCGACTCGACCTGGAGGCACAGGACTGGGTCGCCCCCATGTATCTGAAGGAGATCGCCGACGACGGAGACCTGAAGAGCGTGCTGGAAGTGATCGTCGGGGCCGACGACGTCATGGTCGCCCTGTGCGCGGCCGCGTCGGACCTGCGGGTCGTCTGCCTGACGCCCTCCACGGGCGAGCATCGATGGTCGCGCGAGCTTCCCGCGAGCGAGGAGCGCGAGTACACCGGTGGCTATCTGCTCTCCTCTCGGCGGCCTCGCTACGCCCGCACATCGGTACAGTATCTCTGCCGGCTGGGCGGATGGACGAGCTACGTGCTCGTCTGCACCGGCGAACGCGGTCTGCTCGCCGCCCTGGACCTGCGGACCGGCGAGGAACGCTGGCGTATCGAACGCCTCTGGGAGTTCGAGCGCGCGTTCATCGGCCCCAGCGTCTGGAGCCACCACCTGTCCCGCTTTGGCGTGGACCACGGATTCGTCTCCGCCGAGAACGAGGGGAACGCCGACGCGATCGCGACGCGGCGGGCGGAGCACGACGAGCGATGGGAGTGCATGCTCCTGGGAGGGCCCATGTCCGTTCACCCGCCCGGCGCCTCCCACAGGCGTGGAAGTGGCGTGCTCGTGGCGGTGGGGCGCGCCCCGCGTGGCAACTGGAGTGGCTACCTCGTGGACTGTCGCGTCTACGAGATCCTGGACCACGGGAAGCCGGTCTCCGTCACGAATCTCCCCCGGATGGTGAACGGGAAGCAGTGGGCACGGGCGGGGGACGGGATCGTGTGGGCCTGTCCGAGCCGGGCCTTCGTCAAGATGACCTCCTCGGAGACGGCGACGGACATCAGCGGGGGGCCGGGGGGGCCCGATGCTCGCGGGCGGGTCGCCTGGTACCGGGAGCTCGAGCGACCCCGACGTGCGGCCTGGCTCTCCTCCGATCCCGCCGGCGATCCGGTGGCCATCGGCCCGTCCCACGCGTTCCGTCCTGCGGACGGCGGCTACGTATGGATCGCGCAGGATCGGGTCATGCACTTTCCCCTCTGGATGGTGGAGCTCGAGGACGGCACGGCCGAGCTCCTGGACCTCCGCGTGCCCTTCGAGGGAAGTCTCGCGCTGCCCGACACGAACTACAGTCGATCCGGCTCGGAGACGCGCGCGCACGGCTGGTACGGCATCGCCTTGACGTGGCTCGAGCTCGAGAGTGAGATCCTCTACGTGGTCCTCGGTCGGGAGGACTGGCGGCGAGTCGTCGCCTTCGACCTGGATCCGCTCTTCCGTTGAATCGCACAGGAGCGAGGAAAGCTCCGCGGAGATCCCGATGAGACAGAGCCGGCATTCGTCGCGCGAGACGATCCTCGACACCATCGGGGGAACGCGGCTCGTTCCCCTCCGCCACGTGGTCCCCAAGGGCAGCGCCCGGGTCCTGGTGAAGGCGGAGTACGAGAACCCGACGGGGAGCATGAAGGACCGGATGGCGCTGGCGATGGTCGAGGCCGCGGAAGCCGACGGGCGCCTGGCGCCGGGCGGATCGGTGGTCGAGTACACCGGCGGGAGCACGGGCGTGTCGCTCGCGTTCGTGTGCGCGGCCAAGGGGATTCCCCTGCGGATCGTGACGTCGGATGCGTTCAGCGAGGAGAAGCGTCGGCACATGGCGGCGCTGGGGGCCGAGCTCACCCTCGTGCCGAGCCCGGACGGGGGGACGACGAAGGCCCTGACCCTCGAGATGATCGAGACCGCGCGGAAGCTCGCGGAGGCGCCCGGCAGCTGCTGGACGGACCAGTTGAACAACGCGGATCAACTTCCCAGCTACGAGCGGATGGGTGAGGAGATCCGGGACCAGACCGGCGGAAACGTCAGCGCCTTCGTCCAGAGCGTCGGCACCTGCGGCTCCTTGCGGGGGATCGCTACGCACCTCCGGGCCTGCGACGAGTCGGTGCGCGTCGTCGCGGTCGAGCCGGAGGAATCCGCGATGCTGTCGGGCGGGCGGAGCGGGTCGCACGGGATCGAGGGAGTGGGCGCGGGCTTCGTGGTCCCGCTGTGGACCGAGGACCTCGCCGACGAGATCCAGACGGTGTCGACTGCGGAGGCGATGGCGACCGCCCGGAGGCTCGCGCGGCAGGAAGGTATCTTCACCGGCACATCCACGGGTGGGAACGTTGCCGTGGCGTTGCGGGTCGCGGAGCGCCTGGGCCCGGGTCACACCGTGGTCACGGTGGCGGTCGATTCGGGCCTGAAGTACCTCAGCACGCCGCTCTACCGCGAGGCCTGAAGGACCCCGCCACCACCCCCTCGGGCGCGAGCCGCTTTGTCCTTGCCGGATGCGCGCCTTCCGCGTACCACGGGGAGCATCGGCGAGAGGCGCGCCGCGATCGCCCCCACGCAATGCTCCACACCGCACAAGCCCTCGTGATCTCGGCGCTGTCGACGCTCGGGACCGCGAGTGACGATCAGGGGCCGGTCTGCTCCTGGAGCTTCGACGGCACCCTGGAGGACGCGAGCGGACGGACGCGCGACACGCTCTCGCCTCGCGAGGGCACTCCGCGGTTCGTCGGGGAGGCGGAGCTGCCGGGAGTCTCCGGGGAGGCCGTTGCGCTCGGCGTGCGCTCGGAAGACGCCCAGTACCTGGTGGCGGAGGTGTCCGACGATGTTCGCCTCGGTCCGGACTACACGATCGAGGCGTGGATCCATCCCACCGAGATCTCGACGTGGAACCGGCTGGTGTTGCGGTGGGGGGGAGCACCCGACCACGCGTATCACCTCGCACTCCACGAGGGCCGCGCGAGCCTCTACCACGGCCCGGCGGACAGCGGACTCCAGGCCGCGGAAGGCGGTTTCGTCACCGCGGGCCGGTGGTGCCACGTCGTGGGAGTCGCCCGGCGGACGGGCACGCTCACGATCTACCTCAACGGCGCGCCCGTCGGGACGACGGCGTTCGACGGGACGATCCGACCCGCGGGGGACGAGGGGCTGGGCATCGGCGACTCGCCCGGCATCCCCGCGAGGGGGACCCGGTTCCGCGGCTACGTGGACGAGGTGACGCTCTGGAACCGCGCGCTCGAGGAGAGCGAGATCGCCGAGCGCTTCGCGCGGCGGGCCGAGACGTTGCGCGAGCTGGAGCGGCAGGCCCGGACCCGGGAGCTGGCCGACCGGAGGGAGCGGATCGCGCGCATGGGCGGAGGCCCCCTGCCGGACGTCGTCTTCGCGGAGCGGCACCCCGGACGGGATCCGAGCCAGCACTACTACGCCAACTTCGGATACGCCTGCACCGACGAGAACGAGTGGCTGCACGGCGCGGACGGCGCGCGGCTCTGTCGGCTCGATCCGAACACCGGCGAGCTCACCGTGCTGCTCGACGATCCGGGCGGAGGCATCCGTGATCCGCAGGTCGACCACGACGGCCGGCGCATCGTCTTCTCGTATCGCGAGCACGGCACGCACCACTACAACCTGTACGAGATCGACGCCGACGGCACCGGCCTGCGGCGGATCACGAGCGGCGACTGGGACGACGTGGAGCCGTGCTACCTGCCGGACGGCGGGATCGCCTTCTGTTCGTCGCGCTGCAAGCGATACGTGCTGTGCTGGCTCGCCCCCGTCGCGTTGATGTTCCGCTGCGAGGCCGACGGGACCGGGATGCGGATGCTGTCCTCCGGCGCGGTCACCGAGAACACGCCGAGCGTCCTGCCGGACGGGCGCATCCTCTACACCCGCTGGGAATACGTGAACCGGGACGCGGTGTCGTTCCACCACCTGTGGACGATGAACCCCGACGGGACGGGACAGCGGGTCTTCTTCGGCAACCAGATCCCGGGCGGCGTGTTCATCGACGCCCAGCCCGTTCCGGACACCGGCGAGGTCGTGTTCATCGACTCCGGCTACCACGGCTCGCAGGAGCACGCGGGCCGGGTCATGGTCGTGTCCGGCGAGGGCGGGCCGAACGATTCCGCGCGAGCGCGGTGCATCTCGCCGGAGGGGCAGTGGGGATTCCGCGATCCACATCCCGTGGCGCCCGGAGCCTTCCTCGTGGCGCAGGGCAACACGCTCCTGCTCCTGGACGACGCGGGGAAGACGATGCGGCTGTACGCGGGATCGCGGATGGTCCACGAGCCGCGCCCCCTGCGACCTCGGACCCGCGAGCGCGCGATCCCCTCCCAGATGGACGCTTCCGCGGCCACGGCGACCCTGTACGTCGCCGACGTCTACGAGGGGCGGAACATGGAGGGCGTGGAGCGTGGCTCGATCGAGGAGCTGCTCGTGCTCGAGGACCTGCCCAAGCCCGCCAACTACCACGGCGGCGGTACCACCCCGATGGCGCACGGGGGCACGTGGACGCTCAAGCGCATCCTGGGCACCGTGCCGGTGGCCGAGGACGGGTCGGCGCTGTTCGAGGTTCCGCCGCTGCGCAGCCTCTACTTCGCGCTGCTCGACGGGGAGGGACGCTCCGTGAAGCAGATGCGCAGCTTCGTGACGCTGCAGCCCGGCGAGCAACGGGGCTGCATCGGCTGTCACGAGAGCCGGACGCAGCCGCCGCCGTCGCACCTCGGACGGAGGGCGCGACGTCCCGCGCCGAGCCGGATCGAGCCCATCCCCGGGGTGCCGGAGATCATCGACTTCCCCCGTGACGTCCAGCCCGTGCTCGACCGTCACTGCGTGTCCTGCCACGACGCGGAGGAGCGCGCGGGCGGGATCGTGCTGACCGGTCACCGGGGGCCGACGTACTCGCTCGCCTACTACAACCTGATCCTGCACCGGCAGATCACCGACGGTGCGGGATACGGGTGGGAGGGAACCGAGAACGTGGACGGCCGACCGGTGGGCAACGACGCGCCGTACGCGATGTACAGCGCGGGCTCGCCGCTCATGCGCACGATCGACGGGAGCCATCACGACGTCGAGCTGACCGCGGACGAGAGGACCCTGGTCCGCCTCTGGATCGACACCGCGGGGCAGTACGCCGGCACGTATGCGGCCTACGGGACCGGTCAGCTCGGAGCGTGGTGGCGCAACAACGAGCCCATCCGCGAGATGGCGGACGCGTGGCCGACGACGCCGCCCGCCCGCGACGCGGTCGAGCGCCGGTGCGCCCCGTGTCACGGCGAGATGCTGCCGCGGTTCGTCACCGACCAGGTTCCGGTGGACGTCTTCGGGGACCTCGAGGGGTGGCAGCGCCCGACGAGCCGCTTCTCGCGGCACACCGTCTTCGACCTCACCGAGCCCGAGCAGTCGCTGGTCCTGATGGCGCCGCTCGCGCGCGAGGCGGGCGGCTACGCGGAGGGCGCGCTCCCGGAGCCCGCGCCGATCGTCGAGGATCGCGGCCGGCCGCCCGAGGAGGTCACGCACCGGATCGTCTTCGCCACGACGGAGGACGCCGACTACCTCGCGATCCTCGCCCACCTGCGGGCCGCGCGCGACCGATTGGCCGAGATCAAGCGCTTCGACATGCCGGGGTTCGCGCCTCGCGCCGAGTACGTCCGGGAGATGGTGCGCTACGGCATCCTGCCCCGCGATCTCGATCCCACCCGCGATCCGGTGGACGTCTACGAGACCGACCGCCGCTACTGGCGATCGCTGTGGCACGCCCCGGACTCCGGACGCTAGCCCGCATCCCTCACGAGTGACGGCGCCACGGTCCTTTGGGCACACCTGAG
>CAYRXS010000085.1:0-24279 GCA_964428225.1 uncultured Planctomycetaceae bacterium
CGACTCCGAGCTGGTGCGCGAGCTGGATACGCCCGCGAGCGTCCAGTGGGTCGAGCTCCTGCCCTCGCCGGATTGGATGTGCCGCAGCGAGGTCCTCCTTCCACGCCTGAAGGAGCTCTTCGCGGACGAGCGGTTCGAGCTGCGGCCCGCCACTCTCTCCGAGCTGATCGAGGCCCTCGACCGCGGCGATGCCCCCGTGCGGCGCTACACGCTCGACGACGTCTTCCACGGCATGAGCCTGGGCAAGAACGGCGACTACATGCCCCGGTTCAGCAAGGCCTGCGAGGAGCAGATCCTCGCCGCGGAGAGCATCTCCGCTCTCGCCGGGCTCTTCGGTCGCCCCTACGCCTCGTGGGACGTCTATCCGACCTGGGAGCTCGAGGAGGCCTGGCGCGACCTCTTCGTGGCCCAGCATCACGACAACCACGAGTGCGAGGCCCTGTGCGGCTTCGTCGGCGAGCGTTCCTTCGAGCGATCCCTCGGGCTCTCCGAATCCGTCTTCTCCCGGACGCTGAAACACCTCGCGCGCCGGGTGGAGGCTCTCGACGGATCCGTCCTCGTCTACAACCCCCTGGGCTGGACGCGGGACGTGCCCTTCGAGGGCGGAGTGGCGGCGCAGGTGCCCCCCTTCGGATACCGGGTCGTCGATCCCTACGAGGACGGCGGTCCTCCGCTCGGGGACGTCGTCCTGCGGATCGAGGGCGGGACGGCGACCTTGTCCCGCGGCTCCCTCCAGATCGCCGTCGATCTGGGGACGGGGTTACTCACGGGAGCGCGCTCCCCCGACTTCCCCGAGGGCATGATCCATCCCCAGCGGCCCCTGGGCGAGCTCGCCATGACGGTGGGGAGCAAACCCGAGCGTTTCGAGACGGTCGAGTTCGATCCCGAGCTTCAGGTCGAGGGCGAGCACCGTGAGCTCGTTCTCCGCCGCGAAGGACGCTCGGGAGGACGGATCCTCGTCACCTACGGCCTGTCGCAGGTGCACGACGCCTTCTTCATGCGCATCTTCTGCGAGGACCTTCCCCGGCCCGACGGGGGGATGCACACCGGCCTGCAGACGTCGATCGCTCCGGACCTCGAGAATCTGCGGCTACTGCACGACCACCCCTACGGTATCTCGCCGGTGCGGGCCGATCGGGATCACGTGCGCAAGTACCCCACCGGACACTGGATGACCTCGCCCCAGGTCTTCGAGGACATCCACCGGCCCTTCACCGCCCTGACTCTCGTCGATCTGTCCGCGGGCGACGATCCCGACCGTGGATTGCTCCTCGTCCACGACGGCGGGCAGGCCTTCTTCCGCGACGAGCAGGGTATCCGAGCGCTCGTCACGATGTACGACCCGTGGGACGAGGACCACTGGGACGGCACCCTCGAGGCGACCTGGTGGTTCGTGCCGCACGGTCGTTGGAGCCGCGCGCGCATGATGCGGACCGCGATGGAGTGCAACCTGGGAGAGCCCCACTTCTCTCTCGCCACCGACGTGCAGGGCGGCGGCGATCTTCCTCCCGAGTTCGGCGGAGCGTTCGTCGACTGCCCCGGTGTTCTGGCCACCGCCTTCCATCGCGAGAGCCGGTACGCGGCGAAGAACCTGCCCGACTACTTCTCCGGCGACTCCGCGACGGGGATCCGCGATCCCTACGTGGTGCGCCTGGTCGAATACGAAGGCGAACCGGCCGAGCTCACCCTCCGGATCCCCGGGCCCGCGGCGAGCGCGGCGCGGACCAATCCGATGGGGGAGGTGATCGAGCGGCTCGATCCTTTCCCCGTGGAGTCGCCCTTCCCGGGCACCGCGCTCGCGTGGAGTGGAGTGCGGCTGAGCATGCGTCCCCACGAGATCGTCACGGTCATGCTCGATCTCGAGGCGGGCCGCCAGATCCCCCGCGATCTCGATCGCTATCGCCACGTGTGGGCGACCGTGCACCGCCAGGGGAGCCCGTCGAGCGAATCCGAGCCCCGAGCCTCCACCGAGCGATGAGCGAGATCCCCGAGACCGCCGCGAGCCCCCCCGCATCCCTCCCCCTGGGGCGGAGAGAGTGGATCGCCCTCGCCGCCATTCTGCTCGGCGCCTTCCTCATCCGCCTGATCTACGTGCTCCAGTATCAGTCGAGCCCTACGTTCGACGCGCCGGTCATGGACCCGCTGTACCACGTCGAGTGGGCGCGCGCCTTCGCCAACGGCGAGGTGTTCATGAAGGCGGAGCCTTACTTCCGCGCGCCGCTCTACCCGTGGTTCCTCGGGGTTTGCTTCGAGCTGTTCGGGGAGAACTTCCTGGTGCCGAGGATCTTCCAGGCCATGATGGACGCCGCGAGCTGTGCGCTCGTGTTCCTCATCGGTCGGCGGCTCCTCGGCTCCACGACCGGGATCGCGGCGGGGATCGTCGCCGCCACGTACTGGTACTTCGTCTACTTCACCGGCGAGCTGCTCCTCGTCCCCCTGATCGTCTTCCTGGATCTGCTCTTCGTGTGGCTCCTGCTCCGGGCCGAGGACCACCGGACGTGGTGGGAATACGCCCTGGCGGGGCTCGTGCTGGGGCTGTCCGCGATCGCGAGGCCGAACATCCTGCTCTTCGGTCTCGCCGTTTGCATCTGGACCGCGTTGCGTCCCGGGATGCCGAGGCTCCAGGCCTTCGGGAAGGCCTTCGTGATGGGAGCGGTCTGTCTCGCGCCGATCCTGCCCATCACCATCCGCAACAAGGTCGTCGGCGACGACCTCGTCCTGATCTCCTCGCAGGCCGGGGTCAACTTCTACATCGGCAACAACCGCCAGTCCGACGGAACGCGCGCGGTGGTTCCCGGAACCCGACCCGACTGGTGGGGCGGCTACCGGGACACGCACGCGATGGCCGCGCAGGAGGAGGGGCGGGAGCTGAAGGCCTCGGAGGTCTCGCAGTACTTCCTCCAGAAGGCGTTCGACGAGATCGGCAGCGATCCGACATCCTGGCTCTCGCTGACGTCACGAAAGTTCCGCTACTTCTGGACCTCGACCGAGATCCACAACAACCAGCCGATGAGCTTCTTCGCCGAGCGCTACGGGCCCATCGTGCGGTTCCTGCCGATCGGCTTCGGTCTCGTCGCTCCGCTGTCCCTGCTCGGCCTGGTCCTGTGCCTTCGACGACCGCGGAGGCTGTTCCCGCTGTGGGGCTTCGTCGTCCTCTATGGAGCCTCCGTCGTGTTCTTCTTCGTCTGCACGCGGTTCCGGATGCCGGTCGAGCCGATCCTCGTGATCCTCGCCTGCGAGGCCGTGCGCTGGCTCGTCACGGCCTGGTGGGCGCGCCGCTGGATCCCCGCGGCGATCGCCACCATCGCCCTCGTGCCCGTGTTCTGGTGGAGCAACACGACGCCGAAGGGCTTCGTCGAGGATACGGCCTTCCAGGGCCACGAGATCGTCGCCAACTCGATGCTGGGCGAGGGGAACTTCGACGGCGCCATCGAGGAGCTACACAAGGGGCTCCAGCTCCGAGACTACGCGGGTCTGCGCGTCAAGCTCGCCCTGGCCCTGGTCACGAAGGCGGAGGCCCGGTGGGAGGAGCTCTACCGCCAGGGTCGCCCGGACGAGGCGATGGTCGAGCGAGAAGGACTCTTCAACCAGGCCGAGCAGGAGTTGAACGCAGTCCTCGCTCAGAGGATCGATCACGCCGATGACTTCTGGGGTCCAGCCGAGTTCCGCCTCGGCTACATCGCCGCCCGGCGCAACGACTTGCGCGGCGCGATCGGGCACTTCGAGCGCGCTCTGGTGCACGACCCGAACATGGGGCAGGGCCACGCCATGCTGGGGCATCTTCTGGTCACCGACGGGCGTCCAGAGATGGCGATCGATCATCTCGTCCAGGCCCTGAAGGGCGCCCCCGACTACGCGATGGTCCGGTTCGATCTCGGCAAGGTCTTCCTGCAGACCGGTCGGGCGGCCGAGGCTCTTCCGCACCTGACGAAGGCCCTCGAGCTGCTGTACCCGGAACCCGAGATCTGGCTGTTGCTCGCCACCGCCCTCGAGCAGACGGATCGCTCCGCGGACGCGACCCGGGTCCTGCGCGATGGTCTGTCTCGCCTACCCGCGGGGCATCCGCTCCTCCCGCGCATGCAGGAAATGCTGCGTCGGTTGGGAGGGTAGGGAGAAAAGAAGCCCTCGCCAAGGCGCCGAGATTCAGGACTCTTCTCGATCGAGATCGGCGAGGGCGGCGGCCAGTCCGTGGACGATCTTCGCCATGGACTCGAAGTCGAGCGTCTCGATCGTGTCGGTGGGCAGGTGATAGTGGGGATTTCGGAACGGCGCGGTGTCGGTGATCATCACCGCGGGAAAACCGCTCTTCCAGAACGACCAGTGGTCGGACCACCCCACTCCGGGAACGATGGAGGGAGCGGCGATGCCCTCCGAGGGGAAGTCCGCCCGATCGCGGAAGGCGCGCACGAGCCGGTGCACGAGGGAGCGCGATCGCATGTTGCCGACGATGCCGATGAAATCGCCCCGGCCGGGGTAGAACAGGCTGAAGGGGAACGGATACCGCTGGCTGCCCGGGGTCGCGGTGAAGTAGCCGATGGTCTCGAGGGCGAGCATCGCCACGACTCGCTCGCCGCGATCCGCGAGGCTCCGCGCGTAGACACGGCTGCCCATCGAGTCCGTCTTGAAGTTCGGAGGCTCCTCGTTGACGAAGAGGACGAAACGCACGCGGTGACGGAAGGGGCGATCCCGCAGCAACCGGGCGAGCTCCAGGACCGCGGCCGCGCCGGAGGCGTTGTCGTCGGCGCCCACGGTTCCAAGCACCGAGTCGTAGTGGCCTCCCACCACCATGGTGCCCGCGTCCTCCACGGTGCCCTCGCACACGACCTCGAGGTTGGCCACGTCGTTCGCCCCGTGGGCATAGGTGTGGCGCGCGACCTCGTACCCCATGTCGCCCAGCGCGACCTCGAGCCAGTCCGCCGCGGCCTCGAGGGCGGAAAACCGGAACTCGTTGCGTTCGCCGATGTCCACGGTCAGCCGGTGCACGGTCTCCTTTAGGCGGCGCGCCGATTCCGACTCCGCCTCGGTCGCGGGCTGCGGCGTGCCCCGGAAGGACCTTCCCGGCATGCGAATGGTCAGGAAGAGCAGCAGGGCGACGCCGACGACAGGCACGAGAACGAACGCGATCCACATGGTGCTGTCCAGCGAGGGGGCCGGCCCGGATCGGGTCAGAGCTCCACGGTGGCTCCCGTCTTCAGGCTCTCGCCCTCCGCCTCGAGCATCCGGGTGACGTCGACCGCGTCCTCCAGGGTGGCCGTCGGTGCGGTCCCGGGCTCCGACAGGGCACCCAGGACGTGGCGGATCTCGCCGTCGTAGCCGTTCGTGGCGGGGAGCTCGACGGGCTCCGACTCGCCGCCGCGGCAAACGACCAGCGCGTGCTCGCGATCGAGGCGATAGTCGGCGGTGGCCTCCTCGAAGGCCACGGTGAAGTTCATCTCGAACGCGAAGCCGGGTGCGAGGTCCCAGCCGCCCTCCGCCACGACGTGCGGAGGACCGTCGGGGTAGCGATACTGGGTAGTCAGGTGGTCGATGGTTCCCGTGCTGGTCACCGACGCCGGCGGACCGAAGCACCAGCGCACGAAGTCGGCGTCGTGGATGTGCAGATCGAAGAGCGCGCCGCCGTTCTGGGCGGGATCGCTGTAGAACTCGGGGGCCCAGCCGGGGTGGGAGGCCAGACGCCGGAAGACCGCTCCGCGAACCTCGCCGAGCTCGCCCGAGCGGATCGTCTCGCGCAACCAGTCCCAGCCCGGCCAGAAGCGGATGCACATGGCGGGCATGCAGATCCGCCCGGAGGCGCGGGCGGCGTCCGCGAGCCGCTCTACCTCGACCGAGTACAGCGAGACCGGCTTCTCGATCAGGACGTGTTTGCCCGCCTCGAGCGCCCGGATGGCGAGCCCCACGTGGCTCATGGTGTGCGTGCAGATGCTGACGAGCTCGACCTCGGGTAGCGCGAAGAGGTCGTCGGGATCGATGTGGAAGCTCGTCCGCTCCGGATCGAACAGCTGTTCGGCGTGCTCGCCCGTGTCCAGATTGCCGCGCGCGCTCGTGTCCCCGAGGACGAGCTTCTCGTCGATGTCGCTGACCGCGACGAGACGGTTCGCGAAGCCCGCCTCGGCCGCGGTGCGGTACGCGGTGACGTGCGTGCGGCCCATGAATCCGAGCCCTACGACTCCGACTCCGATCTCCCGGTTACCCATCGCCGTTACCCTCCGATCCTCTTCAGTTGATTCTCCACGAGCTTCCTCGCCCGCCCGATGTCCCCGATCCGGTCGTCACCGGCCTCGCGCTCGATGGCGAGATTCACGTCCAGCCCCTTTGCGGCGAGCACGTCGAAGAAGGCGTCCCAGCTCACCTCTCCCTCGCCGCCGGCAACCTCCGCGCCCCAGGTCCCGGGGGTCTTCGTGGGCACCGCGTCCTTCACGTGGACCTGGCGAACCCACGGCGCGAGCGCCTCGAGCGCGTGGATCGGATCCCCCATCCCGTAGAGGATCATGTTGGCGGGATCGAAGTTGACTCCCACCCGGGGCCGATCGAGCTCGCGCAGGAACTCCACCAGAGTGTGAGCGTTCTCCTGGCCCGTCTCGAAGCCCAGAGCCACGCCCTCCGCGGCGAAGAGGTCGGCGATCTCGCGCAGCCGGTCGAGCAGCTTCGCGCGCTCCGGATCGCCCGCTTCTTCGGGAAGGAAGCCCGCGTGGAGGCTCACGAAGTCGAGCCCCATGCGCCCGGCGAGCTTCGCGTTCTCCGCGGCGGCCGCCCGGTTGGTCTCCCAGTGCTCGTCGAGGCGCAGGCCACCGGTCTCGCGGATCGTCTCGAGGGTGGAGTAGTCCTCGCCCTCCGCGCCCATCATGCCCGAGACGACCTCGATTCCGCCTTCGGAGAGGGTGGCGAGGGACTCGGCTTCCGGCCAGTCCCCCGTGCGGATCGGATCGAGGGCGAGCTGAACGCGATCGACGCCGACCGCGTGCAGGCGCTCCACGAGCTCGGCTGCCGAGCCGGCCTGCAGGGACCAGGAGCAAACGGCGATGTTCCTCATGATTCGTCGGTTCCGTTGATTCGTCGTCGGGGCTCAGAGGATCTTGCGCCCCAGGATGTCGAAGGCCTCGATCGCCGCCCTCGCGGCGGGCGAATCGCCGAGCTCGCTGGCGAGCAGGCTCCAGTAGAGCGCGTCACGGTACGTGTCGTCGTGCCACTCCAGTCGCGCGCGCAGGAGCCCTTCGCGCGTGAATCCCAGCTTCTCGGGCACGCGGGCGCTGGCGACGTTCTCCGGCTCGCACCGGATGTCGATCCGGTCCGCCTTCATGATCTCGAAGCACGTCCGGATCAGGGCGCAGGACGCCTCGGTGGCGTAGCCCCGACCCAGGTGGTCCTTGTCGATCCAGTAGCCGATCTCCAGGGAGTTGGGCTCGGCCCGACGGTGGATTCCCGTGCCGCCCACGAGTTGCCCGCTGTTCGGGTGGAAGATGCCGTACACGAACTGCTGGCCGAGATCGAACTGCCCGCGGAACCGGCGGATGAGCGCGATCTTGTCGTCGAGGCTCTGCGGCTCGAGCCGAGCCCATGGCATCCACGGAGCGAGGTGCTCCTTGTTGGCCGCGGTGACCAGGCGCAGGGTTTCGGCGTCGGCGGGATCGTAGCAGCGAATCAGCAGCCGCTCGGTGCGGATGCGGTACGGCGCATGCGGGCGTTCGCCCTTCGGCTCTTCGGTCGCGGACATGGCCGGCCACGATACCACTCCCGGACACGGCCCGCGCTCCGGAATCGGTTTCTGGCGTGGTCCGGAGGTGGTAAGGTTCTCCGCTCGCCGCCGCCCCATCGGGTACCTCGCAAAGAGCGACGCCATGACCGAATTCGCCGTGAACGTCGAGATGTGGTTTCGTGATCTGCCCTTCCTGGATCGCATCCGGGCATCGGTCGATCTGGGCTTTTCCGCCGTGGAGCTCTGGACGTGGCGGGACAAGGATCTCGAGGCGATCGCGGGGCTCTGCGAGGAGCTCGGGGTGACGGTCACGCAGTTCACCGCCTGGGGGTTCGTCCCCGGCATGAACGATCCGCGGAACCACGACCTCGTGGAGTCGGAGATCGCCGCGAGCTGCGAAGCCGCGCAGGTGGTGCGCGCAAAGAAGATGACGGTGGTGGGGGGGGACGACCAGCCCGGCATGACCCCGGCCGAGATGCACGGGCACATCATCACCGCCTTGCAGCGCGTCGCCCCGATCGCAGAGGAAGCGGACGTCATGCTCATCCTCGAGCCGATGAACGTGCGCGTCGATCACCAGGGTCACTGCCTGTACGGAAGCCCCGACGCGGTCCGCATCTGCCGCGAGGTGGGATCCTCTCACGTGAAGCTCAACTGGGACCTCTACCACATGCAGATCTCCGAGGGGGATCTCTGCGGGCGGTTGCGCGAGGGATTCGACCAGGTGGGCTACGTGCAGCTCGCCGACCATCCCGGCCGGATGGAGCCGGGCACCGGCGAGGTGAACTACGGCCGGGTGTTCCGCGAGCTGAGGGAGCTCGGCTACGACGACTACGTCGGCCTCGAATGCAGTCCGCAGGACGGAAACGAACGGCGCGCGGCCGAGCGGCTTCGCGCCGCGGCTCTCTGGACGGGATAGAGCCTCTCGGGCGGGATCCCCCGCGAATCGGTGGTTCGGGACGATTCCCGGCAAAACCCTGAAACTAAATCGGCGTCGCGTACCGCTACTCCGGCGGAACGAGCCTGGTCATCGGGAAGGGACCGAGCAGGGATGAGCACGCGAGGACATCGCGGCTACGTCCCCGCTCGGCCCCTCACCGGCGGCAGGACGCGTGGATACCCACCACGTTCCCAGTGAGTACACGACCATCCAGTTTGCCATCGATGACACCTCGGGCGGGGGACGCCTCCTCGCCGCCGCGGGAATCCATGGCTCGAAGAGGAGCACGTCAGATGAGGAATGTCATGAGAGCCGCCATCACCAGCGCAGCGGCGGCGATCTGTTCCAGCGCAATCGGAGTGCACGCACAGTCCCCGGCCGTCGTCGCCGAGGACCTGGGCCGAATGCCCCTGCACTTCATCGAGAACCAGGGCCAGACGCACGAGGACGTGGGCTACTACGTCCAGGGCCGAGACAAGAGCGTCTACTTCACGTCCGGGGGAGTGACCTTCTCCCTGACCGACCTCGAGATACCCGGGGATCGAAGCGATCTCGTCGGGCCTCCCGGGGCCGCGTCCGCGCTCCGCTGGACGGTGAAGCTGGACTTCGTCGGCGCCGACGCCGACGTCCGTCCGAGGGGCGAGGATCGCCGGCCCGGCGTCGTCAACTACTTCCGGGGCGAGCCGGAGGATCACCGGATCGGGATCCCGACCTACGGACGGCTCGTCTACGAGGACCTGTGGCCGGGCATCGACCTGGTCTATCGCGGGACCGTGAGCGAGATGAAGTACGAGCTCGTGGTCGATCCCGGCGTCGATCCGGACGTGATCCGTCTGCGATACCGCGGGGCCAGCAGCGTGGAGCTCGGTGAGGACGGGCAGCTCGTGATCGACAGCCCCGCGGGCGGCTTCGAGGACGCTCGTCCCTACGCCTATCAGGAGGTGGACGACCTCGAGCACGAGGTGACGGTCCGCTACGCCCTCGGGGAACGAGGGGAGGACGGTTCTGTCGAGTACGGCTTCGCGCTCGGCGGCTACGATCGGAGCAGGCCCCTGATCCTGGATCCGAGCCTGGTCATGTACTGCGGCTACATCGGCGGAGTCCATACCGACGATGCGCGGGGGATCGCCGTGGACGGTGAGGGATGCGCCTACGTGGTCGGGGGGACGTTCTCCGACGAGAGCAGCTTCCCCGTCACCGTCGGCCCCGATCTCACGATCAACGACATGAACTTCGGCGACGCGTTCATCGCCAAGGTCGAGGCGGACGGCTCCGGGTTGGTCTACTGCGGATACATTGGCGGCAACGACCGTGAGATCGGCAACTGCGTCGCGGTGGACGACTACGGCATCGCCTACGTCGCGGGCTACACCTACTCCACGAACTTCCCGGTCGCCGGCGCGGGACCGGGCTCGACCTTCGCGGGCGGCCCCGGAGACGGCTTCGTCACCGCGGTGAGCGCCAACGGCACCGGCCTCGTCTACAGCGGCTACATCGGCGGCGAGGAAGGAGACTGGATCGAGGGGATCGCGGTCGCCAGCCACCCGTACAGCGGGGGCTACGCCCACGTGGTGGGCACCGCCAACTCCGACGAGTCGACCTTCCCTGTCCAGACCGGCCCGGACATGACGCACAACGGAGGCGCCGACGCGTTCGTCGCCAAGCTCTTCACCAACGGGGCGAAGCAATACTGCGGATACATCGGAGGCAGCGAGGACGACGCGGGGATGGACGTTGCAGTGGGCATCTCCGGCATCGCACACGTGACGGGCTTCACTCTGTCGACGGAGGCGAGCTTCCCCGTCACCTGGGGCCCCGACCTGACCCACAACGGTGATTTCGACGCCTTCGTGGCCGTCGTTCACGGAGCCGGAATGTGGCTGACCGCCTGTGGGTACATCGGCGGTTCCGGCGACGATCGGGGCTATGGCATCGCCCTGGGCGTAATCGGCTTCCAGGAATACACGTTCATCACCGGCGGCACCACGTCCGACGAGTCCACGTTCCCGGTCGTAGGCGGTCCGGACCTCACGTACAACGGGGGTTCCGGGATGCCCTACGCCCTGGGTGACGCCTTCGTGGCCCGCGCCGACTCCGATCTGCTCGGGCTGACGTACTGCGGCTACCTCGGCGGCGAGGAGGACGATTACGGCCGGAGCATCGCGGTCGACGACAGCGGTCGCGCGTTCGTGACCGGAGCGACGAGCTCGTCGGAGGTGACCTTCCCCGTCGTGAACGGTCCCGACCTCACCTACGGCGGGAGCCAGGACGGCTTCGTCGCGAAGCTGGAGCCGATGGGCGGCGGCATGTACTACTGCGGCTACATCGGCGGAGTGAGCATCGACTCCTGCTACGGCATCGCTCTCGACGGCGACGGCGCGGCCTTCGTGACGGGCGTCACGAAGTCCGGCCCGGGATCGTTCCCGGTCACGCCCAACAGCCTCGACGAGACCTACAACGGCGGCTGGGACGCCTACGTCGCCAAGGTCATCGATCCCACGATGCTCTGGTGCGACGTCTATACGCTCGTCGAGTCCACTGGAGGTACCGTCAACTTCACGTTGGATGCGGGAATCGCGAACCAGCACCGAACGTACATCCTGGCCGGGAGCATCAGCGGGACCGAGCCCGGCATCCCGCTGCCGGGCGGGCTGGTCACGCTGCCCCTGAACTGGGACGGGTTCACCGACGTGATCCTCCAGTGGCTCAACACGAACACGTTCAAGGACTTCTGGGGATTCCTGGATCAGAACGGCCAGGCGACCCCCCAGTTGAACGTGGGGCCGGTGCCTCCCGCGTACGTCGGGATCCCGATCTGGTTCGCCTTCGCGCTGAGCAATCCCTACGACGTGGTGTCGCACCCGATCTACATCTACGTCGTCAATTGAGGGTGGTGGCGGACGTGAGGTAGTCCGCACGTCGAGCCTCCCGCGCCCGGAAGCGAGCACCGACCGCTCGCCTCCGGGCGCTTCCCTGTTCCCGCCGCCGCGTCTCTCCGGATGGAGTAGTACCGCCCGGTCCGGTCGAGCGGATAGAATCTCCGGCCCCGCGTCCCGGATCACCCTCGCGGGACCGATTCCACCACCACCACGCGATTCCACGGAGACTGCCATGTCGCGTCCGATCTGTCTCTTCACCGGCCAGTGGGCCGATCTTCCCTTCGAGGTCATGTGCTCGAAGGCGAAGGAGCTCGGCTACGACGGCCTCGAGCTCGCCTGCTGGGGCGACCACTTCGACGTGCAGAAGGCCCTGAACGAGGACGGTTACTGCGCCGCGCAGTGGGACGTCCTGCAAAAGAACGGCCTCGGCGCCTACGCCATCAGCACCCACCTCGTCGGCCAGGCCGTGTGCGACCGCATCGACGAGCGCCACCAGACGATCCTCCCCGACCACGTCTGGGGAGACGGCGATCCCGAGGGAGTGCGCCAGCGGGCCGCCGCGGAGGTGATCGACGCCGCGAAGGCGGCGCGCCGTTTCTTCGACGCGGCGCCGGACTCCGTGAAGAAGCAGCTCGAGCTCACCGGCCGCACCGTGGTGAACGGTTTCACCGGGAGCAGCATCTGGCACCTGCTCTACGCCTTCCCTCCCGTCTCGCCGGAGATGATCGACGCGGGATTCGCGGACTTCGCCGCGCGCTGGACGCCGATCATGGACGCCTTCCGCGAGCAGGGGGTTCACTTCGCTCTCGAGGTGCACCCGACCGAGATCGCCTTCGACATCGCCTCGGCCAAGCGAGCCCTCGACGCGATCGACCACCACCCGTGCTTCGGCTTCAACTACGACCCCTCCCACTTCGGCTACCAGGGCGTCGACTACCTCCATTTCATCCGCGAGTTCGGGGATCGCATCTTCAACTGCCACGTGAAGGACGTGTGGTGGTCCGAGCGACCGACTCCCATCGGAGTCTTCGGCGGCCACTGCGACTTCGGCGTCGACGGGCGACAGTGGGACTTCCGCTCTCCCGGCCGCGGCCGGATCGCGTTCGAGGACCTGATCCGGGCGCTCAATCACGTGGGCTACCGGGGTCCGCTCTCCGTCGAGTGGGAGGACCCGATGATGGATCGCGAGCACGGCGCCCGCGAGGCCGCGGCCTTCACGCGCTCGCTCGATTTCGCCCAGTCCGCCGCCGCCTTCGACGCGGCCTTCTCGGAGTAGGTCCGGATCCTCCTCACCCCTCACCCCGTCCCCGCGCCATGAAGTCGATCCGTGGAAGCCGCGCGCTCGTCCCTCTTTGCCTCGCCCTCGCTCTCGGGGCCGGGACCACGTCCTGTCGCTCGACATCCGTCGAGGCTGCCCCGCCCAACACCCTGACGGAGGAAGAGATGGAGGATGGATGGCTCCTCCTCTTCGACGGCGAGACCATCACCTCGTGGCGAGGCTATCAGAGCACGGAGCTGCCCAAGGGGTGGAAGGCGGAGGACGGAACCCTCGCGCGCACGTCGTCCGGCGGCGACATCGTCACCGTCGAGCAGTACGGGAGCTTCATCCTCCAGCTGGAATACATGATCTCTCCGCGCGGCAACAGCGGGGTCTTCTTCCACGTCACGGAGGACCACGAGGAGATGTGGGAGACGGGGCCCGAGCTGCAGATCCTCGACAACGCGGCCTTCGGTGACGATCTCGATCCGAGGGTCGCCGCCGGCGCCAATTACGCGCTGCACGGTCCGATCAAGGACTACTCGAATGGCGCGGACGAGTGGAACCACGTCCGCCTCGAGGTCCGCGGCGCCCTGGTGACCCACTTCTTGAACGGCCGCAAGCTGCTCGAGTACGAGCTCTGGACCGACGAGTGGCGGGACCTCGTCTCTTCCACCAAGTTCGGCGCCATGCCCGAGTACGGCCACCGCCGCATCGGCCACATCGCGCTGCAGGACCACGGCAACGTCGTCCGCTTCCGCAACATCAAGATCCTGCCGCTCGACTGATCCCGGGATCGTCGGGCTCGCGATCGGGGCCGAGAGCCGGGCTCGACCGGGTCGCTACGCAGTCTGGAACCGGGCGCGGGCCGGCTCGTCGGCGATGATCGTCATGCTCTCGTGGGAGAGCAGCTGAGAAGCCGGGAGCTGCGAGGAGGGGGGCTCCGTCAGCATGGCGTGCAGAACGTCGGCCTTGGAGTCGCCGGTGGCGATGACGCAGATGTGGCGGCTCGCCGAGATCTCGCGCAGGCCCAAGGTGATGCCCTGCAACGGGACCTGGTCCTCGGGGAACTGATCCTGCATGCAGCGGAGGGTCGTCGCGTTGAGCTCGATCAGCCGCGCGGGAGAGTCGAGGGTCGAGCCGGGCTCGTTGAAGGCGACGTGACCGTTCAGACCGATGCCCAGGACGGCGACGTCCGCGCCGCCGTGCGCCGCGAGCTCCTCCCCGTGGCGGACGATCTCGGCCGCCGGATCGGAGACCGAGCCGTCGAGCAGGTGAGTCCGCTCCGGAGGATGGGAGATCGGATCGAGGAGCTTCTCGTGCAGCAGCGAGTGGTAGCTACGTGCGTGGTCCGGTCCCGTGCCGACGAGCTCGTCGAGCTGGAAGATGTGGGCGGCGCTCAGGTCGAGCCCCTCGCGGTGACGCCAGACCAACTCTTCGAAGAGCGGGAGAGGCGTGGTGCCGGCGGGCAGGATCAACGTGGGCTCCGCCATCCGCAGCACGACTTCGACGATGAGATCCGCGCAGTGGCTCGCGACTTCCTTGGGATTGCTGCTGGCTACGATCTTCATCGAGGAAGCGACCCTGGGGGGGAATCCGGGCCGAGCATGATAGCGGCTGGTCCGCCGAAGAGCCCGGCTCCGGTCGCCAAAACTCCCCTTCGAGAGGAATGGCGGGACGGAGATCCCGCGCCGTCGCCGGGATTCGCGCCGAGGAGCGGAGGGCGATGAGTCTAGGATAGGCGGCGTGAAGTACACCTCCCCCGGGAAGCACCGCTCGGTCGCGAGCTTTCGCGAGCATCTGCGCTCGATCGACTCCCGGCTGGACTGCGATAACGAGTTGCTCGGGAAGGACGGCCCCCTCGGCCGGCCGCTCGAGGTCGCAGGCCGGATCATCGGCAACCGTTTCGCCGTCCATCCGATGGAGGGGTGGGACGGCACGGTCGACGGGCTACCCTCCGAGCACACGCGGCGGCGATGGCGACGGTTCGGCCGCAGCGGCGCAAAGCTCGTGTGGGGTGGCGAGGCCTACGCGGTCCAGGGCGACGGGCGCGGCAATCCGCACCAGCTCTGGTGGAACCCGAAGGTCGACTCCCGCCGCGGTCTCGCGGATCTGCGCGCCGAGATCCTGGGCGGGCACGACGAGGTGGGGGAGAGCACGGACGATCTGTACGTGGGCCTGCAGCTCACGCACTCCGGTCGGTTCGCGCGACCGACGGACGAGGGCCCCGCGCCGCGAATCGCCCACCGCCACCCGGTCCTGGATCCGCGAGTCGGCGTCACGGCGGAGTATCCCGTGCTGACCGACGGCGAGCTCGAGGCGATCGGCGAGAACTTCGTCGTGGTGGCGAAGGCGGCGCAGGAGGTGGGCTTCGACTTCGTCGACTTGAAGAGCTGCCACAGCTATCTGCTCCACGAGCTGCTCGGAGCGTGCTCGCGCGAAGGCGCGTATGGGGGATCCTTCGAGAATCGCACGCGTCTCTTTCGGCGCATCGTCGAAGGGATCCGGGCCGACTGTCCGGGGCTCGACATCGGCGTTCGCGTGAACGCGGGGGACGTCTACCCGTACACGCGGAGTGCGGAGACGGGAATCGGCGAACCGGCCGGCTGGGACGAGGATCTGCCGATCTCCTGGGGCTTCGGCGTCGACCGCGAGGATCCGCGGCGGATCGACCTCTCCGAGCCCCTCCGCTTCCTCGCCCTGGTCCGCGACCTCGGGATCCGGCTGGTGAACCTCACCCTCGGGTCGCCCTATCACAGCCCGCACCTGCAACGGCCGGCCGCCTATCCGCCGACCGACGGGTACCTGCCCCCCGAGGATCCGCTGGCGAGCGTCGCAACGCACGTCCTGACCGCTCGCGAGTGCAAGGCGAAGATGCCCGAGCTCCTGATCGTGGGTACGGGCTACAGCTATCTGCAGGAGTACCTGCCTCACGTCGCCCAGTACGAGGTGGGCAAGAGGCACGTCGACTTCGTGGGGATCGGCCGCATGACGCTCGTCTATCCCGAGCTTCCTCTCGACGTGCTCCGGGGCCGGCCGCTTCGCAAGGGGCGCATATGCCGGACGTTCAGCGATTGCACGAGCGCGCCCCGCAAGGGCCTGGTCAGCGGCTGCTATCCTCTCGACGACTACTATCGAGCGCTTCCCGAGGCGAAGCTCCTGAAACGATTGAAGCGGGAGAGCCGCTCGTCGGAGAGCGACGGCTCGTGATCGAGGATCGCGTCCGGAAGAGCCCCGCCGGCGTCCGCCCGCGGGAGGTCTCCCCGATCCGAGGGCATCCGGATCGGGAAGGAAGTTCCCACCGCCGGAGGAATCCTCGCCGGGGCGGAAAACGCTTCTCTCCCGGGTTTTCGGCCGTGCGGGAACGAAACCAAACAGGGTGAATCCCGGACCACCGCGGGGCCGACAACGTGTGTGGCCTCGCTTCGCCCCGAATGCTCGGGGCGGCGATCTGGTCGTAGTACATGGATCCGGGTTCCCCTCGTACGGCGCCCCCCCGCGCATCGCCTTCGAGTCGGTGGGGCGGGCGCCCGATTCTCGGCAGAGACCCACGACGTGGATCTCGCGCCGGGATGACGTTCATCGAGTTGATGGTCGTGCTCACCATTCTGGTGGTCGCGGTCAGCATCTTCTCGAGGATCGTCGTGGCCACCTCCCGACTGCGAGAGACGAATCGCGAGAACGCCGTCGCCGGCGAGGCCGCGCGCGTAATCCTCGAGGAGATGCGAGGGAGCGAGTTCCACCTCATCTTCTCCCTCTACAACGAAGATCCCGACGATGATCCGGACGGACCGGGGAGTGCGCCGGGGGGTCGATTCGCGGTGCCCGGATTGGTGCCTGTCGACGCCGCGCCGGATGGGCTCGTGGGCCGGATCATGTTCCCTGTCCCACGGATCCTGCAGGCGCACCATACGGGACCCGCACCGGATCCAGGTCCGCATACCTATACCGGGCCGGCCCCTCCTCCTCCTTCTCCTCCTTCCCACGATCCCGAAGAGCTTCGCGAGGATTCCGTCTATCCTCGACTGGGAATGCCGCGCGATCTCAACGGCGACAGCATCATCGACGACGAGGACCATTCCGACGACTACTTCATCCTTCCCGTCCAGATCCGGATCGAGTGGGAGGGGCTGAACTGTCCCCGCTCCTTCGATCTCTACACCATGCTGACGAGGTTCAAGAAGGACGCATGAGTGGAAGAGGTCGACAAGGGGGGTTCACGCTGATCGAGCTCATGTTCGCCATCGCTCTGATGGCCATCATCGTCGCCAAGCTGACCATCGTGGCGAGAGAGGCGAGCGAGCTCCACGGGCGCGAAACGGCGAGCATGGCGCTCGAGGACAAGGCCTATCAGGTCCTCGACCGAATCGTGTACGCGATCATCGGAGCGGACGCCCAGACCCTCGATCCGACGGCGATCTTCCCGTTCTTCGCGGCCGGCCTGGAGTACAAGATCAGCCTGGGGGTCGAGGACGGCGAGACCATCTGGAGCCCCGTGGAGTTCATCGGCGTGGGCGAGGACTCGTCGCAGCTCCGGTGGGGGCGCAACCTGGGCGAAGAGGAAGAGCTCTTCGTCGTCTGGTGCAACGCCGTCAGCAGCCTGATCGAGGACGAGATCGAGAACGGATCGGACGACAACGACAACGCGCTGGTGGACGAGACCGGACTGACGTTCACGGTGAAGGACGAGAGCGTGACGATCATCTTGACCCTGGAAGGCACGGACAAGGACGGCGAGGTCCAACGCCAGACCGTGCAGACCGTGGTCACTTGCAGAAACTGAAGACGACACCATGAGCCCCCCCCACACACAACTCACTCGAAACGGGAAACGCCGCGCTCGCGGCAGGACTGGCGGAGCCCTCCTGCTGTCCTTGATCGTGGTCACGGTGGTCGCCGTGCTGGCGGCGAGCTTCTTGCAGCTCTCCTCCGCGGTGACCCGCAGACAGCAGCGAGCGACGGACACGAAGGAAGCCTTCTACCTGGCCGAGGCCGGGCTCACGGAGGCTTACACCGGGCTGCGCCTGGGCAAGACCGGCAACGTCGGCACCGAGAAGGAACCGGCGCGCTTCGGCTCCGGCATGTTCTGGGTCGAGGCGACCGAGATCACCGATGGAGTCATCGAGCTCGCCAGTTGCGGCCTGAGCGGCAGCGGTCGTGCTCTGCTGTCCGTGGTCGTGGAAGAAGGCGACGTCAACCACGCGCGCCTCGGCATCTTCGCGCAGGAGAGCATCGAGATCCCCGCGGGCACCGTGATCGACGGCTACGACTCGCGGATCGGCTCCTACGAGGAGCAGACCGGCGGCGATTCCCGCGGGCGCGGTCGGAGCCGAGGCGGGAGAGACCGCGGTTCGGACCGCGATGACCTCGCCCTCGCCCGTCTGGGCTCAAACGGCGACATCGTCGTCCACTCGTCCCGGCGGGCGCCGACGGTGATCAACGGCGACGTGCATCCCGGTCCCGGCGGCATGGTGATCGCCGATGCCGGCGCGGTCATCTCGGGATCCACGGAGCCCAGTCAGGAGCAGACCGGCTTCACGGACGTCGAGGTTCCCGAGGTGGAGCTGCAGGACGGTATCGATCTGTCGAACGGACTGACCCTCGTCCTCGCCCCCGGCGAACAGGGGTACGAGCACCTGAACGTCGACTCGGCCTCCGAGGTGCTGGTCCACGGACCGTGCAGCCTCGTTGTCGGGGGACTGCGCCTCGCGGGCGGTTCGGCGTTGACCTTCGATACCTCCGGCGGACCGATCGACGTGTACGTGACCGCGCATCTCGTGCTCCTGGCCGGAACGCAGGTCGGTACGTCGAACGACGATCCCTCCGAGATCACGCTCTACGTCTCCGAGGAATCCGAGGTCGAGCTGGCGGCCGACGCCGCGTTCCACGGGACGATCTACGCTCCCCGCTCGACGGTGGCCGTCTCGTCCGATTTCGAGCTGTTCGGAGCGCTGGTGGCCAACGAGCTGAAGCTGGCCCCCGGCGTGAACCTGCACTTCGACCAGAAGCTCGTGGCCCTGGCCGTCGAGGAGGGCATGCCGGGCCAGATGTCCTGGCGAATCGTCGACTTCGCCCCGCTCGAGGCGGGTTCGATCGACATCGATCCCTTCCGGTTCTTCGGCCTGGATCCCGACGCCCTGAGCCCTCCCGCGAGCAGTCACGAGGATCAGAACCTCCAGATCCGCTACGTGGGTCATGACGGCTCGACCCACGACTTCGAAGGGATGGAAAGCGACTTCGACTGGGCTTCGGTGGCGTTCGTGCTCATCGCCTATCGCGACGGCGAGCTCGTCATTCCGATCGAGGACCTGGCCACGTACTGGGGCACCACCGGCGGTGCGAGCTCACAGGGCAACCGATAGAAGTGGAAGCGAATCCCATGGCAGCGGAGGACGGATCCTGACGGTGGAATCGTGAAGCAGGCAATCGTCATCACGGCGGTCCTGGCCGCCATGCCGCAGCTCCTCGCGGGGACGCAGGTGTCGTCCTCCGGGTGGATCGACGCCGGGCAGAGCTACCGGTCGTCCGCGGATGACGAGACGAGCGCGGCCCTCCTGCGCTCCGTGCGGGACGGAGTGGTGGACGTGAGGCAGCTCGAGCTCGACCTGAGCCGGATCCGCCCCGCCCCCGTGGCCGCCCTGTTCGCCGTGCTCGATCAGGGGGCGGTTCCCGTCCCCGACTCCGAGGGCGAAGCCGCGACGTTCCGGCTGCTTCCGTCCCAGGTCGACGTCGTGAGGAAGGTCCTGGTCGCCGCGAGCCTTCGAGACATCCGGGGACACCTCGAGTCCGTCGCCGGCGAGCCGGGGGGGAGGGGCGAGAGGGAGCTCGGCCTGTGGCTGCTGGGCGAGGTGGGGGAGAGTCGGGACCTCGGGCTCCTCGTGCGTCTGGCCACACCCGCGGACGAGAGTGAGGTCTTCGCGCGATCCACGATCTCGGGCTTCGAGGCCTCGCTCGAGATGATCCTCCGCCGCCAGGCCACGGGAGTCTGGCTGGCGTTCGACCTCTTCGGCGAGTCGCCCGCCGCGCTGCGGGCTCCCATCGTCAAGACGATCGAGCGGTTCGACGCCGGGGAATCCCTCCTGGCGCTCTCCAGGTTGCTCGGGCGCGCGCCCGAGATGGACGCGCTGATCATGGTCTCGATCACGAGATGTGGGTCGCGGACGAATCCGCCGGTGGACCCGCAGATCCAGTCCGCGGTGAGGGCGTACCTGGACGGCAGTGATCCGCGGCTGGCCCTGCTCGCCATCACTGCGGCCGGCAAGCTCGAGGACTACGACTCCGTCCCCTACCTCATCCGGCTCACCGAGGACGGGGACGCGAACCAGAGGCGGTGCGCCTACGTGGCGCTCCGGGACATCACCGGCCTCACGCTCCGCTCGGAGGCGGACCTCTGGGGGCGCTGGTACCGGACGGAGACGGAGTGGTGGGAGCGGCGCGCGCAGGCCTGTTTCGCCGCCCTCACGAACGGAGCCAACGCCGACATCGCAGGGGCCATCAACGAGATCTCCCTGCGCCGGCTGCGCCGGCACGACCTGGCCCGGGAGCTGGTCGCCTGCCTCGACCGGGAGGAGGAGGAGCTCGTGGCCCTCACTTGCCGCGCCCTGGGCCATCTCGGCTCCCGGACCGTGGTCTTCGACCTCATCGATTGCCTCGAGCCGACCGGAACCGACGTGAGCTGGGCGGCCTGGAGGGCGCTCACCGCGATCACGGGCCAGGAGCTGCCTCCGGAGGCGCGATCCTGGGCTGCGGCCTGCGAGTGAGAAGCGCGGGCGACAGGCGGCTTGTCCAGGAAGCCGCAATTCGCCACCCCGGATTCGAGATGCGGGCGCTGCGGTCTAAAGAGAGAGGCCGGATCGCCCGATGAGGAACCAGGTTTCTCCTCCGAACCGGGAGTCCCATCGTATGAACGAGAAGAAGAGAGAACGCCGGAAGATCAAGCTCATCAAGCCCCGGATGCAGCTCAAGCTGATCGGCGTCTTCGTCGGGCTTTCCGCCCTCGGCTTCATCCTGCAGTCCTTGCACCTGTCCTTCCGGCTGTCCGAGCTCGCGAGCTCGATGCCGGAGGGCGGAGCGCACCTGATGGCGGTGATGCCCGAGCTTCCCCTCGAGATCCTCTTGTTCTCGTTCGGGATGTTGCTCCCCCTCACCACCGCCATCGGTATCTACATCACCCACCGGATCGCGGGACCGGTCTACCGGTTCGAGCAGCACCTCTCCGAGGTCGCGCGCGGCGAGGACAACCGTCCCTGCAAGATCCGCAAGGGTGACGAGCTCCAGGAGCTCTGCGAGATCATCAACGAGGCCGTCGCCGCGCTGCGCGAGGGCCGAGATCGGACGACCGAGGAAGACGAGCGGCAGTCGACCGAGCCGGAGCGCATCCGGCAGGCCGGCTGAAGCCGTTCGCTCTCGATCCGCCGCGCACCGCACACACAGCCCCCCTCGAGTCCGCCTATGTCCCTTCGATCCAAGATCATCCTCGTCCTGGCCGTGGTGGCCGTCGCCTGGGCCGTCGGAGACCGCCTGCTGCTCGAAACGATGGTGACTAGCCAGTTTCGGGCGATGGGGGAGGAGGAAGTGCAGCAGGGGCTGGAGCTCGTCGAGAGCTGCATCGACGACGAGGTCGAGTTGCTTCGGGAGAAAGCTCGCTTCGTCGCCTCGATGGAGACGACCCGACGGTTCGTGACCGAGAGCGACGCGGACCTCGTGCGGTCCTACCTCGGTCCGCGCTCCCTGGCGGTGGTGGGCGCTCACCTGATGTACGTGTGTGATCGCGACGGCAACGTGCGGTGGGGCCGCATCGAGGACCCGGAGACCCGCGAGAAGATCTCACTCAAGACGTCCTTTCCTTCCGAGTCCCTGGCCCCCACGCATCCCCTGCTCGCGCGCGACAAGGAGGTCGAGCTCTCTTACCTGACGACCGAGCGCGGGATCATGCTCGTCACCGCGGAGCCCGTCACTCGGCCCGACGAGGAGACTCGATCGGGAACGGTCATCATGGGGCGGTTCCTGGACGAGGAGCTGAAAGCCGGGATCGAGGCGCGGACGTCCCTTCCCTTCGAGATCTGGGACATTCACGACGCCTCCCTGGACGAGCGCGAGCGGAAGCTCGTCGACCGATTCACTTCGGATACCGGCGAGGTCCTGATCGACGAGGACGATGACAAGAACCTGTTCGCGTACAAGACCCTCGAGGGGGTTGCGGGGCGCCCGGACGTCCTGCTTCGCGCGAAGAAGGAGCACGGCATCCTGGCGCAAGGAGCGAAGATCACTGACTTCCTCCTGCTCTCCACGATCGGGACGTCGATCCTGATCTTCCTCGTGCTCCTGCGAGTGCTGCAGCGGACCGTCATCAATCCGCTCACCCGGTTCACCCGGTTCGCCATCCAGGTCGCCGAGACGGACGACACGTCGGCGCGCATGCAGATGGACCGACCCGACGAGGTCGGCATCCTGTCCCGGGAGTTCGACCGGATGCTCGAGGAGATCGAGAGATCCCGGTCGCTGCTGGTCCAGACGGCACGCCAGGCGGGGATGTCCGAGATCGCGACCGGCGTGCTCCACAACGTCGGGAACGTGCTCAACAGCGTGAACGTCTCGGCGACGTTGCTCAATCGACAGGTCGGGCAGCTCGCCGTGTCCGATCTGAGCAAGTTCGTGGCGGTCCTCGACGAGAACGAAGAGAACCTCGCGGCCTTCATCGCCGAGGATCCGCGAGGAAAGCACACGCTTCCCTTCCTCCGCGAGCTGCAGGACACGCTCGACGGGCAGCACACGACCCTCCGGAAGGAGGCCACGACCCTGTGCGAGGGTATCGACCACATCGCGGAGCTCGTGCGGTCCCAGCAGACGTACGCCGGTGCGCGAGGTGTGTTCGAGAAGACCTCTCTCCCGGAGGAGATCGACGCCGCGATCCAGATCTGCCGGCAGGCGTTCGGGCAGGACGACGAGGTGGAGATCCTCCGCGAGTACCAGCCCGATCTGCCCCCGGTTCCGGTGGACAAGCACAAGTTGATGGAGATCCTCGTCAACCTCATCCAGAACGCGAAGCAGGCGGTGGACGATTCCGACCATCCCCGAAAGCAGATCATCCTCCGCGTCGTGCAAACGACCCAGGGGGCGCTGCGGATCGAAGTCGAGGACAACGGAGCGGGCATCGCTCCCTTCAATCTCGACAAGATCTTCAACCACGGCTTCACCACCAAGAAGGGCGGCCACGGCTTCGGCCTGCACGTATCCGCCAACTCCGCGAAGGAGATGCACTCCTCGCTCAACGTCAGGAGCGACGGTCCCGGTCAGGGAGCGGTGTTCACGCTCGAGATCCCCATGACCTCGGAGATGCCTCTCCAAGCCGCCTGAAAGCCACCATGAAAGACCACGAAAACCGCCGCGTGCTCGTCATCGACGACCAGGCCTCCATCCGCGAGGACTTCCAGAAGATCCTCATGGGCAAGGGCGATGCCGAGGAGGTCTCCGGGGAGGCGCGCTCGGCCTTCTTCGGGGAGCAGAAGCCGCGCGTGAAGCTCCCGGACTTCGATCTGACCCTGGCAAGCCAGGGCCACGAGGGCATCGACCTGCTGAAGGCCGCGATCGCGGAAGGCGCTCCCTTCGCGATGGCCTTCGTCGACGTCCGGATGCCTCCGGGGCTCGACGGTCTCGCCACCATTCGCGGGCTCTGGGACAGCGATCCCGACCTCCAGGTCGTCATCTGCACCGCGTACTCGGACTACTCCTTCGAGGAGATCATGGAGGAGCTCGGCTACGCCGATCGCCTGCTGATCCTGAAGAAGCCCTTCGATCCGGTCGAGGTGCTGCAGCTCGCCGGAGCGCTGACCGAGAAGTGGAACGGCATCCAGCGGGAGCGCGCCCAGATGGAGGATCTGCGGGAGGCGAACGAGCGCGCCGAGGCCGCCAGCCGGGCGAAGTCGGAGTTCCTGGCCAACATGAGCCACGAGATCCGAACCCCCATGAACGCGCTCCTGGGCTACGTCGAGCTCCTCTGCGATCCCGAGGTGAGCATCGAGCAGCAGGCGAGATACGGGGAGACGATCCGTCGGAGCGGTGAGCACCTGTTGACGATCCTGAACGACATCCTCGACATCTCGCGCATCGAGGCGTGTCGCATGGTCATCAACACGACCGACTTCCAGCCTCTCGAGCTCGTGAAGGAAGTGGCCTCGTTGATGCTGACCCAGGCGGGCCAGAAGGACCTGGACCTGTCGGTCGAGGTTCACGGTGCCATCCCGGGCTGGATCGAGAGCGACAAGGTCCGGGTGCGCCAGGTCCTGCTGAATCTCGTCGGCAACGCAATCAAGTTCACCGACCACGGAGGTGTGCAAATCGTCCTGCGCATGGACGATTGCGAGGAGGCGGACTTCCGCCAGCTCAGCTTCGAGGTCATCGACACGGGGATCGGCATCGATCCCGACGAACGCGAGGGGCTCTTCGAGGCGTTCACGCAGGTGGACACGTCCAGCACCCGGGCGGCGGGCGGCACCGGGCTGGGGCTCGC
>CAYRXS010000086.1:0-23895 GCA_964428225.1 uncultured Planctomycetaceae bacterium
CTACCTGGCCATGGAGTTCGTCGAGGGTCCCTCGCTCGCCACGGTCCTCGAGGCCCTCGGCGATCGGCGTCGGTGGAGCTCGGACGAGCTCGCCCTCGCCACGGGGGCCCTGTCGCTCTCCGCGAAGGGCAAGTCCCTCGAGCAGGCGGCCGCCGAGCTGCTCGCGCGGGTGGCCGACGCCCTCGAGTTCGCCCACGGCCGGGGCCTCGTGCACCGCGACGTCAAGCCGTCCAACGTCCTGATCCGCGCGGACGGCACGCCGGTGGTCGCGGACTTCGGGCTCGCCAAGGCGGAGGGGGATCCCGCCCTCTCCATCACCGGGGAGACGATCGGCACGCCTTACTACATGTCGCCCGAGCAGACCTGGCTCAAGGACACGACGGTCGATCACCGCACGGACGTCTACAGCCTGGGCGTCACCTTCTACGAGGTTCTGGGCGGCTCGCGCCCTTTCGAGGGCGGCTCGGTCCTCGAGGTCTTCGAGGCGATCAAGACCACGATCGCCCCGCCTTTGCGCGCCCTCGAGCCGCGCTGCTCGAGGGACGCGGCCGCCGTGGTCCAGAAGGCGATGTCGCGCCACCCCGACGATCGCTACCCCGACGCGGCGAGCCTGCGCGAGGACCTCGAGGCGCTAGCCGGTCTCCGCACGACCGTCGCCCGCCGCGAGCGGGGAGGTCCCGTGCGGCGCGCGTGGGCCCAGGTGCGCTTCTACTTCTCCGGACAGCCCTACGAGTATCGCTCGCGGCGCACCTTCCTCGGGATGCCGCTGGTGCACGTGATCTCCGGGCCGCGCCATCCCGGCCAGCCCCGGCGCGTGGCCCGGGGCTGGTTCGCCTCGGGGGACACGGCCATCGGCGGCATCGCCATGGGGCAGATCTCCCTGGGTCTGGTGGCGATCGGCGGGATCTCCGCGGGCCTGCTCTTCTCGTGGGGCGGTCTCGCCGCGGGCCTGCTGCTCTCCTTCGGCGGTATCTCGGTGGGCGGTATGAGCACCGGTGGCCTGGCCGTCGGCTGGCTCGCCTTCGGGGGATGCGCCCTCGGCTACGGAGCGATCGGCGGCTTCGCCCGGGGCGTCTACGCGGCGGGAGGCAACGCCGAGGGCCGACACGTCCTGCAGCCCGGTCACACGGACGCCGAGGCGGAGGAGTGGTTCGGATCGTTTGCGCCGTTCCTGCTGAAGATGCTCGGAATGGACGGCGGCTCGTAGCCGGGGAGAGCGGGAGAGGAATCCTCCTTCGGATCTCCCCTACGGCCCGCCGAGCCTTCGTCGGCTCCGCGCGCGCTAGGCTTTCCGGACGAGGAGCCGCACGGGCTCGCCGCCGACCTTGACCGAGGCGGCGTCTTCCGGCTCGTCCCCGCGCCGTAGCTCGTTGGCGAGCAGCTCGCCGCTCAGCCAGCTCGCATGGGTTTCCACCGCCTCTGCAATCCGGTCCGAGGCCGCGTACTCGACCACGATGTGGTCCGTGACCACGAGGTCGAGCGCCTTGCGACGATCCTGGGCCTGGCGGTTGAAGTCGCGGGCGATCCCCTCGGCCTCGAGCTCGGGGGTGATCGTGGTGTCGAGGAGCACGAGGCCGCCACGCTCCTCCGAGAACACGAGGTGGTCGGGGCCCTGGTGCTCGAAGACGAGGTCGGCGGAGTCCAGACGCACCTCGGCGCCGTCGACGTCGACCGTGAACGCGCCCTGCTCCACCGCCTCGCGCACCGCGACGGGATCCGCCGCGCCGAGGGCCTTGGCCACCGCGCCCATCTTCTTGCCCAGCCGCTTCCCGAGGACGTCGAAGCGCGGCTTGACGCGGAGGGTCAGGTACTCGCCCTCCTCCTCGACCAGCTCCAGGCGCTTCACGTTGCACTCCTCGAGGACCTGGGCGACGAAGTGGGGATCGGAGAGCACCTTGCGATCGGCCGCGTCCCGCGGACGGACGAGGACCGAGTCCAGGGGCTGGCGGGTCTTGATGTTCGCCTGGGCGCGGAGCTGCAGGCACTGGTTCTTCGTGCGGATGACGCAGTCGACGGCCTGCTCGAGCCCCTCGTCGACCAGGGCGCCGTCGGCCACCGGATAGGTGGCGAGGTGCACGGACTCGGGAGCGCTCGGGTCGACCGCGCGCACCAGGTTCAGGTAGACGTCCTCCATGAGGAACGGAAGGACGGGGGCGAGCAGCCGCGTGAGCGAGGCGAGCACGTCGTAGAGCGTATGGTACGCCGCCTCCTTGTCCGCGTCCGTCTCGCTCTTCCAGAAGCGCCGCCGCGAGCGCCGCAGGTACCACGTCGACAGGTCGTCGACGAAGTGCTCGAAGCGCGCCATGAACCGGTGGATGGTGAAGCCGGTGAACGACTCGTGGGCCGACTCGACGAGGTGCTGGAGACGGCTGAGCACCCAGCGGTCGAGCTCGCCGCGCTCCGCGACGGGCACGGGGGTCGCGGTGTCGGGCCGCCACTCGTCGACCTTCGCGTAGGTGACGAAGAACGAGTAGCAGTTCCAGAGCCGCATCAGCTTGCCCCGGATCTCGCCGTCGATCCCGGCCTTGCCGGCGCGCGTATCACCCTCCTTCGGCAGGTCGGGGAAGTTCAGGTTCTGGATCGTGTTCTGGCGGGCGTAGAGATAGCGCATGATCTCCGCGCCGAAGACCTCGGCCGCCACGTCGAAGGCGATCGCGTTGCCCTTCGACTTGTGCATCTCGTCGCCGCGCGCGTCACGCACCAGGGCGTGGCCGAGCAGCACCTTGAACGGGGGGCGCTCGGCGAGCATCGCGCTCATGGCGAGCAGCGCGTAGAACCAGTTGCGGAACTGGCCGGGGAAGCACTCCAGGACGAGGTCCACGGGGAACCACCGCTCCCAGTAGGCATGATCCACGTTGTGGTGGACGGTGCTGAAGGGGACGATCCCCGCGTCGAGCCACGGGTTGCCGACCTCCTGCACGCGCTTCATCGTCCCGCCGCAGTCGCAGGGGAGATCGATCTCGTCGATCCAGGGACGGTGCGGAGAGTGCCCTTCGAAGACGTCCCAGCCCTTCGTCGCGCGCTCGCGGAGCTCGGCCTCGCTCCCCACGACGTCGAACGCCCCGCACTCCTCGCAGACCCAGATGGGCAGGGCGAGTCCCCAGAATCGCTTCTTGGAGATCATCCAGTTGCCCATGTTGTTGAGCCAGTCCAGCTCGCGGGCCGCGCCGTCGGCGGGGATCCACTCGATGTCGGGCACGAGCCGCTTGATCCGGTCGCGCCAGTCCATCCGGATGAACCACTCCTCGACGAGCCGGAAGACGAGCTCCTCCTTGCACCGCCAGCAGTGGGGATAGACGTGGGGGTAGGACTCGCGCGCGACGAGCACCTCGCGCTGCTTCAGGTCGGCGACGATCTCGTCGGTGACCTCGTGCACGGAGCGACCCGACAGCCAGCCGAAGCCCTCCAGGTACATGCCGTCGTCGGCGAGGGGGGCGATCGAGACCAGCTCGTGCTCGTGGCCGAGCTGGTGGTCCTCCGCCCCGCAACCGGGGGCGATGTGGACGATTCCGGTCCCCTCGACGCCGCTGACCTCGTCCCAGGGGATGACGCGGTGGCACTCGATCGAGCTCTTGGTGAGAAAGTCCGCCCCGGGAACCTCGGTGACCCCGCCCGGGTGCTCCTGGGCGGGAAGGTGGTCGAAGGGGCCGTCGTAGGTGAGACCGACGAGCTCGGAGCCGCGGAGCTCGCCGAGCACCTCGGCCGGGCCCAGGTTCCCGAGCAGCCGCTCGATCGAGTGCAGCTTGTGCGTGGCCCGCTTGCCGGAGACCTCGAGCTCCTGCACGCGCTCGCGATCCCAGTTCTCCTTGCCCACGTAGTAGTTCCAGTCGCCGTGACGGACCTTCAGGTAGTCCATCTCGGGATTGGCCGCGGCCGCCACGTTCGAGGTGAGGGTCCAGGGAGTGGTCGTCCAGACGAGCAACGCCTCGTTCTCGCGCTCCCGCAGCGGGAACCGGACGAAGACCGAGGGGTGCTCGGTGATCTGACGCCCCTCGGTGACCTCCATCTGCGACAGCCCCGTGCCGCAGCGACAGCACCACGGCATGACGTCGGCGCCGCGGTAGATCTTGCCCTCGTCGTGACACTTCTTGAGGAAGGACCAGATCGTGTAGTTGTTCTCGGTGGACAGCGTGAAGTAGCTGCCTCCCCAGTCGGGTCCGCCCAGGCCGCCGACGATCTCCTCGGGAGAGGCGGTGACCTCCTCGCCCGACGCGACGCGGACGGTGACGCTCTCTTGCTTCTCGAGGAGCGCCTCGCCGAGGTCGCGGAGCATGGCGGGATCGTCCCAGTCCATCCAGTAGCCGAGCCGGATGGACTGTTCGGTCTGCTTCGCGGCGAACTCCAGCACGCGCGCCTTGCAGTCGCGGACGAACTGGTCGATCCCGTAGGCGGCGATCTCGCTCTTCGTCTGGAAACCGTGCTCCTTCTCGACCTCGACCTCGACCCACAGTCCCTGGCAGTCGAACCCGTTCTGGTAGCGAAGGCGCCGGCCGCACATCGCGTGGTACCGCTGGAACATGTCCTTCAGCGAACGACCCCAGGCGTGGTGCACGCCCATGGGGTTGTTGGCCGTGATCGGGCCGTCGAGGAAGGACCAGCGCTCGCCGCCCGCGTTCTGGGCACGGAGCTTCTCGAACACGCGTTGCTTCTCCCAGAAAGCGAGAACGCGGCGCTCCAGAGCGGGCAGATCGGGGAAACCGGAGACGGATTCGTACATGGGGGCGTGGATAACGAGGCGGAGATCCTCGCCCCGACCCCGGGGGATGTCAACGAATCTGGCCCCGTTCGCTGTTCTGCGAATCGAGTCCGGGGACGGGGAGCAGTTTCGGATCGAAGCCCCGCCGCGAGGATCCCATAATGGGCGAGCTGCCCCCCGTTCAGGAAGATCACGGATCGCAAGGAGGAACGAATGAGCAACCCGGACACACCCGTGTCCACGGTGATGACCGTGGATCCGATCTCGGTCCACCCCGAGGCCACGCTCGACGAGGCGGTCACGATCCTCCGCGACCACCCCTTCCGTCACCTCCCCGTGGCGACGGACGGCGAGCTCGTCGGGATCCTCTCGGACCGGGACCTGCTCTGTTCCTCCCGCGGTGATTGTGCTCCAGCCGGCTCCCGGCTCGTGCGGGAGATCATGCAGGCCGACGTCCGGACGGTCGGCCCGGAGGTGACCCTGGGCGAGGCCGCCGGGATCCTCTGCGAACGGCGCATCGGTGGTCTCCCCGTCGTCGAGGGGAAGCGTGTCCTGGGGATCATCACCGAGACCGACATGCTCATCGCCTTCCGCGACTGGTGTCGCGAGATCCACGACCTCCCGTGGGCCAGAGCTCTCGTGGGCGATCACATGACTCCCGACCCTATCACGATCGGATTCGACAGCCTGCTCGACGAGGCGCTGCACATGTGCACGGAGTCGCGGATCCGTCACCTGCCGGTCATGAAGGGCGACCAGCTCTTCGGAATCCTCTCCGATCGGGACATTCGTCGAGGGCTCGCGGGGATCCGGATCGACGACGCGCAGGCTTCGGAGCAGGGGCGATCGAGCGCGCCGGCCGTGCACGTATCCGACGTGGCGACGCGCAGCGTCCTGGTGATCTCCCCCCAGTCCGTCCTGACCGCGGCGGTCTTCACCATGGCCTCGAACAAGTTCGGAGCCCTGCCGGTCCTGGACGCTGGCCGGCTGGCGGGGGTGATCAGCCAGGTCGACATCATGGCCTGTTACGCCGCAGCGAGGGCCTGAATCCCCGGCTCCCGCCGCCTCGCGAGCTCCCCCGTGGACGCTGCGGGCGGATCCTGGGATACTCGAGGGTGTTCCCGACCGGGCTGCACGAGGTACCGGAGGATTCCGCCATGTCGACCCTTCTCATCGCTCTCGCCCTTTCGGTTCCCGTCATCCTCGATCCCGCTCCGCCCCCGGAGTCGCCCCAGGGGCCCGGCGCCTCCCAGGAGGTCGACCAGAAGTCCAAGAAGCCGTACAAGGTCGGCTCGAAGGTCGAAGGGGAGATCGTGCTCGAAGACCTCGCGGGCAAGAAGGTCTCCCTGTTCGAGACCACCTTCACCGAGGGGGAGGGGAAGCTCGTCACGATGGTCTTCTGGTCGCTGCGCGACCCGCGCAGCCACAAGTACCGCAAGCGCCTGGAGGCCTACCAGAAGCAGTACCTCGAGAAGGGCGTGAACCTGTACCTCGTCGTCTCCAGCTACGACGAGATCTTCTCGATCCGCCGGGATCCGCTCGAGGACTTCCGGAAGTTCGTCAAGAAGGAGAAGTTCACGCTCCCCATCCTGATCGACCACGGCAACAAGATCGCCGACGACTTCAAGGCCCTGACGTCGAACCACGCCTTCGTGATCGACCGCAAGCACTACCTCCGCTACCAGGGCGGCATCGACGACGATGCCGACCAGAAGCGTAAGGACAAGGAGAACGTGCGCCAGTGGTTGCGGGACGCCACGGACTCGCTCCTCGCGGGCAAGACCCCCAAGGACACCATCAGCCGCCCCGTGGGCCGCAAGATCAAGCGGGCGCCGAAGAAGAAGTAGGAGCGGAGGGCACGGCGGAGGACACGTCCCCGGGGCCTCCCCGGGCGAAAAACCGCCGTAAACGAGGTCCGCCCCGGCGACGAACCGCGTAGAACCGAGGTTCGCCGCGAGCGAACCTCGAACGAAACCCGCCCCGCTTCCTCCGGAGGACCCGCCATGTCCGAGACTCTCCTGCCCGCGCTGCTCTGCGCCCTCGTCGGCCTCGCTCCGATCGGCCACGCCCAGGACGCCGACACGAAGAAGGTCCCCGCCCGGTCGGCGCAGACCGAGAAGAAAATCCCCAAGGTCTTCCAGGTCGACAAGCCCGTGGATCTCTCGCTCACGCTCACGGACCTCGAGGGCAGGAAGCACTCGTTCAAGCAGTACCTCGGCAAGACCGTGGTCGTCGACTTCTGGTCGATCAAATGCCCGGTGTCGGTGCGCTACGAGCCTCGACTCAAGGCTCTCTACCAGCGGTACTCCAAGGACGAGAACGTCGTCTTCCTGGCCATCAACTCGAACTACACCGAGCTCGATGAAGGCGAAAAACCGTACAAGCGGATTCGCAAGTACGTGAAGGAGGCCAAGATCCCCTACCTGGTCCTGATCGACAAGGGGAACGTCGTTGCCGATCGTTTCGGGGCCAAGACCACGCCGCACATGTTCGTGATCGACGGCAAGGGCGTCCTGCGCTACGCCGGAGGCTTCGACGACGATCCGGGCGTGAAGAAGGCGAAGGGGGTCAAGCACTGGGCGGCCGACGCCATCGCGGAGGTGGCTGCCGGCAAGCCGGTGACCATGAAGAACACGAAGCCGCTCGGCTGCCCTATCAAGCGCGTCGAGAAGAAGGCGACGCCCGTGACCAAAGAGAAGAAGGTCGACGGTTGATGCGACGCTCGCGGTCGAGGAGGGCGCTCCTGGGCGCGCTCCTCGGTATCCCCCTCCTCCTGGGCGCCGGGAGCTGCGGCGAGAAGGTTCCGGTCGTCCTCGACGCGGCCGGCCTCGCCGAGCTCGTCCGGCCCACGCCCGAGACACCGGCGGTCCTCGTCAACCTCTGGGCCACCTGGTGAACCGCCTGCGTGGCGGAGATGCCGGAGCTCGTGAAGCTCCAGGAGGAGATGGCCGACGAGGGCGTGCGCGTCGTCGCGGTCTCCTTCGACTTGAAGGTGCCCGTCGCGGTGACCGACCCGGAGGGGATTCTCGCCTTCGCGAGGGAGAGGGGCTTCGACTCCCTCGAGATCGTCGCCCTCGAGGGGGACGTCGACGACCTCGATCCGGCATGGGGCTTCTCGGGCGCCCTGCCCCACACGTTCGTCCTGGATCGCACCGGTGCGGTGGTCGATCGAGAGGAAGGTGCTGCGGGGTACGAACGATTCACGGAGATGGCCCGCGGCGCCCTGCGCTGAGCTCGGCGCGCGCCCACGCGTCAGCGCTCTCGGGAGCCGTGCTCCAGCGACGCAAGGTCTCCCCCATCTCCTCGAGGTTCACGGGCTTGGACAGGTAGTCGTCCATCCCCCGCCCGAGGCAGCGCTCGCGATCTCCGTCCATGGCGTGGGCGGTCATCGCGATGATCGGGACGCGACCGGCGTCCCCCTCCCGCTCCCGGATGGCCTTCGTGGCCTCGAAGCCGTCCATCACCGGCATCTGCACGTCCATGAGCACGACGTCGAACGTCGACTCCGCCGTCAGGTCGACCGCCTTCCGCCCGTCGCCGGCCACCTCCACCGTGCAGCCGAGCCGCTCGAGGAGCTTGCGGGCCACCTTCTGGTTCACCGGGTTGTCCTCGGCCAGGAGCACGTGCAGCCCCAGCCGGCCCGGCTTCCGCTCCGAGGGCGAAGTGGCGGGGTCGGGACGAGGGCTCTTCTCCGGTCCGAGCGCCGCGCTCAGCATGTCACGGAGCTGGGACTGGCGAACGGGCTTGAAGAGCGCCGACCGGACGCCATGCCTCGCCATCACGTCCCGCGTGAACAGCTCGCCGGCCGAGGTCAGGATCACCACCGGCGCGGAATCCCACCCGGCGTGCTCGCGCAGCCCCCGCGCGAGATCCAGGCCGTTCATCTCGGGCATCTGGAAGTCGACGACGGCGGCGTCCCAGGTCCGCTCGGGATCGTCGGACACGAGCGCGAGCGCGGCGAGCCCTCCCTCGGCCAGGTGGACCTCGAAGCCCCACCGCGCGAGCTGCTCCCGGAGGATGCGCCGGTTCGTCGCGTTGTCGTCCACGACGAGGACTCGTCGACCGTGGAACGAGTGGTCGCCGGGGTCGCTCGAGTCCGTCTTCCGTCGGCCGGGCTTCAGGGGCAGCTCCGCCCAGAACACGCTCCCCCTCCCGGGATCGCTCTCCATCCCGATCCGGCCCTCCATGAGCTCGACGAGCTGACGGCAGATCGAGAGTCCGAGCCCCGTCCCTCCGTACCGTCGGGTGGTGGAGCCGTCCGCCTGGGTGAAGCTCTCGAAGATGTCCTTCTGCCGATCGGCGGGGATGCCGATCCCCGAGTCGCGGACCTCGAGCCGCAGGCGCGCGCACCCGTCCTCTTCGCCGAGCTTCCGCATGGTCACCGACACCTCGCCCTCGTCGGTGAACTTGACGGCGTTGGCGCCCAGGTTCGTGATGATCTGCCGGATCCGGACGGGATCGCCGAAGTAGCTCCCGTGGATCTCAGGAGACACCTCGCACAGGAGCTCCAGCTGCTTCTCCCGCGCCTGGGGGGCCAGCAGATCGCAGACGTCCTCCACCGTCTCGCAGAGGTCGAACTCGATCTCCTCCAGGTGCAGTCGGCCGGCCTCGATCTTCGAGAAGTCGAGGATGTCGTTGATCAGGGCCAGCAGGGTCTCGGCGCTCGCCCGGATGGTCTGTGCGTAGTCCGCCTGCTCTTCCTCCAGCACCGTGGAGAGCAGGAGCTCGGTCATCCCGATGACCCCGTTCAGGGGAGTCCGGATCTCGTGGCTCATGTTCGCGAGGAACGCCGACTTCGCCCGGGCGGCGTGGATCGCGCCCTCACGGGCGTGGGCCAGCTCGCGCTTCGTCCGGTGCTCGACCACGGCCAGCGCGAGCAGCTCGCCCACCCGACGGAGGACGTCGCGACGCTCATCGAACCCCTTCGCGAGGGGGTCGGTGTGGAGAAACAGAACGCCCACGCAACGGCCCTGGAGCTCGAGGGGGATGACGACGTGCCCGTGTCGCTCCATCCCCTCGATGGGATCCCCGTGGTGCTCGTCCCCGACGCACTCGCCGCCGACGATCACCTCGCCCGACTCGGCGGCCCGTCCGCAGAGGCTGGTGCCCAGGGGCACGGTCCTCTCCCGCTGGATGAACTCGCCGGGGAACGCGCCGCGGAGCCGGAAGAGGTGGAGCATCTTCGTCTCCTCCCCGAGGAGGAACATCCCTCCCCTCGACTGCGGCCCCACCGGGAGCATCTCGATCATGACGTCGATGACCTCGTCGACGCGATCCTCGAAGGGCCGGTGTCCCTGCAGGACGCGCGACACGGCGGCCAGCAGCCTCGCGTCCTCGTGGGCCGTCGCCTCGCGCTGCTCCCGGAGCATCTCCCGGGTGACGTCCCGCTGCACGCAGACGTATCCCCCGGTCGTCTCGCTCCCCTCGGTGATCGGGCTGATCGTGACCTCGGACCAGAAGAGCTCGTCCTCTCCTCCGTCCGAGCTCCCGGAGGCGGATGAATCCGTCCGGCGCCGGTCGAGGATCTTGCCTCTCCACGTGCTCCCGGCCCGGATCGTCCTCCACAGGTCCTCGTGCTGCTCCGGATCGGCCCCGTGAATCGACAGCAGGAGCGGGACGCTCCCCCGGACCTCGTCGGCGGAGCGACCGACCAGCCGCTCGTGGGCCGGGTTCGCATACACGATCACCCCCTCGGCATCCGTGACGAACACGGCCTCCGAGAGGGCCTCGACGGCAACTCTGATCAGGGACGGCTCCATGGTGGCGGGGAATGCAGCCACTCGGTTCATCGGGGGGGCCGCCCTCCCCGCTCAAGGAAAAGCGGCGTCCGCCCACGATCGGAGCCGCATCGCCCCGCAGGAGGGCCGGGATCGCCCCCCGTCCCGCGCCACGGTCCCCCCGGTCAATCCCGGATCGGGTTCGTGCCCCGGCGCCGGATATGCGACCTTGGAGCGACGATTCCCCCGACGCTGGAGGGCAGCAACGTGTTTCGATTCCTGACCCGGTATTTCCTCCGTGGCCTGCTCGTCGTCGTGCCCGCCGCGGCGACGGTGTGGATCCTCTACCACGTCTTCGTCTGGGTGGACGACCTGATCCACCTCCCCGAGAAGGAGTGGCGGATCCCCTTCACCGAGACGATGGTCCCCGGCATCACGATCGACGTTCCCGGCGTGGGGGTCCTGATCACGCTGGTCCTGATCACGGGCGTCGGATTGCTCGCATCGAACGTCCTGACCCGCTGGATCGTCGTCGTGAGCGAGCGACTCTTTACCCGGATGCCGGGCATCAAGCTCCTCTACTCCTCGATCAAGGACTTCATCAAGGCCTTCGTGAGCGAGGAGAAGAAGTTCGACAAGCCGGTCCTCCTCTCCCTGGGCGGAGAGACCGAGGTCGACGTGATCGGCTTCATCACGCGCGAGGACCTCGCGGAGTTTGGCCTCGCCGACCGGGTCGCGGTCTACGTTCCCCAGTCCTACAACTTCGCCGCCAACCTGATCCTCGTCCCCCACGAGCGCGTCCGCCCCATCGACCTGCCGGCCGCGGACGTGATGGCGTTCGTCGTGTCGGGCGGGGTGGCGGGCTCGGCGAGCACGGACACCGCGTCCAGGGCCTGAATCCCCGGATCAGGAAGTCGCGGTGGCCAGCAGCCCCGCTTCCTTGAGGGCCTGCTCCATCAGCTCACCGACGCGCGCCGGGCTGGGGGTCACGCCGACGCCGGCCTTCTCGAGGGCGGCGATCTTGTCGGCGGCGGTGCCCTTGCCGCCAGAGATGATCGCTCCGGCGTGGCCCATCCGACGGCCCGGAGGGGCGGTGACGCCGGCGATGAAGCTCACGACGGGCTTCTTCACCTCGGAGGCGATGAACTCGGCCGCCTGCTCCTCGGCGTTGCCGCCGATCTCGCCGATCATGATGATCCCGTCGGTTTCGGGATCGTTGTTGAAGGCGGTCAGACAGTCGATGAAGCTCGTGCCGTTGACCGGGTCGCCGCCGATCCCGATGCACGTCGACTGGCCGATGCCCCGGGTGGTCAGCTGCCACACGGCCTCGTAGGTCAGCGTACCGGAGCGCGAGATCACGCCGACGCGACCGGGCTTGTGGATGTAACCGGGCATGATGCCGATCTTGCACTGCTTCGGCGTGATGATCCCGGGGCAGTTCGGGCCGATCAGCCGGGTGTTCGAGCCGCGCACGACCTCCATCACCCGCGTCATGTCGAGGATCGGGACGCCCTCCGTGATGCAGCAGACGAGGTCCAGCTCGGACTCGACCGCCTCGATGATCGCGGCCCCCGCGAAGGGCGGAGGGACGTAGATCACGCTGGCGTTCGCGCCGGTGGCTTCCTTCGCCTCGGCGACGGTGTTGAAGACGGGGAGCCCGAGGTGCTCCTGACCGCCCTTCTTGGGGGTGACGCCCCCGACCAGCTTGGTGCCGTACTCGAGGGCTTGCTCGCAGTGGAAGGTCCCGGTCTTGCCGGTGAAGCCCTGGCAGATGACTTTCGTGTTCGAATCGACCCAGACGCTCATCGTCTCATCTCCTGATTGCTCAAGCCTTCACCGCCGCGCAGATCTTGCCCGCGGCATCGTCCAGGTCGTCGGCCGTGATGAGCGACAGACCGGAGTCACTGAGTATCTCCCTGCCCCTGTCCACGTTCGTGCCCTCGAGCCGCACGACGAGCGGGACCTTCACCTCGACCTCTTCGACCGCCGCGCAGATGCCCTCCGCGATGACGTCGCAGCGCATGATGCCGCCGAAGATGTTCACGAGCACGCCCTCGACCTTCTCGTCGGAGAGCAGGATCTTGAAGGCGGCCGCCACGGCCTCCTTCGTGGCCCCTCCCCCGACGTCGAGGAAGTTGGCCGGCTCGCTGCCGTGGAGCTTGATCACGTCCATGGTGGACATCGCCAGCCCCGCGCCGTTCACCATGCAGCCGATGTTCCCGTCGAGCGAGATGTAGGACAGGCCGTACTTGCTGGCCTCGATCTCGTTCAGGTCCTCCTCGTGGAGGTCGCGCAGCTTCTCGACGTCGGGGTGACGGAACAGCCCGTTCGAGTCGAAGTTCATCTTCGCGTCCAGGGCCACCACGTCTCCCGCCCTCGTCGTCACGAGGGGGTTGATCTCCGCGAGGGAGCAGTCGAGATCGACGAACGCCTTCGCGAGCGCCTGCATGAACGCCACGCATTTCGCGGCCGTGTCGCCGGTGAGCCCGATGCCCTCGGACAGGCGCCGCGCGTCGCCCTCGCTGAGCCCGCTCTTGGGCGAGAACGCCGCCTTCAGGATCTTCTCGGGCGTCTCCGCCGCGACCACCTCGATCTCCATGCCCCCCTCGGAGGAGGCCATCATCACCGGGAGCTGCCGCTCCCGATCCATGGCGATGCCCACGTAGTACTCGGAGGCGATGTCGGATCCCTCCTCGACCCAGAGGCGGCGCACGAGCTGCCCCTCGGGTCCGGTCTGGTGGGTCTTCAGCATCATGCCGAGCATCGACTCGGCGGCGGCGCGCGCCTCCTCGGCGCTCTTGACGACCTTGACTCCGCCGCCCTTGCCGCGCCCGCCGGCGTGGATCTGGGCCTTGACGACGGTGACGGGGGTCCCGATCTCCTGGTGGGCCTTCTCGGCCTCCTCGGGCGTGGTGCACTCTCGGCCGTTCGGAACGGAGACTCCGAATCCTCGGAGCAGCTCCTTGGCCTGGAACTCGTGGATCTTCATGACGAACCCTTTCGTTCGCTCCCTGGTGGACGCGCGCCCGGCTCGCATTGCCTCCCGCAACGCTCTTTCCGGGCGCGAACAAGGCCGAACATTCTAGCGCCCGCCGGGGAACGGGACCACCGCGGGCTCCCGCGCTTTCGCCGCGATTCGGCGCTTGCCTGAGCGTCGACCTGCGTCAGGATGTCGTCCGTGACCGACGAGACGCGAGCGTGCGGGGACGGGGAGGGCAGCGGACGCCTCCTCGTCGACCGCGACCTGAGGGACCTCTTCGGGACGGCCCTGCGCAGCGTCCCCGGCTCGCCCGACCCTCGACCCGACCAGGTCCAGCCCGCCAGCCTCGACCTGCGGCTGGGCCCGACCGCCCACCGCATCCGCGCGGGGTTCCTCCCCGAGCGCGTTCCCGTCGAGGACCGCCTGCGCCAATTCTCCACCTCGACGGTCGACCTCGAGGGGAAGGGGGCCGTGCTCGAGCGCGGCCTGATCTACCTCGTCCCCCTCGAGGAAGAGCTCGACCTGCCCGCGGGGATGCACGGGCGCTTCAACCCCCGTAGCTCGACCGGGCGCTGCGACCTGTTCACCCGGGTCCTCGTCCCCGGACATCCCCGCTTCGACGAGACGCCGCCGGGCTACCGCGGGCGGCTGTGGCTCGAGATCTCCCCCCTCTCGTTCCCCGTCCGCATGCGGCGGGGGGATCGCCTCGCCCAGCTTCGTCTGCAGTGCGGTGTCGCCGCCCTCGAGAGCGAGGAGGTGCGCGCGACCCACCGCGAGCTGCCCCTCTGCTTCGAGGGAGACCGGCCGCTCTCCGGCGATGAGCTCCGCGTGGACGAGGAGGGGGCGATCGAGCTGCGCATCGGCCTCGAGGGACGGTCGCCCTCCGGCTGGCGCGCCGCCTTGCACACCGACGTCCTGCGCTTCGGGGCGCGCGAGGAGCACGACGTCGCCGATTTCTGGGAGCCCGTGCGGGCCCGCTCCGGCCACTGCATCCTCGACCCGGGCCGCTTCCACATCTTCGCCAGCCGGGAGCGGATCCGGATTCCCCCGCACCTCGCGGCCGAGATGCTCCCGATCGACGTCGGGATCGGCGAGCTGCGCAACAACTACGCGGGCTTCTTCGACAACGGGTTCGGCTGGCGACCGGACTCCCCGGGGCCGCCGGGCACCCCGGCCGTGCTCGAGGTGCGCGCCCACGACGTCCCCTTCGTCGTCGAGGACGGCCAGGTCTTCTTCCGCCTGCGGTTCTTCCGGACGAACGGGATCCCCGAGCGCCTGTACGGGGAGGGCCGCCCCGGGGGCTCCTACGGCGACCAGGACCTCACCCTGGCCCGCCCGTTCCGCCCTCCCGGCCCCTCCAGGTAGGTCCTGGCGGCCCCGCCCCGGGGTTCCAGGGGCGTTTTCGAGGGGCCGGGCTCTCCCCGCCTCGATCCCGGGGGGCCCGGGGGGTACCATCCCCGCCATGCGCAGACGTAAACGTTTCGTCGGTCCGGCGCTCGCGCTCGCGGCGGCCCTGCTCGCGAGCTGCAACGCGGTCATGTCCGCGTGGCAGGACGCGAGCAACGTCGACATGAAGAACCGGATCGCCCCGGCGCTGGAAAGCACGGTGTGGATCCACTCGGACAAGGGGACGGCTTCGCCCACCTTCGACGGACGCTGGACGTTGCTCGTCTTCTTCGATTCCAAGGCGCGGGCCACGGAGGACTGCCTCGCCCGGGCGAGCGCCCTGCAGGACACCTACCGGGACGATCGGTTCGTCGTGTTCGGCATCACCGAGGTCGACCTCGAGAAGACGGCCTTCTTCCTCGAGGACCACGCCGTGAGCTTCTCCACCCTCGCGGACGCGCGGGTGGATCGGATCGCCTTCGGCATCAAGAACCTGTGGGCGCCGGTCGTCTACCTCGTCGATCCCTACGCGAGGATCGTCGCCGAGGGCCTCGACGAGGCCGCGGAGATGCTGCAGGAGAAGTTCGGCCACTGACGCCGCGGCGGGTCAGCGACAGGGATCGAGCTCGTCCCCCGGACGCCGCTCCGGTCGCGCCGCCCCGCGTCCACCCCTCCGGCGCTTCGCGAGGCGGGCACGGAATCGCGCGAGGAGATCCTCCCGCCCCGCCTCGCGGAGGGCTTCCTCCACCAGGGCCGCGTTCTCCGGCGCCTTCCAGCGCACCAGGGCCTTCTGGACGCGTCGCTCGCGGCCGCCCCGGGGAACGTGGAGCTCCTTCCCGCCCAAGGGATCGCGTCCCGTCACGTACTGCACGCAGGAGCGGGTCAGGGGGAGGGGCAGGAACTCCTGCACCTGCTCGGGCGAGTGGTTGCGCGCGAGCAACGCCTCGAAGAGCGCCACCGCGTCGCGCAGGGTCGTGCCGGGGTGCCCCACCAGGAAGTACTCCACGAGATGCTGGTCGCGGCCGAGGGCCTCGCAGTCCGCGGCGTAGGCCTGCTCGTAGGCCTCGTATTCCGCGAAGGGGGCCTTGTTCATCGCGCGGAGGACGTCGTCCGCGGCGTGCTCGGGGGCGAGCTTCATCCGCCCGGAGACGTGGCGGCGCAGCAGGTCGCGGTGCAGGGGGAGCAGGTCGCCGCGCTTGCCGCGCAGGAGGTCGTGGCGGATCCCGGAGCCCACGAAGGCGTGCTTCACCCCCTCGACCTCCCCGACCCGGCCCAGGAGGTGGCGGTAGCGCTCCGACGTCTTGGCCGTCCGCAGGGCCGGGCAGACGGTCGGGGTGAGGCAGTCGCGATCGAGGCAGAAATCGCCCCTCGCGAGCCGTGCGCACCCCAGGCCGTACATGTTGGCCGTCGGCCCCCCCACGTCGGTGATCGTCCCCCGGAAGTCGGGGCGGGCGGCGAGCTCGCGGACCTCCTCGAGGATCGAGCCCTCGCTGCGGGCCTGAATGGTGCGGCCCTGGTGGACGGCGATCGAGCAGAAGGAGCAGTCCGCGAAGCAGCCGCGGTGCGTGGTGACGCTCCAGCGCACCGTCTCGAGGGCGGGGATCCCTCCCGCAGCCTCGTGGTCGGGATGCGCGGCGCGCCGGAAGGGAAGGGCGTACCAGGAGTCCAGCTCCTCGGTGGTCGGCGGCGCGGGAGGCGGGTGCTGCAGGAGGAAGCGCTCCCCGTGGCGCTGGACGAGGGGACGGCCCTCGGGGCGGCTCTCCTCCCGCACCGCGACGAAGAGCTCGGCGAGGAGGGCGGGGTCCTCACGCACCTCCTCGAAGGCCGGCACGCGCCGCGCCCCGGCGGGGAGCTCGGAGGGGGCGAGCATCTCGCAGGTCCCCGCCAGGCCCCGCAGCTCACGGCCGTCCTCCAGGCGCCGGGCGATCTCGACGACCTGGCGCTCCCCGGGCCCGTAGACGAGCAGGTCCGCCTTGGCGTCCACGAGGATCGAGCGCCGGATCGCGTCCTGCCAGTAGTCGTAGTGCGCGAGGCGGCGCGGCCCCGCCTCGAGCCCCCCCACGACGACCGGCACGCGGGGGAAGTGGTGGCGGGCGGCCGCCGTGTAGGCGATCGTGGCCCGGTTCGGGCGCCCGGGTTGGCCCCCGGGCCGGTAGACGTCCCGGCGGCGTCGCTGGCGGGAGGCGGTGTAGTTCGTGACCATCGAGTCGATGGTCCCCGCGGTGACCCCGACGAAGAGGAGGGGGGGCGGGAGCCGCTCCCAGCCGTCCTGCTCGGGCACGTCCAGGATCCCGACGCGCAGGCCCCGGGCCTCCAGGAGCCTCCCGAGGGCGGCGGCGCCGAAGGCGGGGTGGTCGACGTACCCGTCCCCGGTCACGAGCAGGACGTGCAGGTCGTCCCAGCCCAGCTCCTCCATCTGGGCGCGCGTGCGCGGGAGGAAGGGCGCAGCCCCTCCTCGGTGATCCGGGACGGAGCTCATGCGGGGGCGGGATCGCTCCTCCCGAGGAGATCGGGGCCGCGAGCGAGCCCCCCGAGCCTAGATGGACCCGTGGCGCCGGCGCTGGCGCTTGTTCACCTTGCGGCCGCTCGCGGTCTTCTGGCGCGTCCGGAAGCCGGTCTTCTTGAGCTTCTTCGTCTTGCTGTTGCGGGTCTTGATCTTCATCGGGGGCGTCCTCGGGGCCTCCGCTCCGTCGAGGAAGGCAGAAAGTGTAGCGGCCGAGCCGCGGAGCGCCAGCCCCTACCCGGCCCGTGAATCCGGGTACTCCCCCTGTCCGGGCCTCCCCGTTACGCCTCGGCCGGCCCGGGATAGTTGCCCTGGAGGGGCGCAGCTCTACAATCTGGCCCGCTCCCTTCACGGGCGCCGGTCGTGGCGCCCCCCCGATTCCTCGCCCCCCAGCCGAGACCCTTCCATGCGGATCCTCTCCATCGCCACCCTGCTGGTCCTCCCCCTGGTCGGAGCTCCCGCTCACGCCAACGACGACGACGGCACCTCCTGGTACGTGCAATTCGGAGTCGGCTACAACAACCCGACCGACTCCCTCGGCGCGCCCGGCGGTGACTTGCAGTTCGACGACGGCTTCACGATGAACGCCCTGGTCGGCTACCAGATGCCCTTGTGCGGCGAGCGGTGGGACTGGGCCGTCGAGCTCGAGGGGTACTTCAGCGACTTCGAGGTCGAGGACGACGGATTCGCCAGCCTGGGCGCCTCGATGGCCGAGGACACGAGCACCACCGCGGTGATGGCCAACGCCATGCTCGAGTGGCAGTGGACGGAGCAGATCTCCGTCTACGGAGGGGGAGGGATCGGCTACGCCCCGTCGATCGACTTCGACACGTTCGGCGACGGGGAGGATTTCCAGCTCGCCGAGAAGAACGCGCCGGCGATGCAGGGCAAGGTCGGTCTTCGCTACCGGCTCGGCGGCTCGTTCTCCTGGCTCATCGGCTACCGCTACTTCCAGACCGACGACGTGCGGCTGCGGAACGGTGCCCTCGGGTACGTCCACGACATGAACAACCGCCACCACGTCCTCGAGATCGGGTTCCGCTGGTCCCAGTAGAGAACCGGGCTCGCCCACGCCCCCTCGCCTCCCGGGAGGCTCATCCAGTCGAGGAGGAACGAAGATGACCGAGAGCGAGCACGTCCCGGGGCGCTTCTGCTGGATCGAGCTCGGGACCACGGATCCGGAGCAGGCCAAGGGCTTCTACACCGACCTGTTCGGCTGGAAGACCCGGGAGGACGACTCCGGCGACCACGGCCCCTACACGATCTTCACCCTGGGCGACGCGGAGATCGGCGGCATGTACCGGCTCCCGACCGAGCAGCTCGACCAGGGGATTCCCTCCCACTGGCTGAGCTACGTCGCGGTCGAGGACGTGGACGAGCTGGCCGGCGAGGTGGACGGACTCGGCGGAACGCTCGTCATGGGCCCGATGGACGTCATGGACCTCGGCCGCATGGCCGTGGTGATGGATCCCACGGGAGCGGTGTTCGCCCTTTGGCAGGCGAAGGCGCACCGCGGGGCCGGCGTCGAGGACGAGATCGGCTCGACCTGCTGGTTCGAGCTCATGACGAAGGACCCCGCCGCCGCCGGCGAGTTCTACCGGAAGCTCTTCGGCTGGGATCCGATGTCCCAGGACATGGGTCCGCTGAAGTACACGCTGCTGATGAACGGCGAGCGTCCCGCCGGCGGCATGATGCAGATCACCCCGGAGATGGGCGAGCTGCCCTCCCACTGGATGATCTACTTCTCGGTCGAGGACTGCGAGGCCGACGTCGAGCGCACCGGCGCCCTGGGGGGGAACGTCTGCGTCCCGCCCATGGACGTTCCCGGAGTCGGTCGCTTCTCCACCCTCATGGACCCGACCGGCGCGGCCTTCTCGGTCATCAAGCTGAGCGAGCAGTCCGGCGGCGAGGCGTGATCCGGCGCACCGCCGCTCAGCGGCGGACGCAGTCCGTCCGTTGCAGCGGCGGTGCGTTGAGCCGCCACGGCGGCTCAACGCTCAGTTCCACTCCGGCACGTCGGGCACCACGGCTCCGTACACCCAGTTCGCGAAGAGCTGCTCGAGATCGCGCTCGGCGACCTTCTCGCAATGCGCGGCGAACTGCTCGGTGGTGACGACCCCGTCGTGGTTCTCCTCCACCCACGACCGCAGGATCTCGAAGAAGGTCTCCCCCCCCACCTCGCGCCGCAGGGCGTGCAGCGCGAGCGCCCCGCGGGTGTAGGTCCGCGAGCTGAAGAGGTGCCGCACGCCGGGATCCGCCGGGGATCCGGTCTTCCGGCGGAGGGCGCGCCGGTACGAGCTCCGCGCGATGCGGTCGAGGTCCTCGGGGGCCTCGTCGCGCGCGCGCCACATCCACTCGGCGTAGACCGCGAAGCCCTCGTTCAACCACATGTGCTTCCACTCCGCGGGACCGACGCAGTCGCCGAACCACTGGTGCGCCAGCTCGTGGGCCACGGTCGACGTCCCCGAGCCCCGGCTGTAGACGGGGATGGTCTGGGTCTCCAGCGCGCCGCCGAGGAACTCGTAGGAGAGCACCGCTCCCACGGACTCGAAGGGATAGGGTCCGAAACGCTCGGCGAAGAACTCGAGCATCTCGACGGTCTTCGCGAAGGGGGCGAGCTCTCGCTCCTTGGCCCCGATCGGGTGGTAGAGCCGGACCGGAATCCCTCCCGGTCCCTCCTCGACGACCACCTCGAACTTCGCGATGTCGATCGTGGCGAGATACGTCGACATCGGATCGCTGGCCTTCCAGTGGAAGGTCCGCTTCCCCTCGTGTCGGGTCTCCTCGACCAGGAGCCCGTTGGCGGCCACGACGTAGGGCTCCGGAACGGTGACGTGGAACGAGAAGGTCGCCTTGTCCGAGGGGTGGTCGTTGCCGGGCAGCCACCCCGCGGCGCCCACGCACTCGCTGAGGACGTAGATCCCGGATTTCCGGTGGAACCAGCCGGTCCCGGGTATGGGCATGCCCGCGACCGACGGGTCCTTCACGGGACCCGGCTCGCCGGAGTACGCGACGCGGACGGAGAAGGTCGCCCCCTTCGCGATCGGCTTGGCGGGAGTCACGACGAGCTCTCTCCCCTCCCGCGTGAACTTCGCCTCGGTCTCGCCCACGTGCACGGCGCCGACGTCCAGGCCGACGAGGTCGAGGTGGAACGAGGAGAGGCTCTGCGTCGCCGTCGCCTCGATGACCACCACGGCCTCCACGCTGCCCTTCTCCACCTCGACGTCGAGCGTGACGTCGTAGTGGGCCACGTCGTACCCGCCATTCCCCGCGCCCGGGAAGTAGGCGTCGCCCACGTCCGCCGCCCCCGGCTTCGCCTCATCGATCGCCGGGGCGGTCGCGCCGGGCGGCCCGAGAGGTGCGCTCGCGAGGAGCAGGATGGCGGCGACGGAGGGGATCGAAATGGCGAAGGGGTGGTGGATCATGCTCTGGCTCCCGGGGTCGGGCTGCATACGGCGGCGAGCCTACCCCATTTCGCCCCGGGCCTCCCTCGCCCCGGACCCCGCGATCTCGTGAACCGGTCCGCCGCTTCAACATGGACCGGCTTCCCCGCTAGAATCCGGGACTTCGCCCCGGCGGGCGATCTTCCTCGCGCCCCGAGCCCTCGCGGCGCCCTCCTCCCCCGTCCCCTCTTCGCGTCGAGCCCCGCTCGAGGAGCACGAGACGTAGACCACCCTGTCCCCGACCTCCCCTACCATCGCTCCCGTCGAGAGCTTCGCTCACCGGCACCTCGGACCGACGAAGCAGGACGTGGGCTCCATGCTGGAGCACCTGGGCCTGGATTCGCTCGACGACCTGGTCGACCGCACGGTGCCGCGGTCCATTCGCCTGACGGAGCCGCTCGAGCTCGGCGCGCCGCTGCCGGTGACCGCCTTCCTCGCGGAGCTCCGCACCGTCGCCGGGAAGAACCGGCTCCTGCGCTCGTTCATCGGGATGGGCTACCACGGGACGATCGTGCCCCCCGTCCTCCTGCGCAACGTGCTCGAGAATCCCGGGTGGTACACGCAATACACGCCGTACCAGGCCGAGATCTCGCAGGGGCGGCTCGAGGCCCTGCTCGTGTACCAGACGATGGTGTCCGAGCTCACCGGGCTCCCCCTCGCGAACGCCTCGCTGCTCGACGAGGCCACGGCCGCCGCGGAGGCCCTGTGCATGTGCCACCGCATCCTGCGGGGTAAGCGGAACACGTTCTTCGTCTCCGAGCTCTGCCACCCCCAGACGATCGCGGTCGTCCAGACCCGCGCGGAGGCGCTCGGCATCCACGTCGTCGTCGGGAGCCACGAGACCTTCGATCCCACGGACCACGACGTCTGCGGCGCGCTGCTGCAGTACCCCGCGAGCGAGGGGCGGATCCTCGACTACGAGGCCTTCGTCGATCGGCTCCACGACGCCGGCGCGCTCGCGGTGGTGGCCGCGGACCTGCTCGCGCTCACCCTCCTGCGGCCGCCCGGCGAGTTCGGCGCGGACGTGGCCATCGGCTCCACGCAGCGCTTCGGCGTGCCGATGGCCTTCGGGGGCCCGCACGCCGCGTACCTCGCGACCCACGACAAGCACAAGCGGCAGGTGCCGGGGCGCATCATCGGCGTCTCCCGCGACGCGCAGGGCAAGCCGGCCCTTCGCATGTCGCTCCAGACGCGCGAGCAGCACATCCGCCGCGAGAAGGCGACGAGCAACATCTGCACGGCCCAGGTCCTGCTCGCGATCCTCGCCGGGTTCTACGCCGTCCACCACGGGCCCGACGGCCTGCGCCGGATCGCGGAGCGGGTTCGCGCCTTCACCGCGATGATCGCCGGGGGCCTGCGCCGGCTCGGCTACTCCCTTCCCGCCGAACCGTTCTTCGATACGCTCCGGGTCGAGACCACCCCGTCCTCCGCGCGCGCGGTCCTGGACGCGGCGGTCTCGCGCGGCATGAACCTGCGCCCGATCGACGGGGGCACGGTCGGGGTGTCGCTCGACGAGACGGTCGTCGAGGAGGACGTGGAGAGCCTGCTGGCGGCCTTCGCCGAGGCCGCGGGGGCCACTCCGCCTCCTCTCGACGAGCTCGCCGCGGAGGCGCCGCCCGCCCTTCCCGCCCCCCACGCGCGCCAGGGCACGTTCATGGCCCAGCCCGAGTTCCACGCCTTCCGCGCGGAGCACGAGCTCCTGCGCTACCTCCGTCGGCTGGAGTCCCGCGACCTCTCGCTGACCACCTCGATGATCCCGCTGGGCTCCTGCACGATGAAGCTCAACGCGACCGCGGGGATGATCCCGATCACCTGGCCCGAGCTCTGCGACCTCCATCCGTTCGTTCCCCCGGATCAGGCGGGCGGCTACGCCGAGCTCCTCGCCCGGCTCGACACGGCCCTGTGCGAGATCACCGGGTTCGCGAGGATGTCCATGCAGCCCAACGCGGGCTCCCAGGGCGAGTACGCCGGATTGCTCGTCATCCGCGCGTGGCACGCGAGCCGCGACCAGGCTCACCGGAACGTCTGTCTGATCCCCGTCTCCGCCCACGGCACGAATCCCGCCAGCGCGGTGATGGCGGGGATGAAGGTGGTGACCGTCGCGTGCGACGAGCTCGGCAACATCGACGTGGACGACCTGCGCGCGCGCTCGCGGGAGCACGCGGACGCGCTCGCCGCCCTGATGGTGACCTATCCCTCGACCCACGGCGTCTTCGAGGAGGCGATCCAGGAGATCTGCGACGTCGTGCACGAGCACGGCGGCCAGGTCTACATGGATGGCGCGAACATGAACGCCCAGGTCGGCATCTGTCGCCCCGGCGACATGGGGGCCGACGTCTGCCACCTGAACCTGCACAAGACCTTCGGCATCCCTCACGGCGGCGGAGGACCCGGCGTGGGTCCGATCGGGGTCGCCGCGCATCTCGTCCCCTTCCTGCCCGGCCACCCCGTGGTCCCCTGCGGAGGAGAGCAGGCCATCGGTCCCGTCTCCGCCGCCCCCTTCGGCAGCCCCGGCGTCCTCCCCATCTCCTGGGCCTACATCGCTCTGCTCGGCGCCGACGGCCTGCGCCGCGCGACCGAGGTCGCGATCCTGAACGCGAACTACATGGCGAAGCGCCTCTCCGAGCACTTCTCCGTTCTCTACACCGGCGCCCAGGGCACGGTCGCCCACGAGTTCATCCTCGACCTGCGCCCCTTCGAGAAGACCGCGGGCATCAGCGGCGAGGACGTCGCCAAGCGCCTGATGGACTACGGCTTCCACGCCCCCACGATGTCCTTCCCCGTGGCCGGCACCCTGATGATCGAGCCCACGGAGAGCGAGTCCCGCGCCGAGCTCGACCGCCTGTGCGACTCCCTGATCGCCATCCGCGAGGAGATCCGCGCCGTCGAGCAGGGTACCCTCGACCGCGAGGACAATCCCCTGCGCAACGCCCCGCACCCTGCCGCGGTGGTCGCCGCCGACGACTGGCCCCACGCCTACCCGCGCGAGCTCGCCGCCTACCCCGCGCCCTGGACGCGCGACCACAAGTTCTGGCCCCACGTCTCCCGCGTCGACAACGGTTACGGCGACCGCAACCTGATCACCTGCTGCCCGACCAGCGGGTGATCGCAGGCGGAACCTGAGGGGGAGGGGAGGTTCTACTGCAAGGGGACCGTCCGCGGTGATGGGC
>CAYRXS010000087.1:0-23853 GCA_964428225.1 uncultured Planctomycetaceae bacterium
TATGCCACAAACGGCGCTTCACAAATAGGGGCTTGGTGAGGGATTCGGGCTAGTGGCCGCCTTCGACCCGGATTCGACGAGGTTGCTCGCCTTCGAATTGACCCTCATCCCTCGTGTTCGATCGTGAGTCGACGAGCTTGCTTTTGAGTGCCGACCACCTCGCCTTCGCACCCCACGCGTCGGCTTCTTTTTTTTTCTTCGAGGCCTCCGCGCGACACTTGGCGACGAGCGCGCAACGACGTGATGCGCGCACGAAGACGTCGACTCTTCGCGATGAGGAAGCACGCGATAGGGCGCGTACGGAGGCGCGGGGCAACGGTCTCGCGCGCGCGTGCGGCGCGCGTCGGTTCGTCGCTACAGCGCGGTCCCGACGCCGGCTTCCGGCGCGGGTTGCGGACCGAGGCAACGCCTCAGCTCGAGGACGTTCGCGATGCACTGCTGGATCCGAGCCACGTCGCACGGCTCGACCGGTCGCTTCCACGAGCCGGTGGTGCACTGGTCGAGAAGCATCGTGAGCTTCTCCAACGCGTCCTCGAGACCGGAGACCTCGGTGACCGCCAGGTCCGGCACGGAGATGAGGATGTCGATCGTCCCCTCGCGGTTGCGCCGCACGTAGCATCCGCACGTGCACGCGGTGATGAGGGCATTACTGGCGACGAGTCCAAGCCAGTTTCGTAGACGTCCCATTGAAGCACCTCCCAGACTGCCGTCCCCGATGATGACGAGGCTTGGTGACCAACGCCTCGTCCGAGCCAGTCTTCTTAACGCGAAAGACGTTCCAATCCCCGCGTAGTGTTCCGCGGAATGCCCGGAAACCGAATGCTCCGACCCGGACGCGGGACGTGTCCGAAACGCGGGAACGACACGCGAGGCGAGGACCGTCAGAGCCCGGTCAGTGGATGATCCTTCCCAGCAGGTTCGTTGCCGCGCCGTTCCCCCCGAACGGATCGGGTCCCAGCAGGCCCTGGAAATAGAAGGTCATGCCCACGAGGGCGGGATTGTCGGGGATCGCCACGGAGGTCACGACCTCGCCCGAAGCAGGGACGAGCTCGTCGAAGAGCAGCGGCGGCCAGACGAGGGTCGGATCGAGGAAGACCCAGCCGAAGGCGGGGAAGTGGCTCGAGAGCGTGCCTGTCGACGCCCACAGGAAGGCGTACTCGCCGGGCTCGCCGTGGACGTAGAAGCTCACCGTCTCGCCGGTGGCGACCATCCCCTGGACGTGGAGCCGGTCCTCGCCGCCGCGGAGCCCGCCGCGACGATTGCGCTGGTGATAGGTCTCCCACGACACGTCGGAGGGGTGGTACGTCCCCGGCAGGTCGTACAGGTTCACGTCCGCGCCGAGGTCGTGGGCCGAGAGGACCGCGAGGTCGTAGTCGCCGTCGCCGTCCACGTCGCCGACGGTGACGCCGTTCATGTAGGTGAAGCCCAACGGCCTGAGAGGGAAGCCGGTCAGGTCGTTGCCCGATGAATCGACGCCGAACAGGAAGCCGTCGCCGCCGACGGTGATGTTGTAGTCGGCGAAGATCTCCATCAGGCCGTCGCCGTCGACGTCCACCACGCCCAGCGGCCCCTCGGATCCCCCGCCGTAGCTGGACTGGTAGGGGAAGCCGGTCTTGATCGTCCCCGCCTCGGTCCAGGCCCAGAAGCAGTTGCTCCATCCCGAGAAGCCTCCGGCGCGCCCGTCGAGGATCTCGAGCTCGCCGTCTCCCTCCAGGTCGGTCACGGTCGGGGGGCAGTAGGTCCACGAGCCGAGCATCTTCGGCCACCCCGGATGCGTGCTGCCGTCGTGGTGGAAGACGTAGCAGCCCGCGGCGTTCTTGTGGGCCCCCACGACGATCTCCAGATCGCCGTTCCCGTCCAGGTCGGCGAAGGCCGGCGACTGGTAGCTGAAGTTGGCGTTGGCGATCTGTTGCGGCCACCCGGGGAGGCTCGTGCCGTCCAGCTCGAGCAGGTACATGCTGTCGTAGGAGAGATACGCGATCTCGACCGCCCCGTCGTCGTCCACGTCCCCGATGCCCGGAGTGCCCGTGGGCACGTGGTCGAGGGAAACGGGCCAGTTGCCTCCCCACTCGCTCCCGTCGATCTCGAAGACGTGCAGGAGGCCGAGGGGATAAGCGCGCTCGGGGACCAGGATCTCCATGACTCCGTCGTCGTCCAGGTCGAACAGCGACGCACTGCCCGCCAGGTTGTTGTTGCCCACGCTGATGGGGAAGCCGGGCAGGATCCCTCCCTGGTGATCGACGACGTAGAGGCGGCCTCCGTCGGTCCACCCCCGCGTGAACTGGACGATCTCCAGGTCGCCGTCCCCCTCGAGGTCCGCCACGCTGGGCGGGTACTGCGCCATTTCGTTCAGGGTGACGGGGAAGCCGGGGTGAGGAGTGGCGGTGTGGTCCCAGGCGTAGAGCTTCCGGTCCGTGCTCGAGGTGACGATCTCCAGCGGACCGTCCCCGTTCAGGTCCGCGAAGACGAGGCCTCGACTGGGATTGAACATGCCCTGGGGATCGACTCCGATCGTCACCGGCCACCCCGGCATCTGCGAGGCGCGGGTCGAGGCGCCGCCGCGCGGGACCGGGCCGTGGTATTCCTGGACGGTGAGCATGCCCGCCACCGGGCTCCCCTCGTCGGAGACGTGGACGATCTTCGCCTCGGCGCCCTGGGCGGCGGAACGCGGGGCGAGCAGGCCGACGGCGATCAGGGTCAGGGAAGTCAGGCGCAGGGTCTCGGTCATCGTTTCTCCTCGGCGACACCGCGGGCGGCGAAGGGGACTAGAGCGAGCACTTCGGATCCTACCACGCCCTCGTCCGCACGGGGGCGGGAGCGCCTGCGCGGCGCGTACGCGAAGATGGCGCGGTCCGCGGTGCGCTTCCTCAGTACGGCGATCCGAACGACAGCCCGACGCCGACCGCCGTGTTGCGGAAGTTGTAGTCGATCATGCTCTCCCCGTGACCGTGGAACACCTGGGTGAGGAGGGTGAGTCCCCTGGGGAGCGGATAGCGCCACGTGAGCTGCGCCGATCCCCAGCTCGGATCGATCCGGCCCGTGGTCCGCAGGCGGAGGTGCAGCGATCCCCGGTCTCCGAGGCCGCGGTACGCGTCCACCTGCGCGCGACCGAGGTAGTCCGCGATGCGGGGGTTGTCGTCGTCGCGGGCATCCTCCTCGATCCGCAGCCACGGCTTGATCAGCAGGACGAGGGGACCGCGCTCCAGGGCGGCCAGCAGGTAAACGCGGTTCCAGCTCCGCGAGAGCGGCTCGGCCTGCCCGTTGGACTGGTGCTCGATGCCGGGAGCCAGCAACCGCGCCCTCATCCCGAGGAGCGGCACCTCGTAGTCCGTACGCGCGACGAGCATCAGCTCGGGCTGGTAGTTCGTCTCCCGGAACGGACGCGAGAAGTCCAGGTCGCCGTTCGGACCGAAGTCCCGGGAGGTGTAGACCTGCCAGTAGCTCTGCTGCGTGTAGCCGAGCCACAGGTCCGACCAGTCACCGACCACGTCCTGCCAGAGCTTTGTCTTGAAGCTGAGCTGGAACATGGCCTCGACTCTCTTGTAGGGAAGCTCCTCGCCGATCGGCACGCTGTTGCCGGGCGCCCCGGGACTGGTGGGCCGCGTGTTCACGTCCGCCGACCACTTCGCGGGGATGACGTAGGTGTCCTTGTACGTCGTGAACCGGAGGATGCCCCGCTCGTCCCCCGGCTCGAGCTCCCACACCTGCGAGAGAAGCGAGGGATTCCGTTCCTCGGCGCGAGCATCGTCTTCGTCCTCGATCCGGATCACGGGGGCGGCCGCGCAGGCCGACAGCGCCGCCGCGAGCAGGATCGCGCTTCCGACGAGGACCGGAGCCCGGAACCCGCGTGACACACCGCGGCCGAGGAGCTTCTTCGATGTCCCGACGTCGTTCATGGTTCGCCCTCCCTTCTCCCGGCTCGAGGACACTCGCGGCGCGGGAGCGGACCACCACCACAGCAGGTCTCCGCCTCGCCCGGAACGCAAAACCCGTTTTCTCTCGCGCCCCGGGGATGGCCGTCGACCGGGAGCCGCGACATGGGCGGCGCCGCTTCGCGGGCGAGAGGCTGGTCGCGCGGCGGCGTCGGTCCTAGGCTCTCCTCGTACGCCGTTCCGCCCCGCGCCGCCCTTTCGCAGGTCTTCTCGATGAGAGCTCACTCCGTTCTCGCCCTCGCCGCCCTCCTCGCCCCGGTCTGCTCCTGCGCCGCGCCGGGAGGGGCGCGTGTGGATCCCGATCCCCGCCGCGAGGTCGTTCCGCTCCCCACGGAGGCGGAGGGCTGGGACGCGTCCCTCGTCGTGGACAACGAACCGGCGGGCGTGTGGACGGTCGGCGCCTTTCCCTTCTTCGCGCAGTACGGCAGCCCGGAGGTGATCGGTCTCGACGACCGGGGCCGCTGCCTCGTCTGCGTCCTGTACAGCGGGAAGTGGACGCCGACGCCGATCATCGAGGACGGCAAGTGGCTGGGGGGGCTCGCGCACGGCGACGTGGATCCTCGCATCGAGGGCGCGGAGCTCTACACCGGCGGGCAGAACGGCAACCTCTACCAGGTCGTTCCCTACCCGAACGGGGTGATGGACTACCGGCGGATCGCGTACCTGCCGGGCCGCGAGATCCACACGCTGGTCGCGGGGGATCTGGATCCGCGCGGCGCGGGAGCCGAGGTCCTCGTCTTCACGCGTCCGGGCGGGCTCTACCGCGTCTCCCCCACCGGGGAGCACGGCACGTTCGTGACCGAGCCTCTCGGCGAGCTGCCCGGCCGCGTGCGCGACGCCCGCGTCCTGCCCGCGCTCGACGGAGGCCCCGCGGAGATCGCGGTCGTGTCGCGCGCGGGATGGCTCAAGACCCTCACCCTCGCCGAGGACGGTCCGCGGTGGAGCACGGTCCACGAGACGACCATGGGCATGGGCCGCGTCGAGATCGCGCCCGCGGTCCCCGGTCGCGGGACGGTGCTCTACACCAGCCACGACGACGGACGGATCCTGCGCCACGAGCGGGGAGCGGACGGCGGCTGGACGACCGAGGCGATCTACCTCGGCCCGCAGGGGCCCCGCGGAATCGCCTCGGGGAGGTTCCACGAGGATCCGGCCCTCGAGTCGGTGGTCGTGTTCGGCTACTCGAAGAAGGTCCAGATGCTCACGCGACGCGGAGACGCGTGGGAGCTCGAGACGATCTTCGTCGACCGCGACAAGGGCCACTGGATCACCGCCGCCGAGCTGGACGGGCGCAACGCCACGCACGAGATCCTCGCCAGCGGCTACGGCGCGCGCATCGTCCTGCTCTCCCGTCCCCCGGGTTTCGGGCGAACCGAGACCGTCGACGAGCGGTAGCCCCCCGGGTCCATGGAAGGCAGTGTCGCAACCGCGTTCCTGCTCACCTCGTTCGCGGGGCTGTCCACCGGACTCGGGAGTCTGATCGTCCTGCTCGCCCGGAGGCCGACGCTGCGGCTGCTGTCCTTCGGCCTCGGCTTCTCGGGCGGAGTGATGGTGTTCGTCTCCCTCGCGGAGCTCCTGCCGCAATCGCAGGAGACGCTGCGGAGCGCGGTCGGCGAGGGAGCGGCGGACTGGGTGGCCTACGGCTTCTTCTTCGGCGGCATCCTGCTCTCCGCGCTCATCGACGCCCTGGTGCCCAAGCCGGAGAACCCTCACGAGGTCGTGTCTGTGCGGGACTTCGAGACGGCGCAGCGATCCCGCTCGGCTCCGACGGGCGAGCCCCTCGGGGTGACCGAGGGGCAGGCCCGGTCCCTGGCCCGGATCGGGTTGCTCACCGCGCTCGTCATCGCCATCCACAACTTCCCGGAGGGAATGGCCACCCTGGTGAGCGCTCTGTCGGATCCCTCGCTCGGCTATTCCGTCGCGGTGGCGGTGGCGATCCACAACATCCCCGAGGGGATCGCGGTGGCCGTCCTCGTGCTCTTCGCGACCCGGAGCCGCGGCAAGGCTTTCGCGTACTCGTTCGCCTCGGGCCTCGCGGAGCCCCTCGGTGCCCTGATCGTGTGGCTGGTCCTGATGCCCTGGATCAACGACCTGGTCGTCGGGGGGATGCTCGCCGCCGCGGGAGGCATCATGGTGTTCATCTCCTTCGACGAGCTCCTTCCCACCGCGCGCGAATACGGCAAGGGTCACCTCGAGATCACCGGCGTCGTCCTCGGCATGGCGATCATGGCGGTGAGCCTCGCGCTGATCTGAGCGGCGGGGCGCTCGCTCTTCACACCAGCTCGATCACTTTCGTCGCGATGCGTTCCACGAAGCGGCGGTCGTGCTCGACGAAGAGCAGCGTGGGCTCCTCGCGCAGGATCACCTCCTCGATGTCCTCTCGCGAGTCGAGATCGACGTAGTTCATCGGCTCGTCCCACACGAGCAGGTGCGCGGGGTGCAGGAAGGAGCGGCAGAGGTCGACCTTCTTGCGCTCGCCCATGCTGAAGGTCTCGAGCGGGCGGTCGAAGATCTCCCCGCACACGCCGAGGGAGCCCATCGTCGTGCGGAAGAGAGTCTCGTCGAGCCCGTCGCTCGCGAGGTGCTCGCGCAGGAGCCCCTCCGCCCAACGCGGACGCTGGTAGCCGCGGACAACGGCGAGGTGACCGGGCAGGTGGATCGATCCCTCGAGGACGTCCCGCTCGCCCACGATCGCGTCGAGCAGGGTCGTCTTCCCGCAGCCGTTGGGACCGAGGAGGGCGAGCCGCTCTCCCCGGTCGAGCGAGAAGGCGATCCCCTCGAGCACCGCGCGCCCCTCGAATCCCACCGCGACGCCGTTCACGGTCAGGACGCGCTCCGGGCCGCGCTCCTCGCCGCGCAGCGTGATCCGCCGCTCCTTCTCCACGTTGCCGAGCAGGCCCTTCTTCTCCTCGAGCTTCTCTCGGCTGCGTCGCTCGCTCGCCAGGGCCCGCTTCATCTGGCGGGCGGCCATGTGCCCCACCCATCCCTTGTCGTAGGCGCCGCTCTTCTCCTTCTCGCGGCGGCCCGACCAGCTCCGACGGCGGCGGGCGGCGTCCTCGAGGCTCTTGATCTCGCGCTTCAGGTGGTCGCGGCGCCGGCGCTCGTGCTCCTCGTCCCGCGCCATCTGCTCCTGCCAGGACGCGAAGCTCCCCTGGTTCACGCGGACGTCGCTCCGGTTCAGGGACACGACGTGGTCGCAGCAGAGGTCGAGGAAGTGGCGGTCGTGCGAGACGAGCACGTAGCCCCCCTTCGAGGCCAGGTACCGCCCGAGCGTCTCCCGTCCCGCCATGTCGAGGTGGTTCGTGGGCTCGTCGATCAGGGGGAAGGCGTCGCCGCGGAGGAAGAGGGCCGCGATCAGGGCCCGCGCCTGCTCGCCGGCGCTCAGGGTCGCGAACTCGCGGCCCGAGGTCTCCTCTCCGAGGCCCAGGGTCGCGAGCTCGCGCTCGATGCGCGCTTCGATCACGTAGCCGCCCTCGCGCTCGTGGCGCTCCTGGAGGCGCGCGTACTCGGCGAGGCTCTCGGGATCGCCCCGGGCGAGGAGCCGCTCCATCTCCGCCTCGCGGACCGCGAAGGGCCCCACGCAATCGCGCACCACGTCGCACACGGTCCGGTCGACCTCGCCGGGATCGTAGGGGAACCGAGCGATGCCCGGCGGCGCCACGACCGCGCCCCGCAGCGGCCGGAGCTCGCCGTGGATCAGCCGGAGCAACGTCGTCTTCCCCCGACCGTTGCGTCCCACCAGCGCGGTCCGCCAGTCCGTGTCGATGGTCAGGGAGAGCCCCTCGAACACGGGCGTGAACGGGGAGTCGTACTGGAAGTCGATCTCCTCGATCCGGATCAGGGCCATGCCTCGCCTCGAGTGACCAGCGTACCCGGTCCACCCCGATCGTGTCAGGTCGCGTCCTCCCCGTATGGTGCTCTCAACGACCTCGCTTCGCGACGAGGGTGCGGGACCGCGATCCGCTCTGCGCGGTCAGGGTCAGCCCCTCCGGCGTCCCGCGGGCATCCCGCTCGAAGACCACGGTGTGCCGCGGAGCGGAGGTCCGGTGGATCTCGTAGCAGACGAGCTTCGAAGGCCCGACCGGCAGGTACGTCCCGTTCTCCTCGAGGCCGCCGTCCAGCTCGAAGCCGGTGAAGGTCACGCCGTCGAAGTACATGCCGAACAGGACGTCGCGCCGCTCGTGCTCCAGGGCCATGTAGAGCAGATCACGACCGCCGGTGGCCTCCACCTTGCCGAGCACGCGGTGGCGCTCGAGCTTTCCGCGTTCCTCGGTCCATCGCCGCCAGACCGACACGAGCCGGCGGTTCCAGCCGGGAAACTGCGTGGAGATCAGCTCGGCGAGCCCGTCCGCGTCTCCTCGCTCCAGCCGCTTCAGGATGTCGGCCGTCCGCTTGGCGAGCTTCCGGTCCTTCTTCAGGGCCTTCGGCGTCGCCCCGAGGGCGAGGGCGAGCGTCGCCTCGACGTCGGGATCGACGCGAAGTCCGCGCCCGGCGACGGTGACCACGACCTCCCCCCCCGCCTCCACCTCGTAGCGGCCCGCGAGCTCGGCCAGCGCGGCCTCGGACAGGGGACGCACCTCGGGCGGAAGGTCGTAGACCAGGCCGGCCGCGGCCCGCGTGAGGTTGAAGCTCACGGGCGTGCGCGTCCCTCGATCGTTGCAGAGCACCACGACGACGAGATCCTGATCCGGATAGAGGGCCAGCGAGGCCTCGAAGCCCCGCGTCGTGCCCCCGTGCTCGATCGTCTTGCCGAGGTCGTGGTCCTGGCGCACCCACCAGCCGCAGGCATAGGACGCGCGGTACGGCTTCCACAGCTTCTCGAGCTGCGCCGGGGAGAGGAGGCCGCCCTCGGACAGGAAGCGCACCCACCGGTGCAGGTCCCCGACGGTGCTGATCACGCCTCCCGCCCCCCGCAGCCCCCAGGAATACCACCCCTTGTCGGCGGGCCCGTGGATCTTCTCGCCCTCGTAGCCCACCGCCATCCGGGTCGCGTCGAGGCCGGCCTCGTGAAGGAACGACGTGGAGGCCATTCCGGCGGGCTCGAAGAGGTTCGTCCGCATGAAGTCCTCGAACCGCTCCCCGGTGACGATCTCCACGATGGCCGCGAGGAGCATGTAGCCGACGTTGTTGTACGCGTACTCCTCGCCGGGCTCGGCGGTCGTCTCCGCCTTCAGGGCGCGGCGAATCAGCTCCCGGCGATCCGTGGTGGCCGAGCCCACCGGGACCGTGGGCGGCAAACCGGAGGTGTGGGTCAGGAGGTGGTGGAGTGTGATTCCGCGCTTGTCGCGGGGTACTCCCTGAAGCCAGGCGTCGATCGACTCGCTCGTCTCGAGCTCTCCTCGCTGCTCGAGCAGGAGGATGGCGGTCGCGGTGAACTGCTTCGTGACCGATCCGACGTCGAAGACCGTGTCGGCGACGATCGGCCGCTCCCGCGCGCGATCCGCGAGCCCGTAGCCCTTCTCGAGGATCACCTCGTCTCCACTACCGACGAGCGCGGCGCCCGCGAAGCCGCACGCCTCCAGCCGCGAGAGCAGGGTGTCGAGCTCCTCGCCCAGATCCCGGACGGCCGGCTCCCGCGAATCCGGCGCCGCCTCCTCGAGAACGCTCCTCCCGCCCCCGGCGAGCGGAAGCGTCGTGATCGAGAAGGCGACGGCGACGGCGACGATCGGTGATGAGTGACGCATGGCTCCTCCCTCCGTTTCGGTGACCCACGGGCTCGACGAAGACGAATACCCGATCGCCCCGGCCGGGTCACGTCCCCGCCGGCGGAGGTCCTACCCGTCGAGCGGGATCTCGAAGGGAATCGCGGGCAGGATCCCCAGGGAGCTGGTCCGCATCCGGCCCTCGGTCTCGCCGTCTCGCGGCTCCGCCCTCCGGTCGAGGAAGACGTCGACGATCAGGTTCCCCCGCAGCCCGGGCTCCGCCAGGGCCGGATCGGCGTAGAGGACGATCATGGCCCCGTCGTCGGTCTGCTTCACGTCCTGGATGACGATCCCCGCGGGGCCCTCGTTCAGCTCGAGCCGGATCTTCCCCGCGGGCCGCCTCTTCGAGGCGCGCACCCGGACGTTCGCCGTGCCGCCCATGGGGAGCTTGACGGGATCCGCCAGCGCGAGCTGGAACGGCGGCCGCGAGCGACCGCGCTCGTGGACCGCGACCATCAGGCTCTGCGCGGGTACCAGGTGGCGGTAGATGAAGGCCTGCATCATGTCGTCCGCGGGGACCGCGCGTCGGCGGACCTCCGCCCCGTCGATCGTCGCGCGGCCGACCAGGCGCAGGACCACGGGCTCGTCCGGGGTCAGGGGAGGCGCGGTCAGCGTGAGCCGCACCTCGTCCTGGCGCTCGAGGATCCGGCCGCCGCTCAGGACGAAGCCCCGGGGAGCGTTCTCCAGGTCGAGCGCGATCTCGCCGTCGAATCCGTCCCGGCGCAGGGCGTGCACGGTGATCGGCACGGTGGCCCCGGCGCGCACGTTGATGCTGGAGGGTACGACGCGCAGCTCGAAGTCGGGCCGCGGCGGGCCGACGCGCAGACGGTAGGCGTACGGCTCGCCGCCCTGGTGCTGGGCGTCGGTCAGGTGCAGGTAGTAGCTGCCGTCCCACGGCAGGGTCACCCACAGCAGCGAGTCCGCCTGGTGCGTCGTCAGCCCCGCTCCCGGATCGTCGTGGTCGTCGTTCCGGGCGAGCTCGCGACCGTTCTCGTCCACGAGCCGCAGAACGGAATCCAGGGGGGAGCCAAGCCGCCGCGCGCGCACCTCGGCGACGAAGCCGTCTCCCGCGCGCCCCTCGAACCGGAAGACGTCGCGATCCCCGGGTCGGTCGATGCGCCCGTTCACGACCAGGGGGAACGCCAGCCGCGGCGCGCTCTCCGGGTCGTCGTTCGGCTCCGCCTCGAGGCCCTCGGGCAGCGTATCCACGTAGAAGGGCACGCGGTTGGAGAGCCCCTTCCCCTTGCGCAGAGCGATCGTGCGGACCCCGGGCTCGCCGTCCACGTTCCCCGGAACGAACCGCTCCCGCGGGAGATTCCAGCCGCTCACCTCCACGGAGGTGCGCTCTCCCACCGGACCACCGAGGGGGAAGATGCTCGTCACGAAGGGCTGGTCGCCCACGGTGATGCGGTACACGAAGTCCTCGCGTCCGCGGTAGATCGAGTCCTTGATCTCGAGCACGTACTCCCCGTCCACGGGGATCTCGTAGGAGAGCACCGGGTCGGGATGGAACAGGTAGTCGTCCACGTAGGCCAGCTCCCGTCCCTCGGCGTCGTACAGGGCGAGCGTCGCCTGGAACCACCCCGGAACGGCGTCCGCGAGGTAGGGCACCAGCGCCCGGGCCTTCGCGGCGACGACCAGGCGCCGATCCGCGCGGGCCCGGAACCGGAAGCGGTCGACGTCGCCGGGCATGATCTGTCCGTTCACGACGACAGGCAGCTTGCCCGGCATCCCCGCGTCGGCCGCCTCGTCGTTCGGCTCGACCTCGCGGTGCTCGGCCCACTGGTCGGCGTGGAAGCGAAGGGGGTTGGAGAGGCCCGCGCTCGCCTTCAGTCGCAACTCCCGCTCGCCGGCCCGGGCATCGGGATCGAAGGTGACGCGCAGGACGACCTTCTCCGCGATCTGGGGATTGGCCAGCTTGCGGAACTGATCGAGCTTCTCCCTCAGCCCGGCGACTTCCCGTCGCTTCTTCGCCGTCGCCGCCGGGTCCGCGTCGGTCCCGGCGTCGCGGAGCTCCTTCTGCAGCTTCTGGAGCCTCTCCCGCATCTGGTTCGCCTCCCTCCGCGAGGGGGGCTTCGTGTGTCCGAGCACCTCGGCGCGGACGCCCTTGCCCGAGACGAGGACGTCGGACACGCCGTCGAGGTGCTGGCCGCCGACGGTGACCTCGCAGGTGGTGCCAACCTGGCCTCCGGCGGGATAGACGTAGCCGACGTGCGGATCCTCCTGAGCCCGCGCGAGCCCGGCGAGGCCCGAGAGGACCACCGCGACGAGCGCGACACGCCGCGGACGGGCGCCGACGTGCGTCCGGCTCCTCACAGGATCTCCTTCAGGCGTCCCCCCGTCGGCAGGCCGTCCTCCGGGGAAGGCGTGGCCCGGACGACCAGGCCCTGGGGATGGGGAAGCGTGCCCTCGGGATCGATCCCCAGGAGCTCGTACATGCCCGCGGTCAGGTCCCACGGATAGACGGGACGCTCCGCCACGTTCTCGCCCCGCTCGTCGGACGCCCCGACCACCTGGCCGCCGCGAAAGCCGCCCCCCGCGACCACGGAGGAGAAGACCCGGCCGTGGTGGCCGCGACCTCCGTTCCACGGCGGTTCCCACTTGATCTTCGGCGTTCGGCCGAACTCGCCTCCCCACCAGACGATGGTGCTGTCGAGCAGACCTCGGTCGCTCAAGTCCTGCAGCAGCATCGCCATGCCCTTGTCCATCTCCGGCAGCTTGCGCCGCATGGTCTGGAAGTGCTGCTTGTGCGTGTCCCAGCCCTTGTAGTTGATCGTCACGTAGGGAACGCCCTGCTCGACCAGTCGCCGCGCCATCAGGCAGGACTGCCCGAAGGTGCTGCGGCCGTACTGCTCGCGAAGCTCGTCCTTCTCCTCGGAGAGATCGAAGACCTTGCCCGCGTCGCCGAGGATCAGGTCGTAGGCGCGCTCCTGGCAACGCTCGCGCGCCTCGAGCTGCGGATCCCCCTCCATCTCCCGGCCCAGCGTGTCCAGGTCGCGGAGCAGGTCGCGCCGGTCCTTCTGCCTCTGATCGGAGATCCCCTCGGCGACGACGCCCTCCACGACGAACCGCTTCTGCGCGGGGTCGCCCCCCGTGGCGAAGGGCTTGTAGCGCGAGCCGAGGAAGCCGGCCTCCGAGAACCGGCCCTGGGGCTGGGTCAGCACGACGTAGGGCGGGATGAGCCCGGTGAAGCCCGCGTCGTATCCCTTGAACAGGGAGACCACCGCCCCGAGGCACGGGTGCACGAGACCGTCGCCCGACTTCCGACCGGTCTGGACCATGTAGGAGGCCGTCTCATGCCCGTTCACGCCGTGGGTCATGCCGCGGAGGATCGAGTACTTGTCGGCCTGCTTGGCGAGCAGGGGCAGCAGCTCGCCGATCACGATCCCGTCCACGTTGGTGGGGATGGGCTTGTTCAGGGGACCGCAGTAGTCCTCGCCCGCCTCCGGCTTCGGGTCGAAGGTGTCGAGGTGCGAGGGGCCGCCCCACATCCAGATCTGGATGACCGCCTTCGCCGTGGCGGGACGGCGCACGGGGAGAGCGTGCAGACCCAGGCGATCGCCCAGTAGCAGCCCCGCCGCCCCGCAGAGTCCTCCGCGCAGCACCGCGCGCCGATCGATCGGCGACCCGCCCCGGGCTTCGGTCGGGAGCCTCGATCCGTGTTCGTCGTTCATGGTCGTCCTCGGAGCGGTGTTCAGTGCCGGTACAGGAACTCCGGAGTGTTGATGAGCGCCCACACCACGTCCACGACCGCGGTCCGACCGTCGTTCGGTCGCGCCCGCAGGTAGCTGGCCACGACCCGCAGCTCGTCGGGGGTCGGGTAGCGGGAGAGGGTCATCAGGTAGAGGCTCGTCGCCGCCTTCCGCGGCTCCTTGGCGGATCTCAGCACCCGGCGCAGCTTGCGGCTCCGCTCGATCTTGCGCTGGATGTGGCTCGAGTTGAGCAGGTGCAGCTGCTGGGCGGCCGTGGGGTCGTTGTTGCGCTCCGACGTCAGCCCCGTGTCGCGCGGGGAGCGTCCGAACATCTCGAGGAACGAGCTCGTGATGCTGCCGTCCGCGAGGGCGATCGAGCGCTGATCCTCGGGGATGAAGGTGAAGGGCTCGGGGATGGGGCTGGAGTATTCCTCGGTCGTGCCGGTGATCTGACACAGGGCGTCGATCAGCACCTCCGCGTCCATCCGGCGCACGGGGTAGTACGCGAACCGCGCGCCGGCCTCGGGGTGATCGGAGCGCGGGATGGAGGAGAGCTGATAGACCTGTGACTCGAGGATGACGCGGAAGAGGTGCTTCAGGTCGTACCCGGACTCGACGAGCTCCCGCTCCAGCCAGGTCAGGAGCTCGGGGTTGCTCGGTGGGTTGTCGGGCCGGAAGTCGTCGGGCTCGTGGACGATCCCGCGTCCCACCAGCCAGTACCAGACGCGGTTCGCCAAGGTGCGCGCGAACCGGGGATTCTCGGCGGTGATCAGCCAGTCGGCGAACACCGCGCGCGGATCCTCGCCCGGCGCAATCGTGATCCGGGTGCCGTCGGGGAAGACGGCGGGCAGCGGCTCGCCGAGGCTGTCCGCCTCGAAGAAGACGATCTCCTCCTTCCACTCGTCCGTGCTCTTGAATCCGACCCGGGAGAAGAAGACCGCCAGGTCCGATCGACGCTCCTCCGACCAGCCCTCCACCCGCTCGCCCATGAAGGTCAGGGCCACCGCCCGGGCGATCGACTCGGGCTCCTGCCCCTGGATGGCGCGGTAGAAGTTGACGGGGGGCACCCGGAAGCAGCTGCCGCTCGCGGTGAGCATCTCCCGGGCGAACCGGTCGTAAGGGACGTCGTCCTCGATGCAGGTCCGGATCCAGCGGTGGTACGCCTGCACGGCGTTGGGCCAGAGGTTGATCGGGAACTCCGCCTTGACCCGGAGCAGATCGCACCACCGCATCGCCCAGTAGTCGGCGAACTCCTCGCGCTCGAGCAGCCGTTCCACGAGGACGTGCCGCTTGGCGGGATCGCCGCTCTGCAGGAACCACCGCGCTTCCTTCTCCGTGGGGAGCGTGCCGATGACGTCGAGGTACACGCGCCGGAGGAACACCGCGTCCGAGCAGGGCTTCGCCGGGCGGATGCCCAGCTCCTCCAACTGCCCGAAGACCAGCTCGTCGATCTCGGTCCGGAAGGAGAGGTGCTCCTTCGCCTCGAACGGGTTCTTCTGCGGACTTGCCGCACCGGATCCGGCCAGGGGCGAAACCAGGAATACGGCGATGATCAAGAGCTTGTTCATTGGCTTCCCCCGAGGCGCGATCGCCCGGGATCCCACGCACGAGGCACCACCCCTAGCAGAACCGAAGCGGCGGACAGCGTCAACCGTTTCGCCGCGCCCCGGGCGGAGCGGGGCCGCTGCGAGAGGAATCCGAACATGAAGGCGACACCACGCGCTCCCCCGACGTCGCGGGGGAGGGTCGCCCTTCGAACCTCCGGGGAGGTACGAGGTTCCGACGCCGCTCCGCGGCCGGGGACCGCGCGGTCACCCGGGGCCGCGGAGGGCCTTCAGAACTCGATCGAGTCCTCGTCGTCCATGCCGGCGCCGATCCCCAGCTCGAGGTCTTCCGGCGCCGGATCCCGCTCGCACGCGTCCGGCATGACCGGCGCAACGCTCTCGACGGAGCCTCGGGGGCTCCGATGCTCCGACCTCGTCGCGGACACTCGGAATCCGGACGACGGGCTCTCGCCCTTCGCGGACGTTTCCTCACCCGACTTCCAGCCGTGGGCGCCGCGCTTTCCCTCCATGAGATGGAGCAGCCCCTCCACCACGTGGTTCAGGTCGATGGCCTGGGCGTTGAGCTCCTGCGCCGACGTGGCCGCCTCCTCGGCCATGCTCGCGTTCCCGTGGGTCACCCTCTCCATCTGACCGGTGGCCCGGTTGACTTCCTCGACGCGGGAAGCCTGCTGATCCGTGGCCGAGGCCACGCCCTCCATGAGCTCGCTGACCTTGGCCACGCCCTGGACGGTCGAGTCGAGGGAGCGTCCCACGTCCTCGCACACCTGCACCCCGTGCTCGGCGTTGCGGAGGGAATCCTCGATCAGGCCGGCCGTGTTCCGGGCGGCGTCGGCGCTGCGGCCCGCGAGGTTGCGCACCTCCTCCGCCACGACCGCGAAGCCCCGGCCCGCTTCGCCGGCCCGCGCCGCCTCGACCGCGGCGTTCAGCGCCAGCAGGTTGGTCTGGGAGGCGATCGCGTCGATCGTGCTGATGATCTTGGCGGTGCTGTCGGCCGAGTCCTTGATGCGGCCGATGGCGTGGGCCATGCGGTCCATGGCCTCGCGCCCGCTCCGGCTGGCCTGGTTCACCGAGTCGGTCACCTCGGCCACCTGCCGGGCGTCGGCGGCGTTCTGGCGGGTCTGGGCGGAGATCTCGTGCAGCGACGCGGAGCACTCCTCCAGACTGGCGGCCTGCTCGGACGCACCGCTGGCCATGATCTGGCCGTTCCCCACGAGCTGCGCGGCGGAGGAGTCGACCTTCTCCGCGCTGTCGGTGAGGCTGTGCACGATCCGGTAGACCGGGCGCTTGATCGTCCGGGTGATCATCACCTGGAGCGCCACGGCGATCACCAGGAGGCTGGCGAGGAGGATGCCCCCGCTGATCCACAGCGCGCTGCGGAAGGCTTCCTGGAAGCTGTTCTCTCCTCTCGTCATGGCGACCGCGATCAGGTCGTGCTGCGCGGCGAGGGTCTGGTTGATCCGGTCCTTGGAGAGCTCCACGTAGATCATCCCGTAGAGCTCGCCGACCTCCATGTCGGGGTGGAGCCGCTGCATGTCGGCGTCCACGAACAGCGGCTCGTAGAGTCCGATCCGCTCCTGGCCGTGGTCGACCACGAGCTCCCGGGTCTCGCACCCCTGACGCCAGGCTTCCGCGGGGGCGGAGCGTCCCCGGGCTTCCGGAACAGAGGAGAGCTCCACCTTCCCGTCGGGACCGTAGAAGGTGAACTCGTCCAGGCCCGTCAGCCTCTCCTGCTGTTCGGCGATGTAGAGGAACTTCTCGGCCTCCCCGGGCTGCAGCGATTCGCCGATGGCGATCTTGATCTCCTCGATGAGGTCGCGCGCCGATTGCACGCCCATGGCCTCGATGCTCTCGGCCGTCGCGTGCTGCATGTCGTCCAGGGAAGTGTCAAACTGCTCCATGACCTCGCGGAAGCTCGATGTCGTGAGCCGGTTCGTCACCAGCTGCAGGGACACCGTCGAGGCGAAGAACAGGCCGAGCATCACGAGGAACAACCTTCGAGTAAGGCTCATGACTCGTTCCTTTGTCTTTCGAAACTTCGGGTGGCCGCCACGCCTCGCACGTGTCCAGGGAGATGGAGCCCCGGACGGCGCGTGTGTCTTCCCCGGCGTCCTCGACGTGAGACGACTCCCCCCCTGGCTGCAGCGATGCAACGGGGGCCGTCGGGAGTCGCGAGACACCCCTCGTTTCGGGTCGAAGGGCCGATGCGGATCGTCGAGGACACGGTGGCTTCCACGAAAAGAGAAATCGTCCGCTCGGGCTATGGGAACCCCGCCGCCCGGGTGGGGAGATGGAGCGGCCGGAGCGAGGACTGGGGAATCCTCCTGGCGGACCTCCTCTCGTTATCGCGAACGCCCCCGGGCAACTTGAGGGGATCCGCGTTTCGGCCGGGGCGCCCGCTCCCCCCGCCGACGCCTCCCTTCGTCGAGCGGAGGAGACCGAGGGGAAAGGAGGGCTCGAAATCGCCTCCCACCGATCTCCGAGCGGGCCGCGGAGCACGCGGAGGCCACGCGCCACCCCACGGCTCCGCGGTCGACGGTACAGTGGAGCCCCGGCGCGCCGGATCCCCCGACCGCGCCCCGCCCCCCCCTCGAACGTGGTGCCGACCGTCCTCCCTCACCCCCCCCGCCGGCTCTCTCGCAAGTCCCGCCGTCCGAACGGTCGATGCAGGTACGCGGGACGGTCGCCCCATCCAACTCGCCGTCCCCCCTCGGGCGCCTCGCGGATCGCGTCGTCCCGCGCCCGGGGAAAGGGAGTCGATTCATGAAGCACGGCCTCGGCCTTCTCCTAGCGCTCGTCGCCATGATCTCGAGCGGATCCTCGAACGGGACCGCCCCACGCGCTCCGCGGGGAGCGGCGGCGGTGCCCGCGGGCAACCTGGTCCTGAACGGGGACTTCGAGAGCAACGGCTCGTCGGGCTGTGACTACAACCTCACGAACGCGGACTACACGGCGAAGATGGACGACTCGCGGGCGTTCGGCTCCGCCGACGAGCTCGACATCATGGAGGGCGCGTGCTTCGGTCCGTTCGCGTACAGCGGCACGACGCGGGTCGGGCTCCACACCGCGAACGAGAACGGAGCCAGCGACGCCTTCTCGCTCGAGCTGTCCTCCCCCACCATCCCCGGCAACTCGTACCGGCTGATGTTCGCCGTCGCGGCCGTCATGAGGTTCGATCCCTACGAGGGAACCGTCGAGATCGGACTCTCCACGAGCGCGACCTCCTTCGGCACGCCGATCTACACGGGGGCGGCGGTCGCGGATGTCTGGACGCTTCACGACCACTCGTTCACCGCGCCCCTCGCCGCGAGCTACCTGACGATCCGCCACGACAAAGCCGTCCAGTCCTGGAGTCACGTCGACTCCGTCGCGCTGCTCGAGGGCCAGGCGTCGGCCAGCTTCCGCAACGCCGGTCCGAATCCGGCGAGCTACACGGCGACTCCCCCCGTCCTCGGCCAGACGTTCTCGGGCACCGCCGACCTGGCGATGAGCGGCCACGCGGGAGGTCTGCTCGTGGGCTTCTCCGCTCCGCTGAGCTGGACCCTCCCCGACGGCTGGGTCGTCCTGGTGGACTTCACCGATCCCGGCGGCGAGCTCCTGGGTCTGCCCCCGCTCGCGGGCACGCTGGTCACCTGGAACCTGACGCTGGTCACCGATCCCACCCTCTGCGGCTTCCCGCTCAGCACCCAGGCCCTCCTGTTCGGCGGCACCCTCTTCGCCCTCTCGAACGCCTACGACCTGGTGGTCGGCGCGTTCTGATCCTTCCCGCCCGCTACGTGCGCGGCGGGCCGTAGGTGCCGAGCAGGCGGCCGCGCAGGGCGAAGGCCGCGGGATCCACGGCCGTCTCGGCTCGCGAGGCGAGCTCGATGGCCCGGTCGAGCGCGGCGAGGATCGCCGCCCGTTCTCCGGGGAGCCGACCGTCGATGCCGGAGTACACCTGCCTGCGGTCGGCCCAGACGATGTTGCTGAAGTGGTCGCTGGCGACCACGAGGTCGTGCGGGGGCGAGGGCGGCGGCTCGAGCTCCTCGACCATGGCCCGCACCTCGCGCAGGCGGGTCAGGGGGGACGCGGCCCGGAACGAGCCCTGATGATGCTCCTCCGCCAGAGGCGTCCCCGGCAGGAGCATCAGGCTGCGCAGGCGGAGGAAGTGAGGCCAGATGCGCGCCACGAGGCGGCCCGACTCGCGGGCGTGCTCCTCGAAGTCGTCCTCGCCGCCGAGGCCGGAGAGGATGTAGAGGCTCAGCTCGAACCCGGCGTCCAGGGCGCGGCGCGAGCCCTCGATCGCGAGGTCGACGGGCAGGGCCTTGCGCACGCGCTCGAGCACGGCCGGGGAGCCGGACTCGAGCCCCGCGTGCAGGCGGCTGAGACCCGCCTCGCGCAGGGCGGCGAGCTTCTCGGGGGCCATGCTCGCCAGGGTCGTCAGCCGGACGTAGGAAGTGACGCGCTCGGCGTCGGGGAAGACCCGGTTCACCTCGGCGACGATCTCGACCAGGTCGGGGTGCTTCAGGCTGTCCGAGTCGGCGAGAAAAACGGATCGCGCGCGGGGATGGAGGGCGCCCCAGGCGGCGACGTCGCGCAGCACATCGTCGAGGGGGCGTCGCTCGAAGCGGAGCTCCTTGTACATGTCGCAGAACCCGCAGCGGTTCCAGGCGCAGCCGCGGGTCACGCGTACGAGCACCGAGTCCGCCTCGCTCGGCGGCCGGTAGGGCGGCAGCTCGGGGCACGAGCCGTATTCCGCCGTCGGGTCCTGGCCCTCGTTCGTCATGGGGCTCCCCTAGCGGCCGCGCCACACCTCCTCGCGCCACTCCCCGGACATGGGGCGCACGTCGGTGTCGTCGCCGTACCGCGCGCGCAGCTCGCCGAGCCGCACCGCGAGGGACGAGACCACGTCGCGGTACTCCGGATTCGCGTACTGGTTGGTGAGCTCGTCGGGGTCCTCCTGCAGGTCGTACAGCTCCCACTCGTCGAACTGGTAGAAGTGGATCAGCTTGTACCGCTCGGTACGGATCCCGTAGTGACGCGCGACCATGTGCACGGCGGGAAAGCCGTGGTAGTGGTAGTAGATCGCGTCGCGCCAGTCCTCCGACGCCTCCTCCTTGAGCAGCGGGACCAGTGAACGTCCCTGCATGTCGTCCGGCGCCTCCACCCCCGCCATCTCGAGGAAGGTCTCCGCGTAGTCGAGGTTCTGCACCAGGTCGACGTTGACCGAGCCCGGCCGCGTGACGCCCGGCCACTTGACGATCAGGGGCATCGCGAGGGACTCCTCGTACATCCAGCGCTTGTCGAACCAGCCGTGGTCGCCGAGGAAGAAGCCCTGGTCCGACGAGTAAACGACGACGGTGTTATCGGCGAGCCCGCTCTCCTCGAGCCAGGCCGTCAGCCGCCCGACGCTCTCGTCCACCCCCCGCACGCTCCGCAGGTAGTTCTTCAGGTAGCGCTGGTACTTCCACCGCACGAGCGCCTCGCCCTCGAGCCCCGCCTCGAAGAACGCGGCGTTCTCCTCGGCGAAACCCGCGTCCCACGCCGCGCGCTGGTCGGGAGTCATCTTGCGCAGGTTGCGGAACCCGGACGAATCGAGCGCCCGGCCCGCCTTCGGATCCCAGCCCTCCCAGGGATCGAGGAACAGGTCGTAGACCAGGTTCAGGGTGTCCGCGACGTCCATCTCCTGGTGCCGCGCGGGGCTCGCGTTGTCCGTCCAGCGATCGAAGAGCGTCGGCGCTTCGGGCAGCTCGACGTCGTCGTACAGGTCGAGGTGACGCAGGGCGGGCATCCAGTTGCGGTGCGGAGCCTTGTGCTGGCACATGAGCAGGAAGGGCTTCTCGCTCTCGCGCCGCCCCTCCATCCACTCGATGGCGAGGTCGGTGACGATGTCGGTGCAGTAGCCCTCGACCCGCCGACGCCCCTCCGCGTTGATGAGCACCGGGTTGTAGTAGTCCCCCTGCCCCGGCAGCACGTCCCAGTAGTCGAAGCCCTGGGGATCGGAGGTCAGGTGCCACTTGCCGATCATCGCGGTCTCGTAGCCCGCCTTCCGCAGGAGCTTGGGAAAGGTCCGCTGCGAGCCGTCGAAGCGGTTCCCGTTCATCATGAACCCGTTGCGGTGGCTGTGCAGACCCGTGAGGATCACCGCCCGGCTCGGACCGCAGATCGAGTTCGTGCAGAAGCTGTTGCGAAAGAGCATCCCCTGGCTCGCGAGCCGGTCGATCTCGGGCGTCGGGTTCACCGACTCCAGCCATCCCCCGTAGGCTCCGATCGCGTGCGGGGCGTGGTCGTCGCTGAAGACGAACAGGATGTTGGGGCGCTCGTCGTCGGACGCGGCAGCGGCCGCCGCCCCCGAGAGAAGAAGGCCCGAGACGAGGGAGAGGAGGGGCTTCATCATCGATCTCGAAGGGGGTTGGACGCCTCGACTACTTCACGAGCTCGGCCAGCGAGTACTCCCCACCTGGCTCGGTTTCGAGGACGACTGAGTCGTCTCCATGGCCCACGAACGCCGTTCTCCCGCCCTCGGAACGAAGCGTGGCGGCGGTGAGCTTTCCGTCCTTCCATTCGATGTCGACCTCGAATCCGCCTCGGGCCCGCAGGCCCGTGACCCTTCCTCGCGGCCACGCGCTCGGCAGGGCGGGGAGGAGCTCGATCCGGTTCCACCCGTCGCGCGTCCAGCGGTGGGACTGCAGCAGCATCTCCACGATGCCGCTCGTCGCTCCGAAGTTGCCGTCGATCTGGAACGGCGGGTGGGCGCACAGGAGGTTGGGATAGAGGCCACCGCCCTTGTATTCGGTGAGGTCCGAGCCGGTGAGACGGATCAGGTTCTCGATCATCAGGTGGGCGTGGTCGCCATCGCGCAGCCGGGCCCAGAAGTTGATCTTCCACGCGCGCGACCAGCCCGTACCGCCGTCGCCACGGTAGAGCAGGGACTGCTTCGCGGCGTCGAAGAGCTCCGGCGTATCCGGCGTGATCTCGCTCCCCGGGTGGAGGCCCCACAGGTGGGAGACGTGGCGGTGCTGGTTCTTCGGATCGTCCTTGTCCTCGAGCCACTCCTGGAGCTGGCCGTGCTGTCCGACCTGGTTCGGGGCGATGCGGTCGACCGTCTCGAGCAGCTCGATACGGAAGTCCTCGTCGACGTCCAGGACGAACGCGGCGAAGGCCGTGTTCTCGAAGAGGTTGCGGATGATCTGATGGTCCATCGTGGGCCCCATGACCAGCCCTCCGATCTCCGGCGAGTTGCTGGGACCGCTGATCAGCCACTTCTCTTCCGAGCGCGGATCCTCGACCAGGTAGTCGAGGAAGAACTCGGACGCGCTCTTCATCACCGGATAGGCCCGCTCGGCGAGGAAGGCCTCGTCGCCGGAGTAGGCGTACCGCCACCACAGGTGCTGGCAGAGCCAGGCGCCGCCCGTCACCCAGATCCCGTGGTTCGAGTGGTTGATCGGCGCGCAGCCCCGCCACAGGTCGAAGTTGTGGTGGAGCACCCAGCCCCGGGCGTCGTAGTGCTCGCGCGCCACGCTGCGGCCGGCCTGGGCGAGCTCCTCGAGCGCGGCGAACATCGGCTCGCCGCACTCCGCGAGGTTGCAGGGCTCGGTGAGCCAGTAGTTCATCTCCGCGTTGATGTTCACCGTGTACTTGCTCTCCCACGGCGGCTTGATGCGGTCGTTCCAGAGCCCCTGGAGGTTCGCGGGCTGACCGCCGGGCCGGCTCGAAGCGATCATCAGGTAGCGGCCGAACTGGAAGAGCAACGTCGCGAGCTGCGGGTCGTCGCCCTCCGCGAAGCCCAGGACCCTCCGGTCGGTGGCTGCGCTCGCGGCCTCGGTCGTGCCGAGGTCCAGGGTGACGCGGCGGAAGAGCGCCCGGTGGTCCGCCACGTGGTCGCGGCGGATCTCCTCCCAGGAACGACCCTCGAGCGCCCCGAGGGGGGCAAAAGCCCGCGGCATGGGTTCTCCCGAGACGTCGCGATAGGAAACGTAGCTCGTCGCCGGTACGAGCAGCAGTGTCGCGGCGTCGGCGCCGCGCACCTCGAGGGTATCGGGAATCGAGACACACTCCCCGCCCTCGACGCGCACGCGAAGGACGGCCGTGAAGGTCATCTTCCCCGCATGCGTGGTCGAGCGCTGGGTGAGGGGGCCTACCTTGCCCAGCAAGGTCAGGGTGTTCGCATCGACCGCTTGCGTCCCGGTGATCTGATGCGGGCTGGTCATCGTCGCCTTGAAGCCGAGCCGGCCGGGAGTGTCCGCAGAGAGACGCACGACGATGACTCCGTCCGGATGGCTGGCGAAGGCCGTCCGCGTGTAGCGCACGCCATCGACGACGTAGGAGGTGCGGGCGAGGGCGGAGTCGAGATCGAGCTCCCGGCGGTAGTCCTCCGCTCGCTCGTGACCGGGGAAGAACAGAAGCAGGTCGCCGAAGGGCTGGTAGGCCGCCTGGCGCAGGGGAACGGACATGAACTCCTTCATGGCCAGCTCCTCCGCCTCCTTCTGCTTCCCCTCGAACAAGAGCCGGCGGAGCTCGGGCAGGTGCTTCTTCGCGCCGACGTGCGCGTAGTCGTGCGGCGCGCCGACCCACAGCGTGTCGTGGTTGAACTGGTAGCGCGCCTCGGCCGTTCCGCCGAAGACCATCGCTCCGATGCTGCCGTTGCCGATCGGCAAGGCCTCGAGCCAGCCGGTGGCGGGCTCCTCGTACCGGAGGACGAGCTCGTTGGCCCGGCCGATCCGTTCGGACGTGACGAGACAAAGCGCGAGGAGCAGGATCGATCGCAGCTTCATGGTGGCGACGCGCAGTCGGCGAATGGAGGGTTTTCGGCGGGTTCGTTTCCGCTTGTGATCATCCACGTTCCTGGCCCGTAACGCGACCGTCGAGCGGCCGCGATCGTCGAGAATACGTCGTGGAGAGGGGGTGATACTCATCGCGGTAGTGGCCCTACGATGGACGACGTCGAGGCCATGTAGTCGTTCGCTCGGCGTCGTTCCGTGCCGTC
>CAYRXS010000088.1:0-23813 GCA_964428225.1 uncultured Planctomycetaceae bacterium
CGATCGTCGGCTCGAAGCACGCGGGGGTTTCGCGCGTGATGTCGTTCTGGATCTCGTCGAGCGTGTATCCCACCGCGAGCTTGGCCGCGAACTTGGCGATGGGGAAACCGGTCGCCTTGGAGGCGAGGGCGGAGGACCGGGACACGCGGGGATTCATCTCGATGACGAGCATGCGCCCCGTGTTCGGATCGACGGCGAACTGGCAGTTCGAGCCTCCGCACTCGATGCCGATCTCGCGCATGATGTCGATGGACGCGTTGCGCAGGAGCTGATACTCGCGATCGGTCAGCGTCTGCGCGGGAGCCACGGTGATCGAATCGCCGGTATGGACGCCCATGGGGTCGACGTTCTCGATGGAGCAGACGATGACGACGTTGTCGGCATTGTCGCGCATCACCTCCATCTCGAACTCCTTCCAGCCGGCGAGGTACTCGTCGATCTGGACCTCGGAGTTCATCGAGAGCGAGAGTCCCCGGGCGACGATCTGCTCGAACTCGTCGACGTTGTAGGCGATGCCTCCTCCCGCGCCGCCCATGGTGAACGCGGGGCGGATCACGCAGGGGAAGCCGATCTCGGCGAGGGAGCGGCGGGCATCCTCCATGGAGTGCGCGATTCCGGAGTGGGGAACGGCGAGCCCGCAATTGGCCATCGCCGCCCGGAAGAGGTCGCGGTCCTCGGCCTTGCGGATGACCGCGGGAGTGGCTCCGATCATCTCGACGCCGAGCTCGTCGAGCAGGCCCGAGTCGTAGACCTCGAGAGCGGTGTTCAGTCCCGTCTGGCCGCCCAGGGTGGGGAGGAGGGCGCTGGGCCGCTCCTTCTCGATGATCTTCGCGACGACGCCCGGAGTGATCGGCTCGATGTAAGTCGCATCGGCCGTCTCCGGATCCGTCATGATCGTCGCCGGATTCGAGTTGACGAGGACGACGCGATACCCCTCCTCACGGAGCGCCTTGCACGCCTGCGTGCCGGAGTAGTCGAACTCGCAAGCCTGCCCGATGACGATGGGGCCGCTGCCGATGATCAGGATGGATTCGAGGTCGTCGCGGCGGGGCATCGAAGCTACGCGAAGCGGGCTGCCCGGGGTTTCGGCGAGAGAGGATGGGGGCTCTGGGGGGGCATCCGTGGGGCCGGTCGTGGCGGAATGCGGCCGATCGATTGGATTGAAGCACACCGCCCCTCCCGTGTCGAACCGAGAACGGCAGAGGTGTCGTCCGCCAGGCGGGTTCGCGACGGGGCCGTGCGGGAATCGCTCGAGAAACCCCGGATTCCGCGCAACCGCTCGCGCCGGGGTGGGGTCCGGGGGGGGCATCCCCGGGTGGTCGGGGGCCGGTAGGCGGGCGTGGAGGACCCGGAGGGCGAGCACGGGCCGCTCGAGCCCGCCGCCCCCCGCCGACCCGGAGATGCCCTCTTCCCGCCTTGAGGGGCTCCCCTCCGCCGACTAGGGTTGCGGCCGGGCCGCCGCGGAAGGCGGCACCGGTCATGAAACGTGGCGCGGACTTCGCATTCTTCCTCCTCCTAGTCTTGGCGGTCGTCGTCGGCTCCTTCCTGCGACTCACCGGCCTCGCCGCGCAGCCGCTCTTCGGGGACGAGTTCCACACCTTCTCCGAGGTAGAGCGTTCCTACGGCGAAATCCTGAGCAGGTTCGGCCGATGGGGCTCACAGGCCGCCCTGCCCGTCCTGCAGAAGCTGTGCCTGGAGGTCTTCGGGCCGGGAGTGGTGAGCTTCCGGCTACCGGCTCTCGTCCCCGGGCTCCTGACCCTTCTCGTGACTTACCGGATCGCTCGCCCCCTGGTGGGCCGAGGAGCCGCGGTGGTCGCGACCTGGGCCCTGGCCCTGGGGCCGATCGTCGTCTACTACTCCCGCTTCTCGCGGTCGTACGCCCTGGCGGTGCTCCTGGGGCTGTTGCTCGTCCACGCGCTGCGCACGGCCGTCGCCACCTCGGGCGGGCGGGGGAAGGTCGCCTGGGGCGCGGCCGTCCTCGTCGGCGGCCTCCTGCCCTGGGTGCACATGAGCACGGCGAGCTTCGTCCTGGCCGCGTTCCTCGCGTCCGCCGCGATCACGTGGAGGCGCGCGAAGCACGCGCGCTCCCTCCTGGCGCCCGGAGTCTCCCTCGCGGGAGCCGGCATCCTCGCGCTGCTGCTCCTCGCTCCGGCGTGGTCGGAAGTGATCGCCTTCCTCGATCGCGTCGCCAAGACCACAGGCGAGCCGGGAGAGACCGGCCTGCTCGACGTTCTCACCCTCCTCGCCGGTGGATACGGAGCGGCGATCGCTTCCCTCGTCCTTCTCCCCGTGGCGATGGTCCTCACCTGGCGAGAGGACCGGGAAGCGGCGATCTGGCTCGGGGCCGCGGTCCTCGGCCCCCTGGCCGGGTTCCTCGCCATGCAGCCCTATGGCATGGCCTACGCGCTCGCGCGCTACTTCCTCCTAGCCCTGCCCTTCGCCTTCATGCTTGCCGCCCGCCTCGCGATCCGGATCGGGAAGCATGCGCTCGGAGTCACCCCGCGCGGAGAGGCGGCCGGCGCGGCGCTCGGGCTGGGGATCCTGGCCCTCTCGTTCTTCCTCGGCCCCCTCGGGCCCGGGCACGGAGAGAGGGGGCCGTTCGGCAACTCCTACCTCGCGATGCGCGCCCTGCCCGCGTTCGACGAGCCCTTCGCAAGCGCATCCGGATTCTACCAGACGCTCGCCGAGATCCCCGGCCCCGCGGGGGTAATCGAGGTGCCGCTACTGAGGAATCGCGCCGTCCTCTTGTACCGCAACCACTGGCGCACGCACGGACGCCCCACTCGATTCGGAGCGACGTGGCAAGATCTCGAAACGCTGCGGGAAGGTCTCGGAACGCCGCGGCAAGATCCCGGCATCCTGGGGAAGGAGCCCTACGTCTGGATTCACGATCCCGAGCTGGGTCGCGGCCCGGGCATCGAGTTCCTCGTCCTGCACCGCGACGTGCGCACCGAGGCCGAGGCCTACTGGAGCTTCGTCTACGAGACGGCCTGGCCGCGCGTCGAACGGTCCCGCGACGAGAGCTTCATGGCTCGACAGAGCAAGTACGCCGCCCCGGGCTCCCCTCCGCCGCAACTCGAGGGACTCCTGCGCGAGCTTCACGGCGAGCCGTGCTGGGTCGACGACCAGGTCGTGGTCTGGAAGCTCGGCGGGTGAGACTCCACCCGCCGCCCGACGCCCACGAAGGCGTTGGCGGCGCCCCGTCCCGCCCGTATTCTCCACCCATGATCGCGCTCCGCTCACTCGCCGCGCTCGGATTGGTCGTCCTCCCCGCCTGCGGGGCGGGATCCGATCCGCCTCCCACGCGGATCGTCCTGATCACCCTCGACACGCTGCGGGCCGATGGGCTGGCGGCCATGCCCGAGACGGCCGCGTATGCGCGACGAGGGATGGTTTTCGAGAGCTTCTACGCCGCCACCTCCACCACCCAACCGACCCACGCGAGCCTCTTCACCGGACTGCATCCCTGGCAGCACGGAGTGACGCGAAACGGCGAGGTCCTCGCGGAGCGATACACCACTCTGGCGGAACGACTGCAAGCGGTGGGCTTCGAGACCTCGGCGGTGGTGGCCTCGTACCCGATGAATCGGCTGTTCGGATTCGCCCAGGGCTTCGACCGGTTCCACGACGAGTTCCACGAGCCCTACGTCCCCACCTGGCTCGACCGCGAAGTGGAGGACGGGAGGTTCTACTCGCTCGCGGAGGCGGTGACGGAGATGGCGCTCGCCGAGCTCGAACACGCGGAAGGAGAGCTCCAGTTCTTCTGGTTCCACTACTTCGATCCCCACGATCCCTACGGCGACACCCCTCCCGGCGAGGACCAGGAGGTGTTGGCCATGGGGAAGCTGATGACCGCGGCGAAATCCGCCGATCCTTCCGCGAACGACCTGGCCCGGCGCGCACGCGAGCTGTACGACGCCGACGTGCGCGCCCTCGACCGCGAGCTGGGCCGACTCTACCGCCGCCTCGACGAGGAGGCCGATGAGCTCGAAACCCACGTGGTCGTGACGTCGGATCACGGCGAGAGCTTCGGAGAGCTCGGATGCCTCGGGCACGGCAAACGACTCGTGCCTTCCCAGGTGCACGTGCCGTGCATCCTCGTCTCTCCTCGCGTCGATGCGGGGACGCGCCGGGACACGGCGGGGTCCGTGGACGTCTTCTCGACCCTGCTCACCTGGGCGGGGCTGGACGCGAGCTCCTCGAGCGGACGCGATCTCACGCCACGCGTGGCCGGCGAGACGGGACGCGCCTTCGGCATGCGGAGCACGTTCGCCGAGCCCAAGGTCGAGCACCTCGTGGACGGACGCCAGCTTCCCGCGGAGGGAGAGCGCTTCTTCGCCGTGCTCGACGGGGAGCTCCTGACCGGCGACCTCGAGCGGGTCTGGCACGCGGACGACCTCGAGCGGGTGGCGGACGACGAGGCCGCGGCGGACGTTCGCCTGCTCTTCGCGGAGTTCTCGCGACGGCTGGCGGGCGCGGTGAGCGAGGAGATCCTCGACGAGGACGTGCAGGCGGCCCTTCGAGCCCTGGGCTACGGGCGGTAGGATCCCGTCCATGGAGCCCGAAGCGATCACCCCCCCGAGAGGCGGGCCTCGCGCACGACGCCGGCTCGCGAACATCGCGCTCGTCGGCCTGAGCGCGGTCCTGGTCGCGGGCTGCCCCCGGGGGAGCGCGACCGAGGATCACGCGGAGAACGTGATCCTCATCTCGATCGACACGCTGCGACCGGACCACCTCGGCTGCTACGGGCACGAGCGACCCACCTCCCCGGCGATCGACGACCTGGCGGCTTCGGGAGTGCGGTTCGAGGACGTGACGACCTCCTGCCCGTGGACGCTTCCGTCGCACATGAGCATGCTCACCGGCATGTACCCGAGTCGTCACGGCGTCAAGAACGAGGTCAGCCGACTTCGCGACGACGTGCCGACTCTCGCGACGCGCCTCGCCGTGCGGGGATTCCAGACGATGGGGGTGGTGAACTCCCACTTCCTCGCCGATCGCCACGGACTCGAGCGAGGGTTCGAATCGCACTCCTACGTCGACGAGATCATTGGCGAGCCGGATGGCTCCCAGACCATCCCGAACCGCGGGGACGACATCACCGACCAGGCGCTCGACCTCCTCGATCAGCGGGACGGGCGGCCCTTCTTCCTCTTCCTCCACTACTACGACGTCCACACGGACTTCACGCCCGAGGCCGAGTTCCGAGCGCAGTTCGTGGGAGCTTACGACGGGCCGATCGACGGATCGACCCAACAGCTCGTGGCCATCCGTCGCGCCAACGCCCAGCTACCCGCTCCCGACCTGAAACACCTTCGAGATCTCTACGACGCGGAGATCCGACAGCTCGACGATCAGATCGGGAGGATCACGCGGTACCTGGACCAGAGCGGATTGAGAGACAACACCCTGGTCGTTTTCACGTCGGACCACGGGGAGGAATACCAGGAGCACGGCTCCGTGTTGCACGGCCGCACCTACTACCAGGAGGTGATCGCCGCTCCCCTGATCATGAGCGGTCCGGGAGTGGCGGCGGGCGTGGCCGTCCCGGAGCCGGTTCACCTGGTGGACATCACTCCGACGATCCTGGCGCTGCTCGGCCTGCCGGCTCGGGACGAGGACGACGGCATCTGCCTGATCGACCATTGGCGGGATCCCGACGAGATCCCCAAGGGGCGCGTCCTGTTCGCGGAGGCGGACTGGAAGAACGAGCAGCCGGACATGGGGCGGATGGTCCGCATCGGGCCACACAAGCTGAAGTACGACCGCTTCACGCAGGAGACCGAGCTGTACGACCTGGACGCCGATCCCTTCGAGCTGGTCGACCTCTCCTCGACCGAGCCGGAGCGGCTCGAGGCGCTCATGAAGCGGATCGAGAGCTTCATGGAGGCGGAACGCCTCGGGGTCAAGATCCCGCCGCCCACGCCGGAAGAGCAAGCGCTGCTGGAGAAGCTGGGCTACACGCGCTGACCCGGTCTCGCGTCGCTACGAATCGGCGAGGATCTCCCCGAGCAGCTCGGCGCTCGCCGGGACGTCCCACTCCATCGCGCCCACGGAACGGGGGAGCACCAGCGCCGCCTCGCCCGCGCCCCCCTTCTTGTCGTGGCGCAGCCCCTCGTGGACCGCATCGGGGGTGAGCGGGGTCTCGAAGCGGCGGCGCAACTCGGCCAGATCGGAGCTCATGCCCAGGCGATCGAGCAACGCCGAGACGCGATCGGGGAGCGTAACGTCGTCGAGCCGGCCCAGACGTTCGCTGGCCCGCAGAGCGAGACAGAGACCGGCCGCCACCGCCACCCCGTGGGGGATGGTGCCGTAGCCCGCGGCCTGCTCGATGCCGTGGGCGAACGTGTGGCCGAGGTTGAGCGTCTTCCGCTCGCCTCCCTCCCGCTCATCGCGGGACACGACCCCCGCCTTGACCCGGACGCACCGCACGACGATCTCGCCGAGGAGGTCGGCGTCGCGCTCGAGCACCGCCGGCGTGTTCTCCTCCAGCAAAGTCAGGATCCGCTCGTCGCCGATCAGCCCGCTCTTCACGACCTCCCCGAGGCCGGATTCGTACTCCGGATCGGGCAGAGTGGACAGGGTCTCGGGATCCACGAACACCACGGCGGGCTGATGGAACGTCCCGGCCAGGTTCTTGCCCGCCGACAGGTTGACCGCGGTCTTCCCGCCTACCGAGGCGTCGACCATGGCCAGCAGCGTGGTCGGGCACTGCACGACGTCGATGCCGCGCATGTAGAGCGAAGCGGCGAGCCCGCCCAGGTCCCCGACGACTCCGCCGCCGAGCGCGACGAGGATCGATCGCCGATCGAGGTCCACCGCGGCGAGGAAGTCGAGCACCTCCTCGAGCACCGCGAGGGATTTCGCGCTCTCCCCGGGCCCTACCGCGAGCCACGCGGCGTCGTCGAGAGCGTCGAGCCGGGAGGCGTGGAGCGGAGCCACGTTCCCGTCGGACAGCACGGCGACCGCGCTCGCTCCGGAAACGGCCGACGCCACCTCGGCGAGCGAACCCCGGCCCACCGTCACCCGGTACGGCCGAGCCGTCCGGACTTCAACGTGTTCCCAGGTCACGTCGACGACACGCCTACGGAGCCCTCGCCCGGCTCGGGCTTCCGCCGAGCACGTTTGCGTTGCAGGAGCTTCTCCTGCAGAGCGGCGGATTTCTTCCGGTCGCGCAAGAGCAGGAAGCAGAAGAAGAGCGCGGAGACCACGGTCAGCCCGCCCAGCGTATAGGCCACGAGCGCGAAGAGCGGGTCCGCGTCCACCTCGTGGACCTTCAGCGAGTGCAGGACGAACACCGGCGCCACCCGGATGCCCTCCGAGAGGGATTCGTAGGCGTAGTTCTTGAGGAAGAATCCCTGTGCCGTCGCGAAGTTCGTCAGCCGCGCCTCCCGGTCCTCGAGAGGGGCCTGGAAGTACACGACGTTGTTCCACGCCACGTTTCCGATCCACCCCTCCGTGTAGTACTCGATCCGAGCCGGGTTCTCCCCCGCCCGCCGGACGGTGGCGTGCTGCAGCCGGCTCATCGGGAAGCGGAAGGGCTGCAGACGGTTGGCTGTCCCGTCGTGCATGATCCGCGACAACGTAGCCTTGTCCAGCTCCGGAGCATTCTCCCAGTCGACCGCGTCCTCGGGAAGATCGCGCACGTAGGCCATCGTGTGCCACAAGGCGTCGAAGGGCAGGCCGAGCTTCACGTCCTGGTTGAAGGAGCCGTCCGGTTTCACCAGCACCTCGTCGCGGACACCCAGGATGTACCGCGCCAGGGGCTCGGTGACCGTTCCCATCGAGCGGTAGGAGCGAATCGCACGCATGCCCACGAGCAAGGGACCCTCGATCCACTCTCCGCTGACGTCCACGCTCTCTTCGCTGTACGCCTTCAGGAAGAGGCCGTCCACCCGAACGTAATCGCCCTCGATGAACGTGCTCGGTATCTCCAGGGTCACGAAGTACGCGTAGCTGTCGTCCTCGAGCAGGATTCGACCCGTGTACTCCTCCGTCGCGGTGAGGCTCCGCCGGCGCTCGCGTATGGAGTCCACCATGCCCCGGACGAAGAACGGCTTCGCTCGCGAGGCGGAGGGATCCGCGAGGATCTCGTCGATCGTCCCGCGATCCAGCTCGCGAGCCTTCATGGCCTCGTAGTGACGAGGGGTGAGGAGCCGGGCGACCTCGAGGGCGGCCTCGACCGCGTCGCCCTCCAGGACCACCCGATCCGCGCCCTCGCGGTCGGAGACCAGGTCCTCGAACCGCTGCGAATCGATCGGGGGAATGTCGATGCTCTCGACCGGCAGCTCGCCCTCGAGGACGGGCAGATCGGAGACGTCCGCATCGGCGCTCGAATGACCCTTGATCCAGGCGGCCGTGATCGAAGCCAGGACGAGCACCAGCGCGAGGCTCAGCCAGAGCAGCTTACGCTTCTCGGCCGGCGAGAATCCGACGTGCGTGTCCGGCGTGTTTCCGGGAATCTTGAACTGTCTCATGACAACGGAGCTCCTTCGGCCGTGGATCTCGAGCGTGCGTGCTCCCGCGCCGCTCTCACGAGTCCGTCGAACAGGCGCTCGTTCACCCTGTCCTCCTCGTCCGCCTCGGGATGCCACTGCACGCCGAGGGCGAAGGGATGCCGCCTCCGTTCGACGGCCTCGATCAGACCCTCGTCATCGTATCCCGAGACGAGCCAGTCGGGGCCGACCCCGGAGATGGCCTGGTGATGGCGCGAGATCACGGTCAACGAGGCTACCCCCAGGACGTCGCGCAGTTTCGTTCCCCCTTCCACCGCGACCTCGTGGCGAACGCCCCCCCCGTGATTCCGGCTCCCGGGGCGGTCCTCGGGCAGGTGCTGGTGGATGCCCGCCCCCTCGGCGAGGGCGAGCAACTGCATCCCGTAGCAGATGCCCAGGACGGGAATCTCCCGGGCGACGACCTCGCGAGCGAGCGCGAGATCGAGGGCCTGCTTCTCCCCGGGGACGGGATCGGCGTGGGGGTGCGTGGGACCCAGCCCGAGACTCTCCGTCTCGAAGTCGTCGCTCCCCGCGAAGAGCACGCCGTCGACCGCCTCCAGGAGCTCCGGATCCTCGAGGTACGGCCAGACCACGGGCAGGCCGCCCGCGCGTCGGACCGCCGTCGGGTAGCTCCGGCGCAGGGTGATGCGCGGCGATTCCTCCGCGGTGAGCTCGCCGACGATCGCGATCAGGGGGCGGAGCGAGTCGGGCATCCCGCCATTCTAGCCCCGGAGGAGTGAGATTACGGCACCCCCCGACGGTAGGATCGGCCGCGATGCCTCAGGATCCCAGCTGGTTCCTTCTCGTCATCTACCTCGTGGGCGGCTTCGCGCTGCTCGCCAAGGGGGCGAGCTGGCTCGTTGGCGGCAGCTCGACGGTGGCGCGACGATTCGGGGTCAGCGTGCTCGTCGTGGGGCTCACGGTGGTGGCCTTCGGGACCTCGATGCCGGAGATCGTCGTGTCGGGCCGCGCGGCCGGGAAGGGCAACGTGTCGTTCGCGCTCGGCAACGTGCTGGGGAGCAACATCGCGAACATCGGGCTCGTGCTCGGAGCGAGCGCGGTGGTGCTGCCGGCGGTGCTTCAATCGAAGCTGTCGAGTCGTGAGACGCTCTGGCTGTTCGTGTCCCTCGCGATCCTGTGGTGGTTCGCCTGCGACCGTGCGATCACCCGTCTCGAGGCCGGCATCTTCCTCGGTGTGTTCGTGCTCTACAACGCGCACGTCTTCACCACCGCGCGCCGGGGGACCTCGGTCGCCGTCGACGAGCTGAAGGAAGTCGTTCAGGAGATCGCCGACGATGGACTGAAGCGTCCATGGCTCTGGGTCGTCCTCGGCATCGCGGCGATCTCGGTGGGGGCGTTCCTGGCCGTCGAGGGAGCCGAAATCGCGGCCGTTCGCCTCGGCGTTCCCCAGAGCGTCGCCGGCCTCACCGTCGCCGCGGTGGGAACGTCTCTTCCGGAGCTGGCGGCCGGATTGGGAGGAGCCATCCGGGGAGAGTCCGACATAAGCGTCGGCAACGTCGTGGGCAGCAACGTGTTCAACCTGATGGCGGTCGTGGGAATCGTCGGCCTCATCCAGCCCCTGGACCCCGCGCATCCCGACGTCGAGGACCCGATCGCGCTCGAGAACGACTTCGGGCAGGCTCTGGGCGAAGACCTGTGGGTCGTCCTCGCCTTCAGCCTCGCCGCGGTGTTCCTCCCCTTCATCGCCCACGGCCGACGAGGACGCGCGAAGGGAGTGGTCTTGCTGCTCGCCTACGGGAGCTACACCGTCTGGCTGTTCTCCTCGCGGTAGAGCCCGGTCGGACCCCGGGGACCAAGCCTACCCGTCCCCGTCGCCCACGTCCGTCTCGTCCTCGATGATATGCACGTCGTCCGGATCGATGCCGAGCTCGCGGAGGATCTCCTCGGTGAGCATCTCGGGTAGCTCGTCGGCGGGGACGGTGGTCGTGTCGGGATCCGAGAGGTTCGTGAACTCGCCCTTCTCGGTGGTCGGGACGTTCTCGGGCAGCGAGGGGACCCAGGGCTCGTCTTCGCCGTCGGAGGAGGTGTCGCCGAAGAAGACGCGATAGGCATACACCCCTCCCGCGACGATCACCGCGAAGACGACCACGGCCACGATCGTGCCCGCCCAGGAGGAAGAGGCCTCGGCGCGGGCCGCGGCGGGGGGAGGAGAGGGCGCGGCGGCCCGCGCGGAGGGCGTCGCCCGCTCGATAGGGGCGCCACACGCGCCGCAGAACCGGTCGCCGGGATCGAGGCGCGCGCCGCATCCCGCGCACGTCGCCGCGCCGCCGCCCGCGACGGGGGCCGGCATCGGTCGCGCGGAGATCGTCGCCGGGCCACTCGCCAGGTAGAAAGGCAGAATCAGGTTCACGACCGGCACGAGCACGAGCACCCCCGCCGCCGCCGGCTTGCCCCGCGCCCGGGCCATGGCGACGAAGAGCAGCACCGCGAAGAGGACGTTGACCAGGGGGACCAGCAGGAGCACCACCCATGCTCCCGACTTCCCGCCGATCCGACACATCAGCAGCAGGTTCGCGAGCGGGATCCAGGCGAGCCACTCCGGCCCCGTGCCCGTCTTGCGCGCCATCACCATCAGGCAGACCGCGAAGTACGCGTACAGGCCGAGGCAAACGAGCCCGCCGACGAGGAACGGCGTCCCCGACAGGTCCGTGCCGTACTGGAGTCCGATCATGACGGGCACCTCATTTCAACCAGTCGCTCTCGCGCTTGAACCACCAGGAGAACTCGAACTCGTACTCCTTGTCCGTGTGCTCGGACTTCGCCTTGTGGACCAGCCCGACGTCCCGACGGATGATGCCGTCGCGGGGCGAGTTCAGCGTGATGTCGGGCCATCCCTCCCTTCCCTCGCGCTTCATCCGGATCGAGCGCAGGCCGACCCGCTCGAAGGAGATGTCCTGGAACCGCGGATCGGTGACCGGCTGGCCGCAGATCGTCGTCACGGACAGGAAGTACTCCCGCTTCTGGCGCTTGATCTCGAGCTGCATGGGCACCCCGACCCGGATGAACGCATGGAGGAGCGGGGCGAACGTCCGGCCGGCATCGACGACGAGGTCCGCCAGATCCTCGCCGAGGCGCTGGTCCTCCTGGGCCTGACGCTTCGCCGCCCGCTCGGGATCGGTGGTCTCGGGCAGAGCGGCGACGCGGCCCCGCTCCTTTTCCACCTCGGCCTTGGCGAAGGCCTCGACCTCATCCATGGCCGTCTTGATGTACAGCCCGTTCTTCTCGCGCACGACCCCCACGGACCACTCGCCCGCGAACGGATCCTGCTCGAGGACCGGCGTGGGGTAACTCTCGTTGTCGTAGCGATCGATGACCGAGACCGTGAAGACATAGTCGTCGTCGTCCGGCGCATCGAAGAAGCCGTAATTGGACTCGAAGTCCTCGACGTGGCGCCACTTCGAGGGCGGTTCGTCTACCCTCCGCGTGTAGACCGAGTACCGGGAGAAGACGGGAGCGTAGTCCTTCAGCCCCACGTGGTCCCACATGACCGTCCAGCGCCGCGGGAGCTCTGGACCGCCGCGGGTGGCGTCGACGAACGGGGGGGGCATGAGGAGCCAGCGCTGCACGACGAAACCCGGCGTCGACCTCTCGAGCGAGCGGTTGACGGCCACGAGGGTGGCGCGGTTCGGTTCGCCGGTCTGGCCCACCTCATCGAGGATGGTCAACGCCACCTTGCCGTCACGGAAGTACAAGCGGCTCAGGGTCCCTGCCTCGTGAGACAGAGGGAGCATGCTTCCATGGATCAAATCCTCGGCCAGGTGGATCTGAAGGTCGTCCGTGATCGCGCCGAGGAGCTCGACGCGGACCACGAGCCTGGCCGGCTGCAGCCGTGGCAGAGGCCCCACGTCCATGTAGAGCGCGTGGGCGCTCAGATGCTTCAGGGAGCTGATCCCGTACTGGGCCCAGTCGTTGGTCACGGTCTGATAGCCCTGGCCGAGCGTGACGTTGCTGAACTCGGGGGGCGCCTGCGACTGGCTGCTCGCCTGGGCGCGGGCCGTGCGGCCAGTATGGAGCACGGGGAAGGCTTCGCCGCTCCACACGTCGTCGTGATAGAACTCGTGGGCGAACCTCTGGAATAGATCGGGTAGCGACTCGGTGAATCTATGCCGGGCCGCCTTGTCGAGGCTGGCGAGGCTGACGTCCCTGCTCTTGTTGACGGCATCGACGAAGTCGTAGCCGCCCTCCACCTGCTGTGAGTCGAGCCACCGCGGGAAGATGGCGTAGGCATACCACTGCGGCTCCTGCGCCTCGTCCATCGGGGTGGTCAGGAGGTCCCCGTTGCCCCTCATGAAGATGGCGAAGGTGCGGTCGGTCGGCTGGCCTTGCCTCCTCCAGTACCAGTGCGCGGTGTAGGTGGCCGTGGCTTCGCACCACCAGCGTTGGGGGGCGAGCAGGTTGTTGGACTTCAGCCACAGGAAGTTTCGGTGCTCGGCCGAGGCGCGCCAGACGCCGAAGAACGAGCCCTGGGCCAGGTGGGTGAGCTCGTGGGCCACCGTCGCGCGCATGAGGTCCTCGAACGGTACCCCGTGGCCCTGCGCCCGTGAAACGAGCTTCGAGGAGATGCTCAACGGCCCGCTGAGGGGGGACTCCCCCTCCGCCGTCTGCAGATCGCAGACGAATACGTCGTAGCGGATCGCGTCCGCCGGCGGGATGGACAGCTCGTCCCCATCCAGGCCCGCGCGAGTCTCCTCGAGCAGCCGCCCGAGCGACACGATGTACTCGGGGGCCTCCTCGGGGGTGCGGAGGAGCTGCTTCGCCGATCCCTGCCCCGTCAGGTATTCGGCGTCCGACGGCACGGCGTCCTCGCCCTCGGTGACGTAGTGGAGCTTGAAGTTACCGCGGGGGGTCTCGTACTCCTCGCAACCGAGCCACTTGGTCGCCGTGAGCTGGGCACGCGCGGTGCCGGTCGAGAACAACCAGAGCGCTAGCGGCACGCCCACTCCGGCCGTCTTGAGAAGACCTCGGCCGGACACGCCGAGCACCTTGCCCACGACCGGGCCCCAGTCGCTGGTGTGCTGGATCGTGGCGCTGACCGTGCGTTCGGTGGGATCGTAGGTGGAGGGCACCGGAGACCACTTCCGTCCGTCCCAGGTGGCGACAACGGGCGGCTCTTCGTCATCGTGCGGCAGGACCGGCAGCGTGAGGCGAACCGGTCGTTGGAAGTCGAAGTGCGCGTTATCACCGACGCGCAGGTCGTAGATCGGCCCCAAGAACGGCGCGTCCATCTCCGGGGGGAGACGGAAGATTGGCGTCAGGCTCACGTCGGTGGCGCGGTCGATGGCGCCCGGCGGCACCGACAGGGCTGCGCCGTTGGGGGAGGAGAGCTCGGCGCCCCGTGACGGCTCGTAGCGAGCCGTGGTGGCGGCGGGCGCGAACCGCTTGATCGTCACGGGCTCCGCCGCCGGTGGCGTGGGGCGGGGGTTCTCTGCCGCCGCCTGTCGCAGGAGCTCCTCCCGCAGCGCGGGATCGGCGACAATGGCCACGCTCTCTTCGTAGCGCGGCCCGCGCCACACGGCGAGGCGGTCGAACCACTGGGGGTTCATCCACCACACGAGGCCCAGCTCGATCAGGGTCACGAGAGCGAGGACCGGAATGCTGAGGCAGCCGAAGCACCCCAGGCGGCCCTTCTGCCGGCGCGGTTCGCTCATCGCAGCACCCCCTGGATGGTGAGCACGATGGCCACGAACAGCGCGACGTCGAAGGCGAACCACCCCTGCAGGAAGATGCCTGGAAGCCCCCCGCGACCGAAGTTGCCGCCCTCGCGCACGATCCGCTTCGCGGCCACCCACGCCTCCACGAGGCTGCCGATCCACGGCAGCACGAGCACGCTCGTGAGGAGGAAGAGGATCGCGCGCCCCGGGTACCCGTTGTACGCCTGGCCCGCGCCCGGGATCACCAGCGCGGCGACCAGCGCGAGCACCGGGCTATGAGCTCGTCCCCTCTCGTGTGACGCCGGTGCGGCGGCCGGGGGAGGCGCGGTGGGAGGCGGAGGCGCGGTAGGGGGCGGTGGGGCGGCGTCCTCCGCCCCGGGTCGAGGCGCTCCGCACTGGGAGCAGAAGCGCTTCCCCTCGACCAGGGCGGCCCCGCACTTCGTGCACTGGCCCGGGGTCGCGGGTGGCGGCGGCTCGGCGAGCCGAGCTCCGCACTGGGTACAGAACGTTCGATCGGGCCGGTTGTCGTGGCCGCAGTCCGTGCACCGCTTCGCCATGGTTCTGGTTCCGCAGCAAGGGAGGAAGGGAGAGGTGTGCCTCGTGACGGCGGCCCGATGGTACCCGAGAACCTGAGCCACGAGGAGAGGACGCGCGATGCGCCCCTTCGCGCTAGCGATCGTCGCGGGCGAGGGGAGCGTGCGTCGGCGTCTCCTCCGCGCTCAACCCGAAGAACCGCCGCAGCGCGGTCCGCCCCAGGTAGAGGAACGGCGTGTCGATCCAGGCCAGGAGCATCTTGCAGACGTAGACCCAGAAGATGACCTCCCCGATCGTCTGCCACTCCATGTCCAGGCCCCAGCGCAGGAAGATGCCATTGACGATGATCGTGTCGACGAGCTGGCTGATCATCGTCGAGCCGTTGTTGCGGATCCACATGTGGCGGCCGCGGGTGATGCGCCACCAGAAGTGGTAGAGCCGGACGTCGAAGAGCTGCGCCACTACGTAGGCCAGCATCGACGCGAAGAGCAGCAACCGCGGGTTGTGGAAGACCGCTGCGTAGGCCGACTGCATCCCCGTGGAGTCCGGGAAGCCGCGGTCGGGCAGGGACCAGAACTCGCTCGGGGGGAGGAGGACCCCGATCTGGACCACGACGAGCATGAGCATGCTCATCACGAAGCCCAGGATGACCATCAGGTTCGCCCGCCGTCGTCCCCAGATCTCCGAGACGATGTCGGTCAGCCAGAAGGTGATCGGGTACGTGATGATCCCCGCGGTGAGGGTGATCGGCGCTCCGCCGTTGAACCAGCTCGGCCCCCCGTCGGGGAACAGGCAGAACAGCTTCGTCCCGATGATGTTCGTCAGCACCAGGACGACGGCGAACGCCGCTGCGAAGAACACGTAGACCGCGTCCGGCCGGCTCAGGCGCGCCACGGTGGGGGGGGAGTCGGGGACGGAGGCCATGAATGCGCCGGGCTCAGGACGCGGTCATCAGCGCGAAGCCGATCATCCGGTAGAGAAGACGCGCGCCCACGATCTCGTCGAGCCCCTCCCCCGGGGGACGGTCCCCGCCCGGAGCGACCTCGACGAGGTCGAAGCCGACGACCCGCCGGCCGGTCGCGGCGAGCTCCCCGAGCCACAGCATCGCCTCGTTCCACCCGAGCCCGCCCGGCACCGGCGTGCCGGTGTTGGGACAGAGCGACGGATCGAGCCCGTCCACGTCGAAGGTGACGTAGACGTCGCGCGGCAGAACGGCCAGCGCGCGACGGACGAAGGCCTTGGCGTTCCGCGCCGCGAGGCGGACCTCCGCCCAGTCGTGATCGAAGACGGTGTGAACGCGGCCCTGCGGATCGTCGATCATCGCGAGCTCGCTGCCGCCGAGGTCGCGCACGCCCACCTGCAGCACGGACTCGACCGCGTCGATCCTCGTCACGACGTTGTGCAGAACCGAGGCGTGGGACCAGGTGCGGCCCTCGTAGGCCTCGCGCAGGTCCGCGTGCGCGTCGACGTGGAGCACGCCCAGGCCCGGGAAGCGCGCGGCGTGCGCCTCGATCGCCCCGAAGGACACCGAGTGCTCGCCGCCGACGACGCCCGCCAGCTTGCCGGCGTCGAGGGCTCGCTCCGTCTCCGACCGCACCCACGCGGCCAGCTCCTCTCCGATCGCGTTCACCCGGGAGAGGTCCTCCGTGCGGGAGGCCTCCTCGTTCCACGCCCGCACGCGCTCGTCGACGGGGGCCATCCAGATCCCCAGCTCGAAGGGCCGGCCGGTCACGACGTCGTGGAGATCGACCTGCCGGCTCGCGGCCTCGATGGCCTCCGGACCCCGGGCGGCGCCCTTGCGGAAGCTCGCCGTGGCGTCGAACGGGACGGGCAGCAGCCAGACCCCCGCCTCCTCCGGTCCCCCGGGGAGCCCGAAGATCCCGCTATCGGCCGCGGCGGCGGCGTCCGGGTCGAAAACCTCGTCCATCGGGGGATACGGTACCGTATCCGGCGGTTTCTCCCGAGATTCCCCCAAAGCTCCGCCGGAACCCGTCGTTACCCCCACGCAGCCACGGCAATGGATCACCGCTCGGACAGACAGCTACTCGAGGCCTGGCAGGGTGGGGACGCGGAGGCCTTCGAGGCCCTCGTCCACCACTACGAAGGCCCCCTGCTCCGGCACGCCCGAGCCGTGCTCGGCGACTGGCGTGGGGGCGAGGACGTGGTGCAGGAGGTCCTGCTCCGCCTCGCCCGCAAGCCCCCGGAGCTTCCCCCCTCCGTCCGGGACGACCCCGGCGCCCAGCGGGCGATCCTGGCCTCGTGGCTGCATCGAGTGACCAGGAATCTGTGCATGGACGCCATGAGGAGCGACGAACGCCGAAGACGCAGGGAGGAAACCGTGGCCGCACGCGAAGCCACCTCCGGCGGTCTCTGCGAGGTCGAGGCCAACGACACGCGGGATGCCGTCGAGCGCACTCTCACGAAGCTACCGCCCGACCAGCGCGAGGTGCTCGTACTGCGCCTCCTGGGAGAGCGCAGCTACAAGGAGATCGCCGAGATCACCGGCAAGAAGATCGGGACGATCGGATGGCTGATCAGCGTGGGGCTCAAGGCCCTCGCCAAGGAGCTCGCCCCCCTCGTGGCCATGCAGACGGATCCCGACGGACGATCCGACCAAGCGCAGGTAACCAACCTGCAGGGAGAACCATCATGAGCCCCCTTCCCCCCGACGATCACGACGCCGAGCGCGCCGCCGATCCCACCCCCGGGCGGAACCCGGAGGAGCGGCGCCACGAGATGCTGTGCGCGTACCTCCTCGGCGAGCTCGAGGACGAAGAACGCACGGAGATCGAGGCCGCCCTCGAAGAATCGGAGGAGCTGCGCGCCGAGCGGGCGCGGCTCGAGTCGACGATCGGAGTCGTGCAAAACGCCTTCCCCGAGGAAGGACTCTCCCCCGAAGCCCTCGCCGAGCTCATGAGCGCGGCGACGAAGCCGAACCGATCCGTTCCTCCCGGCTGGTCCCTGCTGCGCGGCGGGGGCGGTCTCGTCCGTCTCGCCGCGGCGGTCGTGGTCCTGCTGGGGGCGGCCGTGGCGGTGCGCTGGTTCACCGATTTCTCGTCGACCGACGCTCCGGACTCCCGGGGCGCGTCCACGGAGGTGGCCCAGGCGCCACGGCCCGCCGGCGAGGGGGTCGAGGGCATCTCGGAGGAGTCTTTCGAGGAGGGGGAGGCTCGAGACCTCGTGGAGCAGGCCGGAGCGGCCGAAGCGGAAGTGGTCGTCCTGGACCCGGAGACGCTCGCCAAGCTCCAGGCCCTCGGTTACGTAGCAGAAGGTGCCGGAGGTGGTCAGTACCGCGGTCCGGGCGACTCGGTTCCCTCCGAGGAATTTCCAGAGCCCACGGTGACCGCCGGCGGGGCGATCGCCAAGACGAAGGAAGCGGACGCGGCCGACGTTCTGAGCACGGTCGCCCAGACTGCGACGTCGGGAGCCGCTCCCGGTTCCTCCGGCCCGACGAGCCCCGGTCCCCCCGGATCGCCGCCGACGAGACGATCCGGAACGGCAGCGGAGCCAGCGGCCGGGACCGCGGGGCGCCAGCTCGAGTTGCAGATGAGGGCCGGCGAGCCCGCCCAGGATCCGACCGCCGATCTCCGCGGCCGGAAGGAGCAACTGTTCCAGGACTCGCAGGACTTGCACCTGGGGGAGCTCGAGCTGCAGCTCGACGGCGACAAGTCCGGAGAGGCCGAGGAGTACGCGAGAGCGCGGAAAGGGCTCGAAGGCCTGTCCGAGGAGCTGGTCGACGCCGAGGTCGATCGGTTCTTCCTGGGCCGAGGCGTCACGGCGGTTCCCCGTGAGGAACAGATCGAAGCCCACATCGAGGAGGTGCTCGCCTGGTGCCGCCCGTACCCCGGCGAGACCCCCTCCGCGATGTTCTTCCGGCTCTGGGGCGACAATCCCTTCGAGCTCACCGCCCTCGATGCCAAGTCCACCTTCGCGGTGGACGTAGACACCGCGAGCTACGCCCTGGCGCGACGCTACCTGACCGAAAAGGTCCTCCCCGAGAAAGCGCAGATCCGCACCGAGGAGTTCGTCAACTACTTCCGGGCGGACGAGCCCGCGCCGGTGCCGGGAGAGGTGTTCGAAGTCTACGTGGAGATGGCGCCGAGTCTGTTCCACCCCGACCCACGCGTGGAGATGCTGCGCGTCACGGTGCGCGGCAAGGATGTCGACGAGGTGGACCGCCAGCCGCTGGCCCTGACCTTCGTGGTCGACGTCTCCGGCTCGATGAAGGAAGGCGGGCGGCTCGAGCTCGTCAAGCACGCGCTGCTGTTGCTCGTGCGCGAGCTGGACTCCGCGGATGCGATCGCCCTGATCACCTTCTCCGAGGAGGCGCGCGTCGTCTCCGCGATGACCTCCGCCTCCGCCCGCGGGCGCGTCGAGGACGTCCTCTACGGCCTCGATCCCGACAGGGGCACGAACATCGAGGCGGGGCTGATGGCGGGCTACCAGCTCGCCGTCGGTTCGCTCACCCCGAACGCGGTGAATCGGGTGATTCTGCTCTCCGACGGCGTGGGCAACATCGGGGAGACCGATCAAGAGCGCATCCTCGCCAAGGTCGCGGAGCACCAGGCCGGCGGCATCTACCTGAACACGATCGGCGTCGGCATGGGGAACCACAACGACGTCTTCCTCGAGCAGCTCGCCGACAAGGGCGACGGAATCTGCAACTACATCGACTCCGAGCGGGAAGCCCGCAAGGTAATGGTGGACGACTTCACCAAGACCCTGCAGCCGATCGCCCGGGACGTGAAGATCCAGGTCGAGTTCGATCCCGCCCAGGTGGAAAGCTACCGCCAGCTCGGCTACGAGAACCGGGCGATGGCCGACGCGGACTTCCGTCGGGACGAGGTGGACGCCGGAGAGGTGAACGCCGGCCACCAGGTGACCGCGCTCTACGAGATCGTGCGTCTGCCCGCCCGCGCGGACACCGGCGTTCCGCTCGCGCGCGTGAACCTGCGGTACAAGCCGCAGAATCCCATCGACGCCGGCGACACGAGCCGAGGCGCGTACGAATGGGCCGAGAAGGCGAAGGAGATGAACCGCTCCTTCTTCGCCCGCGATGCGTCGCCGAGCTTCGCGAGCACGAACCCGGGCTACCGCCGTTCGGTTCTCGTGGCGCAGTTCGCGGAGTTCCTGCGGCGCAGCGTCCACGCGCGGGGCGACTCCCTCACGGTGCTCGCCGAGGAAGCCCTCCGACTCAGCGACCAGCTGCAGGATCCGGATTTCGTCCAGTTCTGCGATCTGCTGCTCACGGAAGCGATCCCCCTTCTCCAGGAGGAGCGCGCGGCCGAGACCGACGAGCTGTACACGGCCGTCGAGAGTCTCAAGAACCGGCAATTCGAGGCGAACCGCGACGCGCTGAACCGTTTGCGTCCAGCCGACGCCGCGGAACGGGAAGACCTCGAAGATGCTCCTTCCGTCGCTCTCGACGACAAGGCGCGCGTCGAGCTCGACCGCCTGGAGAGCGAGGTCCGCGGTTTGATCCGCGATTCGATGACCCCTCCGCCGGAGGCGGCGAGAGAAGACGGCGATCGGTAGCTTCCTCGGGTCTCCGAGGAGGTGGTCCGGCTCACCGTGACGCCCCCCCCTGGAACGTGCGCCAGGGGGGGGCGTCCCGGTTCCGGGACGCGGGACCGGTCGGGGCGACGTCATCGCTCAAGCTCCTCTCCTTTACATTCCGACGACCATTCGGGCCCGACCCGCCCGACGAGCCGTGAACCCGATCGGTGCGGCCGGCGTGTCCGTGTTCGATTCTTCCCGGTGTCGCCCATGATTGGACTAATTCACAGGAACTTGCTCGCCCTGGCCGACTCCATCGCCGGAGTGGAGGCCGTGCAGGAGATCATCCGGCGAGCCGGGGTTCCGAGCGAGAAGCGCTTTCACATCGACCGCGCCTACGACGACGCGGAGTGGCAGCGTCTCCTGAGCTCCGCGTGCGAGGTGCTCGAGATCACCACCGAGCAGGCGGAGGAGAAACTCGCCGACCACTTCTTCGAGGACATGAAGAGGCGGTGGCCGATGTGGTTCAAGATGGCCAGGACGGCCCGCGAGTTCCTGGAGCGGGTCCCCGCCATTCACGCCGGCTTCACGATGGGGCTGAGCGATCGGACGGTCGGCCGGAGCCTCGAGGAGAAGTTCGAGCTCGAGGAGATCGCCGACGGCTTCCTCATGCACTACCGCTCGGAGAACGACCTCTGCGGCATGTACAGGAACCTCGCCCGGAAGGTCATCGATCACTTCGGTGATCACGCTTCGATCGACGAGTCGCGCTGTACGAGGCGCGGAGATCCCTTCTGCAGGATTCGTATCCACTGGCACCCGGCGCCGGTGGGCGGCGAGGAGAGTCGAGCGGGAGGCGTGTCCGATGAATGAGGAATCGCTGCGAGCCGCGATCGAAGAGATCGCCGATCACCTCTGTCTGGCGGTCGACGGCAACTTCGACCTCACAGTGAACGTGGATACGGACGACGAGACGGCGCAGAAGCTCCGCATGCTCGTCAACTTCCTGCTCGAATCGGCCCGTCGGGCGATCGAGGAATCGGCGAAGAAGGGGCGGGTAGTCGCGGAGTACAACGCGCGCCTCGAATCGGAGATCGCGAACCGCGTCCAGGCCGAGCACGAGGCCCGGGAATCCGAAGCGCGGAGCCGGGCGATCGTCGCGGGTGCGGCGGACGGAATCATCACCCTCGATCTGTTGGGGATGATCCGCTCGTTCAATCCGGCTGCGGAGCAGATGTTCGGTTACCCGGAGGCAGACGCGCTCGGCAAGAGCTGGGTTGAGCTGTTGCACTGCTCCTCCGGCCGAGACGAAAGCGAAGAATCCGAGTCCTGCCCCGAGCACGGGCAGTTGAACACGGACGGCCAGCGAATCGAGCTGTTCGGCCGGCGGGAGGACGGGACCGTCTTCCCGATGGAGGTCATCTCCACCGAGACCCGGGTGGGCGAGAAGGCGATGGTCACCGTCTTCATCCGCGACATCTCGGAGCTCACCCAGGCCCTGGAGAACCGGCTGCACCTGGAGGCCGAGCTCAGCCAGGCCCAGAAGCTCGAGTCGGTCGGTCGACTCGCGGCGGGGATCGCGCACGAGATCAACACGCCCACACAGTACGTGGGGGACAACACCCGCTTCCTGCAGGACGCGTTCGGCGAGTACGTGGCGCTGATCAAGCAGTACGAGGACGTGATCGAGAAGATCGGCGAGGACGAGGCCTTCTCGGAGGTCGCCGCCGCCCAGCGAGCGTTCCTGGAGGAAGCCGACGTCGAGTATCTGAACGAGGAGATCCCCCAGGCCATCACCCAAACCCTCGAGGGCGTGGAGCGCGTGACGAAGATCGTGCGCGCGATGAAGCAGTTCTCCCACCCCGGAACGGAATCGATGACGTCGATCGACCTGAACCAGGCGATCGAGAGCACGATCACCGTGTCCACCAACGAGTGGAAGTACGTGGCCGAGATGGAGAAGGACCTGGATCCCGGCTTGCCCGCGGTACCCTGCTTCCCGGGCGAGGTCAACCAGGTCGTCCTGAACATGATCGTCAATGCCGCTCACGCCATCGGCGACGTGGTGGGCGACGGTGCGGAAGGCAAGGGCACCATCCGCATCAGCACGAGTGCGGTCGGAGACGACGCCGAGATCCGCATATCCGACACCGGGACCGGGATCACGGAGGAGGTGCGAGCCAGGGTGTTCGACCAGTTCTTCACCACGAAAGAGGTCGGCAAGGGCACGGGACAGGGCCTCTCCATTGCCCGCGGAGTGATCGTGGAGATGCACGGGGGGACCGTTGATCTCGAGACGGAGGTGGGAAAGGGAACCACCTTCATCATCCGTTTGCCCCTGGAGCAGAAGACGGCCGATCAAGAGGCCACGGCAGCATGAAGAAGATCATCTTCGTCGACGACGAGCCGAAGATCCTCTCGGGCCTGAAGCGCATGCTGAGAGGGATGCGCCACGAGTGGAAGATGGCGTTCGTCGACAACGGTCAAGCCGCGCTCGACGCGATGGATTCCATTCCCTTCGACGTCATCGTCTCCGACATGCGCATGCCGGGGATGGATGGGGCGACCCTGCTCAGCCGGGTCCAGGAGGAACATCCGAGCGTGGTGCGCATCGTCCTCTCCGGCCACACGGAGCTCGAGGCCGCGCTGCGTGCGGTGCCCGTCGCCCACCAGTTCCTCAGCAAGCCCTGTGAATCGGGGGTGATCCGGGAGGTGGTCACGCGAGCGTGCAGTCTGCAGGAGCTCATGAGCAACGTGAACCTGCAGACGACGGTCGGCAATGTCGAGGTCCTCCCCGCGCTGCCTCGCGTCTACAACGAGGTCACCGCCGCGCTCGCGGATCCCGAGGTGAGCCTCGAAGTGGTCGCCGACATCGTGGAGCAGGATGCCGCGATCTGCGCCAAGATCCTGCAGCTCGTCAACTCCAGCTTCTTCGGGGTCGCCCGGAGCATCGCGGACGTTCGGCAGGCGACCACCTATCTCGGGCTCACCATGCTGAGGAACCTCGTCCTCTCCGCGGAGGTCTTCCGGTCGTTCAAGAGCAGCGGCAGCGCCAAGGGATTCTCGATCGAGAAGGAGCAGACCCACAGCACACTCACCGCGCGAATCGCCCGGCACCTGCTCGACGACAAGATCATGAGCGAGAACGCGTTCATGGCCGCGATGCTTCACGACATCGGCAAGCTGATCGTCGCCACCGAGCTTCCCGGCGTCTACGAGAGCGTCGCCGCGGCCTCGGAGACCGGAGACGGCTTCCACTACGTCAGCGAGGAGAAAATCAACGGGATCTCGCACGCGGAGATCGGCGCCTATCTGCTGGGCATCTGGGGGATGCCCTACCCGATCGTCGAGGCCGTGGCGAATCACCACCATCCGAGCCGCGTCGACCACGACGAGTTCGACACGCTGGGAGCCGTTCATGTGGCCGACGTCCTGGCGCGCGAACAGGCCCAGGCGGCCGAGGAACCTCCCGAGGGTCCGCCGGACCGGCTGGACGTCGACTACCTCGAGGCCAAGGGATTGATGGACCGACTTCCCGAATGGCGCGAGATCGCCTCCCAGGAAGCCGAGGCCGAACACGCAAGGGCGGCGTGACCACTCCTCGCCACCCGACGCC
>CAYRXS010000089.1:0-23793 GCA_964428225.1 uncultured Planctomycetaceae bacterium
GAGGTCGGTCAGATCCGAGACGTCGGCTTCGGGAAGCTCGACCGCGGAGGCGGGCACCGGTGTTTGGGCCGCGGCCGGCAGGGCGAGCGCCGCGAAGAGCAGCCCTCCTCCTGCTTTCAACCAGATGGGCTTGAACGATTTCATGGCGGCGTGACCACACACGCCGAACCGACTTCCCGTGAGCGAAGGACGGCCGGAGTGCGAGTGGGGAGTGGTGGGGACGGAGCGATCTGGGGGCGATCAGAGAAACTGGCGGTAGGATCGGACGCGACGTGACCGGAGACGGCACGCGCGCCTCGATCGGCCCCACGGGTGACGGAGGGCCGATTTCCTCGTCATGCTCTCGGCTCTGACGCCCCCAGGCTTGAGTAGAGGCAACGCTTCCCGGGGCGAAACCGCTCTGACGTCGCCCTGGATGCGGAAAGATCTTCCTCCCGGGCGCACGAAGCCCGCCGGCCGATCCCGGGCCGGGGCCTCGCGATCGCGCCGGCTACCCGTCTTCCGGGATCGTGCCCGACCCGAGCGCCTCGGCCAAAACCGGCTCGATCGCCTCCCGGATCGCCTCCGCGGCGAGCCGATGCCCGCTCGGAGTCCAGTGGGTGTCGTCCTGGTAGAGCCGGTTCGGGTGAGCGAGGAAGCACTCGTGGAGATCGAGGATCTCGATCCCCCGCTCCTGGAACATGGGCCGGATCACCGACTGAGGTCGGCCGGCGTCGAACCGGGGGAGCTCGTTCTTCCCGATGAGCATCTCGGGAAGCTCCGCGTTCACCTGGTTCTCGTCGGGACAGAGGACCACGAGGAGCGGAATCGATCGCTCGCTCGCCATCCTCTCGATCTCGGCGACGTGCATCACGTTCGCCTGCGCCACCAGGGTCTGCTCCCCGGGGGGCAGGTAATGACAGATGATGCGCTGCTTCTGGATGCCGAGGTGGGACTCGGTGTAGCCCAGATCGGAATCCCTCGGCGTGTCCCGGTCCACGCCGAGCTCTCCCTCCGGTACGAGGTGGCCGCGGTTGACGAGAAACCGCGTGATGTGGGAGCGCTCGTAGAGGAAGAGCTTGAGCCTGGTCCACCTTTCGGGAAGCCCGGCGCCCGCGTCGCGCCGGACCCGCCGCCCCCGCACCGCGGTCAGCAGATCCTCGACGCGATGCTCGTCGCAGTACGTGTCGTTCCCCACGAAGAAGCCGATCACCACCAGGTCGGGATCCAGTCCTCGACCGTGGTGCTCGTAGAACTGGCGGTACTGGAAGGGGCCCCATCCCCCCGTTCCCGTGTTGACGACCTCCACCCGATCGCCGAATTCGGCGCGCAGCTCTCTCTCCAGAACCTGCGGGTAGGCGTCCTCGCGTCGGGCCCCCGCTCCGGCGGTGAACGAGTCGCCGATGGTGAGGATCCGGAACACCCCCTCCCTCTTCTCCCGCGTGAACTCGTCGTCTCGGTATCCGAGCGAGTTCGTCTGCGCCGGGACGTTGCCGTACGAGCCGCGCGAATCGGACTTCATCCGGTAGCCGGTGTGCGGATCCGGCACGTAATAGAGGTTGACCTCGGAGGCGAACGGGACCGGCGCGAACAGGGCCAGCCCGACCTCGATCATCACCACGGCGAGGATCGACGCCGTGAGCGACACGAGGACGCGCTTGGCGATCCCGATCGTCTTGCCGCGGATGGTCATGCTCGGAGGAGGAAGCGGCGGGAACCGGTGATGCCGACGGTCGGCGCCCGCCGAGGAGGGAAGCTCGGAGCGAAGGATTAGACCAGCCTCCCCGGGACCGGTCCAGGCTCGGCGTCGGCCGCCTCCCTCGAGCCGAGAACGCCCGGCGGCCGCGGCGGTTTTCGCTGGCACGGCTCCGGGCCGCAACCTAGAGTCCCCGCCCGGAGCAGAACCATGGAAACGCACGCGAAACGCGAGGGAACGGCCTCGATCTGGCGTTGGGGATGCCTGGCGTTGCTCGCCACGGCCTGGGGCATGAACGAGCTCGTGGCCGGAGAGACGCTGTGGCTCACGACCTTCGCCCTGCTCGTGCTCGCGGCGGCCCGGGCCCTGTGGAACCGTCCCGGCTCCTCGACGGCGATCGCGCTGATCGCCGTGGGCTTCCGGGCGGTGAACACCGCGCCGTTCTTCTGCCATCTCCTGGGCATCGCCGTGCTCGGGATCGCGTTCGACCTGACGGCCACGCTCCTGATGCGGGGCGAGCGGAGGATCGCGCTCCGCGGCGCCCTCACCGGCCTCGTCGGCGCCTACGCGAGCCACCTCTCGTTCGCGGTCCTCCTGACCTGGATCATCCGGTACGAGCACTGGGCCGCGGGCGGTTTCGATCGCGTGCGCGAACACGTCCTCGGATCGGGCAGCGCGGCGGCCCTGCTCAGCCTCGTTGTGGTGCCTCTCGGCTTTTGGGTCGGAACGCAGCTACGGGATCAGGCCGTGCGCCGGCCCCGCTGGGCCTTCGGCACGGCCGCCACTCTCTGCGCCGTCGGCTGGGCCCTGGGCCCGGTCGTGAGCTGAGCCGCCGCCAACGAGAGGCAACGCCGGTTCGACACGACGTGGAGGGCTCCCCGCTCAGGGGTAGGCCACGATGCGCACCGATTCGGGGGCACGCGGCTCGATCAGGATCGTGTGCGGTCCGGGAGCGAGGTCGTCCGTGACGTCGAGGCGGAAGGGTGCTCCGATGAAGCCGCCCACGTACTCGCCGTCGATCCTCAGCGACGCGGAGCCGAGCTCGAGGCCGTCCATCTCGACGAACACGCGCCAACCGCTCTTCCCCCACTCGGCGGGTAGCGCGAACCGGCCCTCGAAGGGCTCGGCCTCGACCGGGGAGAACGTCCGGGCAGAGTCGTCGTCGCGCGTGCTCCACGGTCCGTCCCCCGGGGTCGGAGAATTCCCCTCCGAGGCGGACGGAATACGCTCCACGACGATCGGATCACGAGCGGGAACCGAGCGCGAGTCGATCCGGTCGGGCGCCCCCCGGTCCTCGGGGTGGAACACGAGCAACGCGCTCTCCAGCGGCTCGAGGTCGAGCGTGAAATCGACCTGCTCGTCGCCCGTCCGGCGGAAGGGGACCGCGGTGATCTCGTCGCGTACCACGTCCCACCGCTCGGGATGGCCGCGGACGCGGGCGCGGAGCTCGAACCGCTTCGCCGGCCCATCGGGTATCTGGTTGCAGACGAAGAAGACGTCGCGGTCGACCTTGACGCGGTGGAGGACGTGGAGCAGGTCCTCCGAGTCACCGGCGAGCACCTCCAGCTCCGGATGGATGCCGGCGTCCTCCGCGAGCACGTTCCGCAGCTCCCCGGTCGTCGGACGAAGAGGCAGGAAGTATGAACGACCCCCGGCCACGTTCGTGAGGCACACGGACGTGGACGGCTCGACCGCGTCGCCCCAGATCGCCGCGCGAAGCGCCCCGATGTCCTCGGCCGTCCGGCCCGGCGTGGCGGACGAGCTCGGCAACAAGCGGTAGCCGATCACCACGCCGCCCTCGTCGAGGAAGGCGCGGGCCTTGGCGAGCACCTCGTGCGGAATCACGTCGACCCCGGGCACGACCAGAGCCCGGTAGCGCTCGTCGTGCAGGCGCAGCTCACCGCTCGCGATCTCCACGGTCTCCTCGAACACGTCGTACGGAAGCCAGTCGCAGTCGAACGCCCCGTCCTGCAGTGCGGAGGTGAGGAACTCGGGGGTCGTGAACTTGCCGAAGTGGCAGCTGGTCCCCGGGTAGAGGACGGCGACGGAGCATACGTGGCGACCTTCGCTGAGCATCAGGCTCAGGCGCGACGTGTAGTCGGCGTAGACGCGGTACAGCGGCCAGCGCGGCTCGTGGCTCCCGTTGAAGAAGTACGGCGGACAGTCGTCGTCGTGGGGCGCGGACGGATTGAAGGAGTGCGGGACATGGAGGTTGACCCCGGAGACGTGCATGTGGTCCGTCAGCCACTTCATCTCCCGGTACGACAGGTCCTGGCCCATCCCCCCGAAGATTTCGACCATCGCGAGGTCGTCCTGCTTCCCGTAGGCGTGGGAGATCGAGCTCCCCAGCTTGGGCGTCTGCCAGATCTTGTAGTTGCGCGTGTCGTGCCGTCCCATCGTGAACTGCTCGAACACCGCGTCGATCCCCCCCATGCTGCTGTACTTCTGGAGCTGGAACGCGTTGCCGGCGCAGAGGCGAGGGGAGAGGTAGTTGAGCTTGTGCTCCAGGAAGTGGCCCATGGAGCGGAGGCCGCGCTCCCGACACCAGCGCTCGATCCCTCCGTAGAGCGTCCTCCCCCACGCCTCGGCGAGAGCGTCCTGGTACTGATACCTCGCGGCGACGTGCTCCTCGCCGGCGAGCTGCAGCTTCCAGGCCACGAGAGCCGCCTTCCAGTCGACGCCGCGCTCGCGCAGCAGGGGGATCACCTCCGTGCCCCAGTCGCCGTGGGTCTCCGGCTCGTCGTAGAAGAAGCCCACGATCGTCCGACCGAGCTCCGCCCCGAAGTGCTCGGCGTGCGCCTCGTAGACGGTGCGGAGGTACCAGTCCACCGCCTCCCGGCTGGCTCCGTCCACGAGGATGTCCCCCATGGCGGGAAGCCAGGAGAAGACCACGACCTTCCAGCTCCCCTCCGGCGCCGTCCACTCCAGGCGCCGGTCCCGGACCCGCTCCGTCAGGTCGACGAGGGTGGCGCTCTCGATCCCCGCTCCGTCGTCCCGCCCGGCGAGGACCGCGATCACGTTCTCGTCGGTGATGTCGATCGCGACCTTCGCGGGACCCGCGACCTCGGTGAGCGACGTACCCATGTACTTGCTGCCGTACTCCTCCGGAACGCGCCCGGCGACTCCCCCGCTCGGCCACCAGCGCTCGTCGAAGATCCACATCGTCAGGTCCAGCCGCCGGGCTGCGTCCAGACAGATGTCGAGGTCGCGCCACCAGCCGGGACCCAGCCAGTCCTCGTGCGGCCGCGACTCGGCGATGAAGCTGCCGTTGCCTCCCTCGACGACCTTCTCCATGTAGGCCGTCAACAGCTCCGGGCTCTCGTCGCCGTGCAGCCAGAACAGGGGCGCGGTCATTCTCCGCGCGTCCTGGGCGAGCGTGCGGTAGTCCCGCTCCAGGATGGCGAAGGCGTCATCCGCCGGATCGGACTGGATGCTCCCCCCACATGCGGAACCGCACGCCACGACGGCCAGGGCCAGCCAACGATACCGGTTCCTTGCGTTTGACATGCACGGTTCTCCCGCGGCCGATCCGCATTCGCAGCAAGCTGGATCGGCGTCAGACCACACTATCGTCAACCTCCCGAACCGTCCACCCCCCGCGGAGACGAGACCGGGCGAGCTCGCAACGTGCGTGATTCGCGCGCGCCACGGTACCATGTCGACGAACGCACCGAGAACCGAGTCACTTCGACACCGGCGAATATCGATGAACTTCATCTTCGAGCAGATCCGGACGGGAGGCGATCGCAACTTCGCGTACCTCGTTGGTGATCGCGCGGCGGGGATCGCCGCCGCCGTGGATCCCTCCTACGACCCGAGGCTCACCTTCGAGAGGGCCGAGGCGCAGGGACTGAAGATCACCATGATCCTCAACACGCACGGCCACGAGGACCACGTGAACGGCAACGAGGCGATGAAGGGCCTCACCGGCGCGAAGGTCGCGGCATGGAAGGGATCCTCCGCGCGGTTCGACGTCGCGCTCGAGGACGGGGACACGCTCTCGGTCGGAGAGATCGAGGTCCGCGTCATGTACGTTCCGGGCCACTGTCCCGATCACCTGCTCTTCCACCTGCCCGCGCAGAGGATCGCCATCACCGGCGATCATCTGTTCGTGGGCAAGATCGGCGGAACCTCCGGCGTGGAGGACGCGCGGACGGAGTACGAGAGCCTCGCGCGGGTGATGGAGGAGCTACCCGACGACACCACGATCTGGCCCGGCCACGACTACGGCTGCCGCCCCTCCTCGACGATCGCGCTCGAGAGGATCATGAACCCGTTCCTCGCCGCCCCCGACTTCGACGCTTTCCTGCAGATCAAGCGTGACTGGGCGGAGTTCAAGGCCCACCACGGATTGATGTAGCCCGGCTCGCGGGGATCACCTCGAGTCCTCGGCCTCCTCGGTCGCCCGCGACGCGGGTACCGTCACGAGCCGGTCGACCGCCTGGCTCGCAACGACCTGCGCCGACCCGTCGGGCCACCGGATCTCGAGATCCACGGGGTCGCCGTGCTCGCCCAGCCCGAAGTGCAGGGTGACGTTGTTCTGGTTTCCCTCTCCGGTGCCGGCCTCGACCTGACGGGTCAGGACGCGGTCCCCGAGCCGGATGCGGACCTGGGCGCCGACGGCGGCGCGGTTGAACGAAGCCCCGCTCCCGTCGAGACGCACCTCGATCCAGTGATTCGCGTTCCCCTCGTTCACGTACAGCTTGCCCGCCGTCGCCAGGTCGAGGTCGCCGTCACGATCGAAGTCCGCCCATGCCGCCTGGTAGGTCGGAGGCTGCCCGGCGAGGCCGGCCGGTGCGGTCGCGTCCGCAAAGGTCCACTCCCCGTCGTTGCGGAACAGGACGGGGTGGTTCTCCTTGCCGAAGGACGCCGTCCCGTAGACGGTCGTGAACCAGAGGTCGAGATCCCCGTCGTTGTCGTAGTCCCCGGCCGCGGGGGTCGCGTAACTCTCCTGGTAGAAGACTCCGCACGTCCCCCGATCCTCGAAGGCGTGGTCGTGCTCCGGCCCCCGGTTTCGCAGGAAGCGCGACTTCGGCTGGTCTCCGCGCGAATCCACGTGGGCGAAGTTGCCCGCGAACAGGTCGAAGAGACCGTCGCCGTCGAAGTCGCCCCACGCGGCGCCGATCGAGTGCCCTCCGCCGAAGCCCTCGGACGTCGCCACTGCTCCGTGGGAGGCCGTGACGTCCGCGAAGGTCCCCGTGCCGTCGTTGCGCCACAGGAGGTTGGGCAGGAGCCGGTAGTTCGAGACATACACGTCCACGTCCCCGTCCTGGTCGAAATCGCAGGCGGTGACCCCTCGCGCCCGGTAGCGAGGCTCCTCCCACGTCATCTCGAAGGCCTTCCCTCCGCGATTCATGAGGAGCCGGTCCGGGTACGTGGCGCTGTCCCAGACCTCGAAGCCCGTGACGTACACGTCCACGAAGCCGTCGCCGTCGAAGTCGGCCCAGACCGCGCCCTGGGACTGGATCGGACTCATCTCGGGCAGGGGGAAGTCCACAAGCGCCTTGCCGCCGTCGTTGCGGTACAGGCGCTGGTCCGTGAAGGAGAAGAGATCCGGGAAGCCGTCGTTGTCGAAGTCGGCGAACACGCCGGGGCCCTTGCCGACTCCTTGTTCGAAGCGCTCTCCCCCCCGATTGAGCCACAGGGTCCCGGCCGCATAGAGGTCGACCCAGCCGTCCGCGTCGAAGTCCACCCAGGCCGACGGCCCGTTCCCCGGCTGGATCTCCAGCGCCGAGGTCGCGTCCCGGAAGACCGGCGGATCCTGGGCGGCGGCCGAGCCTGCCAGGAGGAGAGCCGTTGCGATCGACGTGTGTCTCATCTTCGTTTGCGGCGCAGGGGGACCGGACAAAAACCACCGCCGGCGGCCAACGCCCGGGACCATACCATGTAGTCTCGACGGACGGTGATTCGCGTTCTGACTCCCCTGCTGCTGCTCGCCGTGGCCGTGCACGACGGCCGTGGCGCGTCCGACGCCATGCCCGTGGAGGTCGAGGCGGTGGCCTCGACGGTCGGCGACGACGGCCGGTTCACGCTCCGACTCGCCTGCACGCCTCTCGAGGACATCTCGAAGCGCTACTCCCTGCGCGTGGCGCTGACGTCCTTCGAGGACATCGCGGTCGACGATCACGACCTCGAGCCGCGCACCACGCGGTGGAAGGCGGGGCGAACCGTCGACTGCGCGGTGGCGCTCGCCCTGCCCCCCGAAGCGGACCTCGGCGAGGGAGAGTACGTCTCGGTGCGCATTGGCTTCGTCGAGGAGGGAAGCGCGAGGGCGCGACCCCCCTCCGGCGAATCCGCGGTGCTGGTGGAGGAGGACGGGCTCGCGGACGTGGTCGTCGTCGAGAACCCGCCCTTCGCGGGCGTGGCCGGACGCGAGCGGATGGAGGCCGTGTTCGCGGAGGCGAAGGCGAGAAAGGCCCAGGACGACGCCCCGGGCGCCTGGAGCTTGCTCGAGAAGGGGCTGCGCGACGCGGCGGACGACGCGACCAAGGAGCGCTTCCGGGACGCCCTGATCGAGATCGGCCGCTTCCCCCCCGCCACCCCGTCCTCCCTGGAGGAGCGGATCGTCGGCCAGCGGATTCGCGCCGAGAAGGTCCGGTACTTCCGGCTCGTGGCCGGGCGCATGTACGACCGCGGAGAGCTGCACGGGGCCCTGCGGTTGCTCGAGGACGTGGGAGGCGCGCTCTCCGCCGACGCCGACGAGAAGGTCATCGGCGCGCTCGCGGACGCGGAGCGCACGACGAAGCGCATCGAGGACATCCGCGAACGGCTGCTGACGGAGCGCAGCGACCTCGACGAGGAGAAGATCGCCGAGCTCGTGGGCGAGCTCGGGCGCACCGAGGCGCTGCTCGCCGCCGCGAACGACTTCGCGAAGGGCGGGAGATACCCCCTCGCCCTCGGGTTGTACCGCAAGCTGCGCCGCGTGGACGGCATCGACCTCTACGACCGGGCCCAGGAGCGACTCGAGGAGGTGGGCGCGCAGTACCTCGCCGCGACCCCTCCCTTGCAGCAGGAGAAGGTCCTCGCCGCCCTCGAGCATCCCGCGTGGGAGCGCACGACGTCGGTCGCGAGCCACTGCTTCATCTACATCGGCCCCGAGGATCTCGTCGAGGGCTTGCCCGGCGACTCGAAGCTGCGGTTCGACCTCGCCTACGTGTTCCTGACCAACCTCTTCGGCCGCGTGCCCAATCCCCAGGGCGATCGCATCACGGTGTACTTCAAGGAGCTCTGGGAGTTCGGCGGCGGAGTCGGCGGCGGCAAGATCATCGACATCGGCAGCGCGGATCCCCACCCGCGGAGGCCGGTGCGCGTGGACACCGGGCTGCTCTACCACGAGCTGACCCACTGCGTGGACGACACCCGCCCCATTCACGGCGGCTTCCGCGAGGGCCTCGCCAACCTCGGCGCGGCGTACGCCTACGAATCGCTCGACCAGGAGGCCGACGCGCTCCACTCCTTCGACTCGAACCTGAAGCAGTTCCGCAAGTACTTCCTCGAGCGGGACCTCGAGTACTGGCGCATCCAGAACTACGGGCCGAGCGCGGGATTCTTCCTGCACTTTGTCGACACCTACTCCCACCTGCGCGGCGGCCAGCACGACTGGTCGCCCCTGCGACGCTTCTTCCGCGAGTATCGCGACGCGCCGGTGCGCGACGGGCGCGACCCCTTCGTGGTGCGCGCCCTCGGGTTCTATCTGGTGCGGGCCTACGGGCCGACCGCCTTCGACGACCTCGTCAGGTTCGGCTTCCCCCTCGTGGAATCCGATCGCCGCCTGATCGCGCGCGAGCTGGAGGCCTTCGACGACGGGCGGGAGGTGGAGCCGTTCGAGGACAAGTTCGCCGAGCACCCCAACTCCCCCCTCCCCCGCGACGCCGTCGAGCAGGAGCTATCGAAGGCGGTGAGCCGCGACGACCGCGAGTGGGCCGCCGAGCGGCGGGGGGAGCTCGGCGTCGTCCACGACTGGAAGGTGGTGGGCCCCTTCTTCGCGTGGCGGGCGGATCCCGGGGGCTGCGTGTTCGAGCCCGAGCGTGAGATCGACTTCCGGAAGAAGCCGAAGACCTGGCGCTCCAGTCGCGCCGACCTCACCCAGCGCTCCTGGCAGGATCCGATCCCCGATGACGTGCCGACGGACTCGCACAAGAACGTCACGCTTTTCCCCTCGGGTCGGCTGCTCTTCGACTACCGGCCCTACGGCGACGACAACTCCGCGATCTACGCCCTAACTCACGTCTCGGTGCCGGAGGCCGTCGACGCCGTGGCCCACGTGCGCGCCGACGACGACGTCGTGCTCTTCGTGAACGACCGGCGCATCGGCTACTACCGCAGCAACGGCTCGAACGGCAGCTCGCCCCACATCCGGTGGCGCGGACCCTACGAGTGGTCTCCGGACGGGATGCGGTGGCCGGTGCGGCTCGAGGCCGGCCGCAACAAGGTGCTCGTCAAGATCCGCAACCGGGGAGGCACCGCGGGGCTGGTCCTCGCCCTCTCGCGCCCCGACGGATCGCGACTCGACTTCCTCGCCGACGCCGAGCCTCCGCTCGAGCCGGGACCGCGCGCCCCCGTCGAGCAGCCGTCGTGGAAGCGTGTCACCTCGATCGATCACCGCACGTTCAAGTCGAAGGCGAAGATCGCCGTCGGCTCCTTCCGCGCTCGGTCCAAGGCCTTCTTCGGGGAGGACACGGAGGGCGGCGTCGGCTGGCGACTCTTCACCGTGCGGCCGGGATTCCCCAAGGACTCGCCGTCGAACCTGCTCTGGCTGAAGCCGAATCTCACGGAGGACCTCGAGGCGCTCCGGATCGACGTCGAGCTGGCGAGCCTCGATGCCCCGAAGCTCCTCGTCACCTTCCAGGGCGAAGGCGATGAGGACGGACTCTCGGGCTGGAATCTGATCCTCGTTCCGCGAGTGAGGAACCGGATGGAGGCGCGGCTCGAGCGCTACGACCGGCTCGTCTATCACTCCGATCCCGTCGAGCTTCCCGCCGTCGAGGACGGGAGGACGCTCTCCCTGTCCTTCTGGGACGGCTGGTTTTCCGCCACCATCGACGACGTGGTGCTCTTCGACCGCGTCTCGATCCGTGCGATCCCCGACCGCCACCGCGTGGGCCTCGCGACGTGGGGACCGGACGTGCTGATCCGGTCGGTCGAGCTGTATCGCGGCCGGCTCTAGAGGCTCGGGTCGTGAGCGACGGCGGCGCGGATGAGCGCGCGAAAGGCGGCGCGGCGGATGTCCCGCTTCGATCTCAGGGGAACGTGGCGCGCGGCCTTTCCCTTGCCCCGGAGCAGGCCGTCGGGATCGGGGAGGAAGGCCCCGTGGATGAAGCCCAGGTTCAGGTGGTCGTCGCGCGGCCCGATCAGGCAGATGTTGCCCCCGATGCGCCCATAGGGCGCCCCGGGCTTGCTGTAGCACAGGGCGGAGAAGGCGACGGTCTCGTCCGCCTCGGGGGCGGCGCGGAGGACGAGGTCTCGCAGCTCCCAGACCACCTCGTAGAGGTCCTCGGGCCAGTCCTCGATCAGGATTTCGATCTCGTCGTCGCTCAGTCTCTTTGGTGACACCTCGTGATTCCCCCACCGCCGCGCAGCGGGTAGAAGTGTAGCAACGTCGCGCGCATGAAGGAGACCTACGAGGAGATCCGGCGCATCCTGGACGAGCACGGCGCGGAGTACGTCGTGTCCGAGCACGCTCCCGTCTACACGAGCGAGGAGGCGGCCCGCGTGCGCGGCGTCGGGCTCGAAACCGGGGTGAAGGCGCTGCTACTGAGGACGCGGGAGAAGACGTTCGTCCTGGCCCTGGTGCGCGCCGACCGGAAGGCGGACCTGCGGGAGATCGCGCGGCGGGCGGGCACGCGGAAGGTGACGCTGGCCCGGCCGCAGGAGGTGCTCGAGCTCACGGGGTGCGAGGTCGGCTCGGTTCCCCCGTTCGGCTTCGACGACGTCCCGACGTTCATGGACCGGACGATCCTCGAGAACGAGCTGGTCAACTTCAACGCGGGTCTGCACACGGTCTCCGTGCGGATGCGTGCCGAGGACCTCGTCGAGATCGTCCGCCCGACTCTCCTGTAGCTCCTCGAATCCGCGCCGTCCTTGGCGGCGGGCGGGCAAAGGGGTAGCGTGCGCACGCCCCACCGTCCCGATCGAGCCCTCGGAGCGTCCGCCATGTTCCTCGCCCTCCTGGTCACCGTCGGTCTCCTCTCCCCGCCACCGAGCTCCGCGCCGCAGGAGTCTTCCGGGTTTCCCGACGACGTGCGGAGCCTCGCCGCGCTCTCGCAGACGCCGCCCATGGCCATCGACGTCACCGGTGAACGAGCGCCGGGCGTGGTGGTGAGGCCGCAGTGGGCCCACGATACCGCCACCTTCCACGTGGCCAACCTGGGAGGCACGCCCCGGCGGATCCGCGAGGTCCGGCTGGTGAGCTGGGAGCACGACCTGCCCGCGAGCACGGGGCTGTACGGCGAGAGCCTGCAGATGCTCAGCCAGATCGGGGGCACGCTCGGCAAACCTCAGGATCTCGGCTACTACACGGATCGCGGGCACTACAAGGTGCCGGTGCCGGAGGGAGCGATCGCGGCGCTGTACGGCATGATGATGCTGCGCGAGGCGGACGGCGCCGAACGCCTGCTCGTGGGCTTCACGTCGTGCCATCGCTTCACGGGCCGGTTCGAGATCCGTCCGGGGCGGATCGACGTGGTCGTCGACACGGAGGGTCTGGAGCTCGGCCCCGGCGAGGCGTGGGGTCTCGAGGAGCTCTACGTCGCCCGCGGCGAGCACCGCGACGACTTGCTCGCCGCATTCGGAGCCCGCATCGCGGTGCGCCACCCGCGCCTCTCGTCGGCGCAGCCGCCCAGCGGCTGGTGCTCGTGGTACTGCTTCGGCCCCGGCGTGACCACCGAGGACGTCCGGCGCAACCTGACGTGGATCGCGGGGACCGGCATCGGACTGCCCTACATCCAGATCGACGACGGCTACCAGGTCGCGATGGGCGACTGGCTCGAGACCGGCGACGCGTTCGGGGGCGGAGTGCAGAACGTGCTGCGCGAGATCCGCGAGGCCGGCTTCGAGCCCGCGATCTGGGTCGCCCCGTTCATCGCCGAGGAGGGCTCCACCGTCTTCCGCGAGCACCCCGACTGGTTCATCCGCGGGCCCGACGACACGCCCCTGCGCTCCGACACCGTCAGCTTCGGAGGCTGGCGGCGAGGGCCGTGGTACTGCCTCGACGGGACGCACCCCGAGGTGCAGGAGCACTTCACCGAGCTGTTCCGGACCATGCGCGAGGAGTGGGGCTGCACGTACTTCAAGCTCGACGCGAACTTCTGGGGAATGATGCACGGGGGCACGTTCCACGATCCCGGCGCCACGCGGGTCGAGGCCTACCGCCGCGGGATGCGGGCGATCCTGGACGGGACGAAGGACGCCTTCGTGCTCGGCTGCAACCATCCGATGTGGGCGTCCTTCGGGCTGATCCACGGCGCCCGCACGTCGATGGACATCACCCGGAAGTGGGACGCGATCCGCCGCACCGGGCGCGAGAACCTCTACCGCAACTGGATGAACGGGGTCTTGTGGTGGAACGATCCGGACTGCCTGCTGCTGGAGGCGGAGCTGCCCGACCACGAGGTTCTCTTCCACGCGAGCCTCCTGCAGGCCACGGGGGGGATGGTCCTGTCCGGAGACGACCTGCCCGCGCTGGGCCGGCGGAGCTTCCACCGCCTCGTGAGGATGGCGACCCCGACCGGGGTGCCTTGCCGGTTCGCGGACGAGAGCCTCGAGGTCGGCACCATGGAGCTCCCGGGCGAGACGCGCGTCTACCTCTTCAACTACGGGGACGAACCGAAGTCCCTCGCCTTCGAGCTCGCCACTCCCCACCGCGTGTCCGACTTCTGGAGCGGTGAGCACCTCGACACCTACGAAGGCGAAGTGCGGCTCGATCCCCTCCCCCCCCACTCCGCGCGCGTCCTTCGGTGTCTGCCGCCTGCCGGCTACCACGTCCTGCGGAACGGCCTCGACCGCTCACGGGCTCGATTCGAGACCGGGAAGCGCGGCCGGGTCGCGTTCCTCGGCGGCTCGATCACGTACAACCCCGGCTGGCGCGACATGGTCTGCGCGGAGCTGCAGCGGCGCTTCCCCGACACGGTGTTCGACTTCGTCGCCGCGGGCATCCCGTCCATGGGCTCCACGCCGGGGGCGTTCCGGCTCGAGCGGGACGTGCTCTCCCGCGGGCGCGTGGACCTCCTCTTCGTCGAGGCGGCGGTCAACGACTCCTCGAACACCCGCACCGCGACGGAGCAGGTGCGGGGCATGGAGGGCATCGTGCGCCACGCTCTTCGCGAGAATCCCCACCTCGACGTGGTGATGATGCACTTCGTCGATCCGGCGAAGATGGAGGCCTACGCGCGGGGCGAGGAGCCGGAGGTGATCGCGAGCCACGAGAAGGTGGCGGAGCGCTACGGCGTGCCGTCCCTCCATCTCGCCCGGGAGGTGACGGAGCGCATCCAGGACGGCGAGTTCACCTGGGAGGACGACTTCAAGAACCTCCACCCCTCGCCGTTCGGGCAGAAGCTGTACTTCGAGTCGATCCGGCGTTTGTTCGACGCGGCGTGGACCAGGCCGATGGAGGAGACCGCGCCCCGTTCTCGCGCGCTCCCCCCTCCGCTCGATCCCTTCTCCTACGACGCGGGGACGATCGTCGACCTCTCGGCCGCGACGATCGACCGGAACTGGCGGCTCGTGGAGTCCTGGCGACCCGACGACGGCCGGGGCACGCGCCCGGGCTTCGTGGACGTCCCCATGCTCGTGTCCGAGCACCCCGACGCGACGCTCCGCCTGCCGTTCGAGGGACACGCGGTCGGCGTCTGGGTGGCCGCGGGCCCTGACGCGGGCGCGATCGAGCATCGCGTCGACGGCGGGTCGTGGAAGCGGACGGACCTCCTCACCCGCTGGAGCGCCGGCCTGCACCTGCCGTGGCTGCACGTGCTCGCCGCGGAGCTCCCGGGCGGCCTCCACGAGCTCGAGCTGCGCGTCGCCCCGCCCCCGAACCGCCGGGGCCGCGCGGTGCGCATCGCCGCCTTCGTGGTGAACGGGCCCGTGAGCACCGCGAGTCGCGCGGATTCCGGACCGGATCGCTACGACGTGGTCTGGGACTCGCCGAGCGAGGGCTACTCGGGCTCGATGCCGCTCGGCAACGGCGACATCAGCGTCAACGCCTGGGTGGAGGAGAACGGCGACCTGCTCTTCTACATCGGCAAGACCGACGCGTGGGGTGACAACGGCCGGCTCCTGAAGGTCGGACGACTTCGCGTCCACCTCGATCCGAGCCCCGTCGCAGAGGGCGTGGCCTTCCGCCAGACCCTTCGTCTCGGCGACGCGACCATGGAGGCTCGCTTCGGCGAGGGACCCGCGGCGACGGTCGTCCGACTCTGGGTCGACGCGAATCATCCCGTGATCCACGTCACCGTCGACGGACCGACGCTGCGGACGGCGACCGCCACTCCCGAGCTCTGGAGGACGGAGCGGGAGGAGCTGCCGAGCATCGAGGTCAGCGACGTCATGCTCGACCGCTCCCGCCCGGAGTCCAAGCACGCCCCCACGATTGTCGAGCCGGACACCCCGGTCATCGGCCCCGGGGATCTCATCGGGTGGTTCCACGAGAACGTGAAGTCCGTCGGCCCCGCGATGACCTCCGAGATCCAGGGATTGGATGGCTTCGAGCGCCCCGATCCTCTCCTGCAGCGCACGTTCGGCGCGCTCGTCCTGGGAGACCGGGTCTCGCGGCGGGGAGGAGGCGCTCGTCTCGAAAGCCGTGTCCATAGATCGCATCACTTCCGCGTCTACGTCCACACGGAGCACCCCGCGACCCACGACCAGTGGCTCGACAGGACCTTGGAGATCGTCGAGAAGACCGAGGCGCTCTCCCCGTTCAGGCAGCGCGCCGCGCACGATGCGTGGTGGCGCGAGTTCTGGGACCGGAGCTGGATCCACGTCACCCCGAGCGAGGCCGCGTCTCCCCGCTCGCTCGTTCCCGCCAACGACCACCCCGTGCGGATCGGTGTGGACCAGCACGGGAGCAATCCGCTCCCGGGCGAGCTGGGCCGCTTCAGCATCCTCCGGGAGGCGCTGGCTCCCGAGGACGTGGCCTTGCTCGCGAAGTTCTCCGGGGAACGCATGCTGCCCCCGAGGGACTCGTTCCTCTTCCACGACATCCCCGAGGTTCCGTTCACCGTCGAGGGCTCGGAGGGCTGGGACCTCGGCGGCCCCCTGACGGTGGAGGCGTTCGTGCGATCCGCCGAGGGCCCGAACCGTGGGGGTCGGATCGTGGACAAGATCACGCCGGGAGGAAGCGACGGCTTCCTGTTCGACACCCACCCCGGCAACGGCCTGCGCCTGATCACCGCGGCGGGAGTCCTGCAGGCGGAGAACGTGCTCACGCCGGGCGAGTGGACGCACGTGGCCGCGGTCGTGGACTCCGCCGCGGGCGAGGTCCGCATGTACGTCGACGGCGAACTCCTCGTCCGGAGCGGCGTCGACACGCTCGACGACGCGTTCGTGGTCAGTCGCGCCTACGCCCTGCAGCGCTTCATCGACGCCGGCGCGGGCCGCGGGCAGTACCCGATCAAGTTCAACGGCTCGATCTTCACCGTGCCCAACCCCGGCTCGCCCGGCGACGCGGACTACCGACGCTGGGGTCCCGGGTACTGGTGGCAGAACACGCGGCTGCCCTACCTCTCCACGTGCACGAGCGGGGACTTCGAGATGATGCGCCCGCTGTTCCGGATGTACGCCGAGGAGCTCATGCCGATCTTCCGGTATCGGACCCGGCTCTACTGCGGACACGACGGGGCGTACATCCCCGAGTGCATCTACTTCTGGGGCGACCACTTCAGCGAGACCTACGGCTGGAAGCCGTTCGCGGAGCGCGGCGAGGACAAGCTGCAGTCGAGCGGCTGGCACAAGTGGGAATGGGTGTCCGGGCCGGAGCTCGTCTGGATGATGCTCGACTACTACGAGCACATCGAGGACGAGCGCTTCCTGCGCGAAACCCTCCTGCCCGCGGCCCACGAGCTCCTGACGTTCTTCGACCAGCACTACGAGCTCGACGAGCGCGGGCGGCTCGTGATGCACCCCGCGCAGGCCGTCGAGACGTGGTGGGATTGCACGAACCCGATGCCCGAGGTGGCGGGCCTGCACGCGGTCACCGAACGCCTGCTCGCCCTGCCCGAACGGCTGACCACGAAGGACGAGCGCCGCTTCTGGAATTCCCTGCGGGGCAAGCTCCCCCCCCTGCCCACGCGAGAGGTGGAGGGCGGGCTCGCCCTCGCTCCCGCCGAGCGCTTCGAGGACAAGCGCAACATCGAGAATCCCGAGCTCTACGCGGTGTTCCCCTTCCGCCTCGTCTCCTTCGAGGAGGAGAACGTCGACCTGGGCCACCGCGCCTTCGACAATCGCTGGGACCGCGGCAACTTCGGGTGGCGCCAGGAGGAGCTCTTCCTGGCCTACCTCGGTCGCGCCGAGGAGGCGCGAACGAACCTCGTGGGACGGTCGCGCAACTCCCACGCGGGCTCCCGCTTCCCCGCGTTCTGGGGACCGAACTACGACTGGGTGCCCGACCAGGATCACGGCGGCGTCCTGATGAAGGCTCTCCAGGTGATGCTGATGCAGACGGAGGGGAAGACGATCTGGCTCTTCCCGGCGTGGCCGGAGGACTGGAACGTGTCCTTCCGGCTCCACGCGCCCTACCGCACGATCGTGGAGGGCGAGTACCGCGACGGCGAGCTTCGATCGCTGCAGGTGACCCCCCGGGAGCGGGCCGCGGACGTGGTCCTCGCCGGGCCGGGGGATTGAGCCGGGGCGGGAGCCCCATCGCGTCAAGGGTTCCGCCGTTCCGGTCGATACGGACTGCGTCCGCGGACGATCCATGCCCATCGAGGCGATCGCCCGCGCCGTCCATGCCCACTCCGGAAGCGAGGAGCACGCCCGTCGCCCCGACGGAGATCAGCACCGCGAGGACCTGCCCCCTGTGCGGCGCCGAGAACGCCGAGCGCGTCTACGAACGCGAGGTGGAGACGTCCTCCGCCCTCGGCAGGGTCCGCGTCGAGCTCGACCTGTGTGCCGCGTGCGGGCTCGCGTACCGCAATCCCCGCCCGACGCGGGAGGAGCTCCGGGAGTACTACGAGACCTCCCTCGCCGCGTCGGGGAGCGTCTGGCGCGAGTCGGGGCGAGACACGACGCGCGGGCGACTGATCGCGGAGCGCAAGCGCTTCCTCGAGCGCGTGGCCCGAGAGCGCACGTCGTCCACGAATCCTCCTCGCCTGCTCGACGTGGGGTGCGCGGGCGGTCACCTGCTCGAAGCGCTCGAGCTTCCCGCCTGGCGCGTCGTCGGTCTCGAACCCTCCCGCTCCGCCGCGGCGCGCGCTCGCGAGCGGGGGATCGAGGTCGTGGAGGGTCGCCTCGAGTCCTGCGAGCTCCCCCCCGGGAGCTTCACGCTCGTCTCGTGCGTGAGCGTCCTCGAGCACGTCTGGGACGTGCGCGAGTTCGTGGCCGCGCTCGATCGGCTCGTCGAGCCGGAGGGGTTGCTCTTCGTCGAGGTGCCCGACTCGTGTCGACCGATTCCCCAGGTCGCGGAGTTCTACTCCTTCGAACACCTGACGCACTTCACCCGCGGCACGCTCGAGCGCCTGCTCGCGGAGCACGGGTACGAGAGCGTTCGGTTCGAGAGACCGACGGCCCCCGCCCTGCGCCTCGCGGCACGGAAGGTCGGCGTCGGGCGCGCGCACCCGATCGACACTGACCACGACCGCGACGCGCTCCGCCGCGCGATCCTCGCGTACGGCGAGGAGCGAACGCGATTCGAGCACGACCTCGCGGCCCGGCTCGACGGGATCCTCCCGCGGATCCGCGAAGGCACGGGCCGGATCGCGATCTACGGCGCGGGGGATCACACCCGCTTCCTCCTGGATCTCGTCGATCTGTCGGATTCGATCGTGGGGGTCCTCGACTCCGATCCCGCCAAGCGGGGCGGGACGTTCCTCGGCTGGCCCGTGCATGCGCCCGAGGACGTCGCGGAGCTCGACGTGGACGCCGTCGTGCTCTCCTCGCAACCGTTCCAGGAGGAGATGGCGGCGCGGATCGAGCCCGTGGCCGTGCGCGAGGGAATCGAGATCGTCCGTTGCTACCCGAAGCGAGAAGCAGCCTGAGGTGATGCCGTGAGACTCGAACCGAAAGAGACGACCAATGCTCTGCTCGCGCGGCGCTGGCCCACGGTCGGGCGTTGGCTACGGGACGCTTCGATCCCGCCGAGGACCGAGCTCGTCGACCACCTGCCCGCCCCCACCCTCTCGATCGAGGGGATCCGCGTTTCGAGCGCCTACGATCCGCTCTCGGAGGCCGAGCTCCAGGCCCGCCTCGTTCCGATCGGGACGCGCGAGGCCACGATCTACGGGCTCGGAAACGGGGCGCTCGCGAGACACCTCCTCGACCGTCCGGAGCTCGAGAGCCTCCGCGTGGTCCTCCTGAATCCCGCGGTGGCCGCGGCCTGCCTCGCGGTCTTCGACGTGGACGACTGGCTCGACGATCCGAGGGTCGAGCTGCTCCGCGGCGAGGACGAGCTGGAGCTGATCCCTCCCTTCGCCGCGCTCCCCGCCTGTCTGAAGCTGGCCTCGCCGGAAGCCGCGCGGATCCGCGACCTCGTCGAGCTCGAGCTCGCCACGCCGTACATCGGACGACACATCCGGGCGAGGGAGAGCGTGCTGCGCGATCACCTGTGCGCGAACCGTCTCCGGCTCCGTACGGACGGCGACGTGTCGGAGCTGTTCGATACGCGCCGCGGGGAGACGGTGCTCGTGGCCGCCGCGGGCCCCACTCTGTCCGACCACTTCGAGCGCCTCCGCGCGATTCGCCGCGACCGGCTGCTGATCGCGGTGGACGCAGCGCTGCAGCCGCTGCTCGGCGCCGGCATCCGACCTCAGGTGGTCGTCGCCGCGGACAGCCACGAGCTCGGGCTCTCCCGCATCTTCGAGGTCGATCCCGACGACCTGGAGGGGATGCTCCTCGCCTACGATCCCGTCGTCCACCCGCCCGTCCTCGAGCGCTGGCCGGGACGGCGGCTCGCCTTCTACCGGGATCATCCGAGGTACGCCGCGCTCCGGGACGAGCAGCCCAAGGCGGACCTGTGGACCTCGGGCTCGGTGCTGCACGCCGCGGTGGACCTCGCGGTGCGCGCGGGCGCCTCCCGGGTGGAGCTCCTCGGCGCCGACTTCGCGAACCTCCACGGGCGTAGCCACGTCTCGGGGGCGGCGTGGGAGAGATCGGTCGGCGCCCGGAGGGGGCGCGAGCACTGGCTCGCGAACGGCCGGGGCGAGCGCGTCCCGACCCAGCCGAACCTGATCGGGTACCTGCGCGACCTCGAGCGCTACGTCGCGCGCCATCCGGACGTCACGTTCGTCCAGACCAGCCCCGAATCCGCCGCGATCGCGGGCGCCATCCCCGGGGAGCACGCCGCATGAAGCCCGAGATCGACGCCTGTCACGCCCTCCTGCGATCCGCCACGCGGTCCTTCCGCCTGGGGTGCGACGCCCAGGGCAACGAGAGCTTCGTCGAGCTGATCGACGGAATCGGCGAGCTGCTCGGCGGATCGCTGGACGCGGACCGCGCCGAGAGCATCACCGCCCTCTTCCCCGAGATCATCGCCGCCCAGTCGCGAGGAGACACCCTCACGATCGCCGACCTCCTCGAGCACGAGGTCGGCCCCCGGTTGGGATAGGTCATCACCCTCGCGGCGGGAGCTGCTCGCGGACGCGGGAGCACGACTCGGAGCCGCCCGACCGGGCCGGGGGGTTCCCAGGAAGAGGACGGGGGGGTAGCCTCGATCTACCCGGAAAGAAGGAGGACGTCATGAGGACGGTCATGTCTTGTCAAGGTGTCGTTCGCGGTGGTCCCTCTCCCCGGAGACTGCTCCCGGCTCCGTTCCGCCTCCTGCTCCCCGCCCTCGGCATCCTCGCCGTGCACGCGGCGGCCGAGGACCGCTTCGTCCCGGGACAGATCATCACGGGGCAGGTGGACGGTCTGCGGGAGGTCGCCACGGGGGATCTCGACGGCGACGGGGACCTGGACCTGCTCACCGCCTCGGACGAGGACGGCAAGATCGCCTGGTACGAGAACACCGACGGTCAGGGGACCTTCGGGGAGCAACGGATCATCGTCGAGTGGGGCTGGGGCTGCGAAACGGTCGTCGCCGTGGACCTCGACGGCGACGGCGACCGGGACGTCCTCTACTCGATGTCGGTGCAGGACAAGATCGCCTGGATCGAGAACACCGACGGCGCGGGAACCTTTGGCGCGGAGCGGATCGTCGCGATGGACGAGGACGACACCTCGGACCTCCTCTCCTCGGATCTCGACGGCGACGGGGACATGGACGTGGTCGCGTGCTCCTGGTCGCAGGACGATATCCGCTGGTACGAGAACCTCGACGGCTTCGGCGACTTCGGCGCCGGACAGGTGATCACCACCCTCGTCGACAAGGTCACCTCGATCTGCGCCGGGGACCTGGACGGTGATGGCGACGACGACCTCCTGGCCACGTTGCAGGACCTGGATGCCATCGCCTGGTTCGAGAACGTCGACGGGCTCGGCAACTACGGACCGCCCCGGCTCGTCACGAGCGCGACGGACCACCCCCGGTCCGGGGTGGTCGCGGATCTCGATGGGGACGGCGACCTGGACGTGATGGCGTCGTCGTTCAACGACTTCGACATCGCGTGGTACGAGAACACGGACGGAGCGGGGACCTTCGGCCCGAAGCGCGTCGTCGCGACCTTCGGCATCTACCCGCTGGGGACGCAAGCGGCCGACCTGGACGGCGACGGGGACATGGACGTCCTCGCGGCGCTGGCGTATGGCGACGCCACCGCGTGGTTCGAGAACACGGACGGAGCGGGGACGTTCGGCCCCCAGCAGACGATCACGACCGAGGTCGACTTTCCCTTCCAGGTGCTCGCGGCCGACCTGGACGGGGACGGCGACCTGGACACGCTCTCGGCATCCAGCAGCGACGATCGCCTCGCGTGGTACGAGAACGCCGACGGCCTCGGCAACTTCGGATCCCAGCACCGCCTCACGGACGAGGCCCGACCCGCCTACTCCGTGTTCGCGGCGGACCTGGACGGGGACGGGGACGAGGACGCGCTCTCGGCCTCGCACGATGACGACAAGGTCGCCTGGTACGAGAACACCGATGGTGAGGGAACGTTCGGGACGCAGCGGATCATCTCGACCGACGTCAACGGCGCGACAACCGTCTTCGCCGCCGATCTGAACGGTGACGAGGCCCAGGACGTGGTGGCGGTGGCGGAGGTCGACTTCACGGTCCTCTGGTTCGAGAACGTCGACGGCGCCGGCACCTTCGGTCCGGCCCGGCTCGTCGGCGCCCCCCTCGATCCCATCGCCGCGATCGGATCCGACCTGGACGGCGACAAGGACACCGACGTCGTCGTGGCCTGGGACTGGAAGGGCATGGGCTCCAGCGGAGGGATCTGCTGGTACGAGAACGTAGACGGACTCGGCACCTTCGGCCCGCAGCAGACCATCACCGGGGCCGCCCGGGAGGCGAGGTCGATCCACGCCGCCGACGTGGACGGCGACGGGGACCAGGACGTCCTCTCGGCCTCCTTCGACGACGGCAAGGTCGCGTGGTACGAGAACCTGAACGGCCAGGGCACATTCGGAACGCAGCGGATCATCTCGAGCCTGACGGGACCCCGGTCCGTCTCCGCCGGGGACGTGGACGGAGACGGAGACGTGGACGTGCTCTCGGGACACCAGTCCTACGACAGGATCGCCTGGTACGAAAACCTGGATGGGGCTGCCACCTTCGGACCGCCGCAGGTCATCTCGCAGGGGGTGTCCATACCCCACGCCCTCGCGGCGACCGACCTGGACGACGACGGGGATCTCGACGTCCTTACGGCATCGCACCTCGACGACCGGGTCATCTGGTTCGAGAACCTCGACGGAGCCGCGACCTTCGCACCCGAGCAGATCGTCACGCAGGCGACCAATGGGCCGCGGTCGCTCTTCCCGGTCGACCTGGATGCCGACGGGCGGCTCGACGTCCTGGTGGCGTCCGAGTACTGGGATCAGGTCCGCTGGATCGAGAACCGGACGGACCAGGCCTCCGCGACCTTCCGGAACGCGGGCTCCAACCCCGCCAGCTACACCACCTCCCTCCCGATCATTGGCACCACCGTGTCCGGAGCGGTCGACCTGGGGGGCACGACGGGCCACACCGCCGCCTGGCTGGTGGGCTACGCCGATCCCCTCACCCTCCCCCTGGGCGGAGGCCAGGTCCTGCTGGTCGACCCCCTGCACGAGTGGGGCGAGCTCCTCGGCCTGTCGCTCGAGCTCGGACCGGTCGCGAGCTTCGCCTTCGACATCCCCCACTTCCCGATCCTCGTCGGCTGGTGGTTCAGCGCCCAGGCCATCCACTTCGGCGGCGTGACTCCCTTCGCCCTGTCGAACGCGCAGGACTTCGTCATCGGCTGGTGACGTCCGGCGGACTGATTCGCTCCGACGCCGGCGCGCGGTAGACTCTCGGCGCTCCCCGGCCCGATCCGGGCGGGGAATCGAGCGCGAGGAGGGAGCCATGCGCATCCGATGCGAGGAGTGCGGAACCGTCTACGACGTCCGGCCGACGGCAACGGCGCGGCGAGTGAAGTGCAAGAAGTGCGGCGGCCCGATCACCATCCCCCCCGATGATCCGGAGGACGCGCTCGACGAGGAGCCCCCTCCCCTCCCCTCCCGAAGAACGCACGCGCGGGAAGCTCGGGAGAAGCCCCGCATCCCCGGCTTGGCGAACGTCGTGATCATCCTGTCCTTCCTGCTCGGCATCGTCTTCGTTCCCGCGACGGTCTTCTTGGGGATGGGCGCGGTGGACGCGGCGGTCGGCGGAGGTCTGGACGCGGAGGCGATGACCTACGTCGGGATATTCGTCGCCGTGATTGGAATCATCGCCTACCGCTGGTGGTGCAGGCGCTCGAGGCAGCAGTTCCCGAGGCGTGAGGCGCTGGCGATTCCCCTTATCGCGGCCGCAACGGTCATCTTGCTGGTCACCAACGTTCCTCGGCGGATTGCCG
>CAYRXS010000090.1:0-23717 GCA_964428225.1 uncultured Planctomycetaceae bacterium
CGTTGCTTCCGGCCTGAAGCGCTCCGGCGCGTGAACGGTTACCCCAACATGCGATTTCTTAGGACCGCCATTGTTGTCTGCTTTGCCCTACCTTGCCTGGGCAGAGTTCTGGTTGCACAACAGAGTGATATGGAATGGGGGTACAACAACACGCCCGAGGCCGAGGCGTTCGGCAAGAGAATAGGATTGTCGGGAGCCGCCGCGACCAACAACACAGATCTCGAAGACGCCATTAGTGATGGAACGGTGACTGTCTACCCGGGTCAACCCCCCCCAGGGTGTTACGCGTACTCCTTCCGAAACCCCGACGGGACGTACGTAATCGTCGTGACCCAAGAGGAGGACATGGGTTTCTTCTACTGGGGAATCGTCCATGAATGGAGCCACATCTCATCGGGAGATCCGGTACCGCCAAAAGACGGCGGAACAGGTGGCGCAGGCGGCACCACCGAGCCGACAGAAGAGGAGAAGCGTCAACAGGCCTGCGATGAGTATGGTGCCCACTGCACCGTGCTTCGAGAGATGATTGCGTTGGCTGAGCACTCCTATCCTGTAACCGCATCCTGCGTGCACGTCAACATGGTCTTTGAGCAGGCGGGCTGGGAGGCCCTTTGGTGTAGCTATGGAACCGATGCCATGGGGCCACCATCCCCAGAGCTATGTGACCCCCCCTTGCGTGCGACCGACATTCCATGTCACTAGAGGAGGGGATTCGATGAGAAAGCTGAGTTCTTCCAATGTGCGCCTGACGGTAGGGATTGCCGTTCTTGCGGTGGGTGTTGGCGCAAGTTCAATAGCGCTGATTCCCACAAGTCAGCAAGGCGCACCCCCGAGTTCCATCTTCCCTGCCTCGGAGATTCCATGGCATCTACGAACGCGGACCATGGCAGGCGCGAAACTGCGGGAAGCCTACCAATCCGGAATCGTCAGCCTGAACGCCATGGAAAGACGTGTTTCCATTCGGTGGACGGCTAGTGAGTTGACCAACCTGCCTCCTGACTTCTCTCTGGAGTGGGATGTGCAGAACAACGCTCTTGGAGGGGCGAAGGCCACCAGCGGGGGACAGACCTTCTCTACCAACTACTATCCGTCCGCCTGTGGACCCATCGATTCGGATGGTATGCTAATCGGCGGGATAACCAGCGTCGGTGGAATCATCGTTCAGAGGTGGGAGTTCACCTGGCCAGAAACCATGCCCATTCCGGTGGTCGATCCTGCCACGGGACTGTCCGTAGTCGCTGTCGCGCTCCCTACTCTGGAACGCACAACGGTATACAGCGAACCACGTGATGGCCCCCACCGGTTCGTTGCGGGCATCTGTGGACTTCGGATTGTCGGAACTCGGCCGCAGAAGGCACTGATCCAGTTTCATGAGCCGAACGACATCTGCGTACTCGACTTGAATAGTGGCAATCTGTCACTTGTTGCCAGTGAGACAGATGATACCGGTTCCTTGGGATTGCTACCGGCGTTGTCAGCGAAGGACTACTCTGGGATTGCAGTCAGGGAGCACGTCAGTCAAGAGTATGTGTACAGGTTCGCTCGCACACGGACCGATGGACATCGGGACACAGCGCCTTCAGTCCCCATAATCCTGATCGTAGACAACGACCGAGACGGGATCGTGGACGTGGTCCACCAGCTGACGGGGGATGACTTCCTGGCCCAGGGCTGGTATGACCTGCAGAACTACATCGACTGGTGGCTTGACTGAAAGAGCCCGTTTCACCTCTCAACCATACCCTCGCCATGTCTTGCCATGGTCGAGAAGGACAGGTAGCCAGGGGGGTAGTCGCACCAGTCAGGACTCGTCCGGGTCGTAGCCGAGCTCGGCGGCGAGACGCTTCTCCGCTTCGTCGACCCGAAGTCCCATGCGCCGGGCGTAATCCTCGACCTGGTCGGCGCCGATGCGGCCGATGCCGAAGTAGCGCGACTCGGGATGGCCGAGCAGCAGGCCGCATACGCTGGCCGGCGGCCTCATGGCGAGACCTTCGGTCAGGGTGATGCCGACGGCGGGAGCGTCGAGCAGGTCGAAGAGCGTCCGCTTCGGCGTGTGGTCCGGGCAGGCGGGATAGCCGAACGCGGGCCGGATGCCGCGGTACTCCTCGGCGATCAGCTCGTCCTTCGTCAGGCGCTCGTCGGGGTCGTATCCCCATTCGCGGCGGGCTCGGGCGTGGATGAGCTCGGCGAGGGCCTCCGCGAGGCGATCCGCGAGAGCCTTGACCATGATCGCGTTGTAGTCGTCGAGCTTCTCCTGGAAGTCGCGCGCGAGCTCGGGCCCCTCGGTCCCCGCGGTGACCACGTAGGCGCCCACCCAGTCCTCGAGCCCGGACTCGACCGGGGCCACGTAGTCGGCGAGCGAGCGGTTCGGCCGCTCGTAACCGTGCTTCTGCTGCTGACGCAGCATGGGGAAGCGCACGAGCTCCGTGGTGCGCGTGTCGTCCTCGTAGAGCACGACGACGTCGCCGTCGCTGTTGGCCGCGAAGAACCCGTAGGCGCCACGCGGGGTCAGCAGCTCCTCGTCGATGATCCGCTGGAGGAGCTTCAACCCGTTGGCAAACAGGTCGCGCGCCGCCTCCCCGTAGCGGGGGTGGCCGAAGATCTTGGGGAACTTGCCCTTGAGCTCCCAGGTGGTGAAGAAGAACGTCCAGTCGATGTAGTTGGCGATCTCGCGGAGCGTCGCGTCCTCGATCACGCGCCGGCCGAGGAACGACGGGCGCACGAGGTCCTCTTCCTTCCACTCGATCGGCGTGCGGTTCTCCCGCGCCGCCTCGATGGTGACCAGCGGCTTGCTCAGCTTGCTGAGATAGAACCGGCGCAGCTTCTCCTGCTCGGCGGCGTTCTCCTCGGCGAACCGCGCCCGCCGTTCGTCGTCGAGGATGCCGGACGTGACGCCCACCGCCCGCGAGGCGTCCTTCACGTGGGCGGTGATCTGGCTCAGGTGGGGAGCGATCTTGACCGCGGTGTGCTGCCGGCTCGTGGTGGCGCCTCCGATCAGGAGCGGGATGTCGACGCCGCGACGCTCCATCTCCTTGGCGACGTTCACCATCTCGTCCAGCGACGGCGTGATCAGCCCCGAGAGCCCGATCAGGTCCGCCTTCGTGTCGATTGCGGTCTGGATGATCTTCTCGGCGGGCACCATCACGCCCAGGTCGACGATGTCGTAGTTGTTGCAGCCGAGCACGACGCCCACGATGTTCTTGCCGATGTCGTGCACGTCGCCCTTCACGGTGGCCATGACGATCCGACCCTGACCCCGCGTGTCGTCTCCGTCGTCCTTCTCGTCCTCCATGAAGGGCTCGAGGTGCGCGACGGCCCGCTTCATGACCCGCGCGCTCTTCACTACCTGGGGGAGGAACATCTTCCCCGCCCCGAAGAGCTCGCCCACGATCGCCATGCCGCCCATGAGGGGGCCCTCGATCACGGAGAGGGGCCTGTCGTACTGGAGCCTCGCCTCCTCCGTGTCCGCCTCGACGTGATCGGTGATCCCGTGCACCAGGGCGTGGGCCAGGCGCTCCTCGACCGTGCCCTCGCGCCAGGACAGGTCCTGCTCCTCCACCTTGGCCCGTCCCGCGACGGTGGCCGCGAACTCGACCATGCGCTCGGTGGCGTCCGGCCGGCGAACGAAGAGGACGTCCTCGACGTGCTCCAGCAGCTCGGCCGGGATGTCCTCGTACACCGCGAGCTGACCCGCGTTCACGATGCCCATGTCCATCCCCGCCTGGATCGCCTCGTACAGGAAGGCGGAGTGCATCGCCTCGCGGACGGTGTTGTTGCCGCGGAAGGAGAAGGAGAGGTTGGAAACGCCGCCGCTGACCAGCGATCCCGGACACCGCTCCTTGATGAGGCGCGTGGCCTCGATGAACGCGATCGCGTACCGATCGTGCTCCTCGATGCCCGTGGCGACGGCGAGGATGTTCGGATCGAAGACGATGTCCTCGGGCGCGAAGCCGGCGCTCTCCACGAGGAGCCGGTAGGCGCGCTCGCAGATCTCCACCTTGCGCTCGACGGTCGTGGCCTGGCCCTCCTCGTCGAAAGCCATGACGACGACTCCCGCCCCGAAGCGGCGCACGAGCCGGGCCTTCTCCAGGAAGCTCTCCTCGCCCTCCTTCAGCGAGATCGAGTTGACGATGCCCTTGCCCTGGAGGCACTCGAGCCCCGCCTCGATGACCGTCCAGTCCGAGCTGTCGATCATGATCGGGACGCGGGCGATCTCCGGCTCGGTGGCGACCAGGTTCAGGAAGCGCGTCATGCACCGGGGCGAATCGAGCAGCCCCTCGTCCATGTTCACATCGACGACGTTCGCCCCGCCGCGCACCTGCTGAGCGGCGATCTCGAGGGCGGTCTCGAAGTCCTCCTCTTTGATCAGGCGGCGGAACCGGGCCGAGCCGGCCACGTTCGTGCGCTCGCCGACCATGATGTAGTTCGAGTCGGGGCCGATGGTCAGGGGCTCGAGCCCGCTGAACCGGCTGCGGCGTCCCTCCGGCTTCGGCAGGGGACGCGGTGCGAGCCCCGCCACGCCGTCGCAGATGGCGCGCACGTGATCCGGCGTCGTTCCGCAGCAGCCGCCGACGAGGTTGACGAGACCGCTCTCGGCGAACTCGCGCAGGAGGCGGCGCGTCGTGTCGGGCTCCTCGTCGTACTGCGCGAAGGCATTGGGCAGCCCCGCGTTCGGGTGGCTGGAGACGTAGGTGGGAGCGATGGCCGCGAGCTCGGCGACGTAGGGCCGCATGTCCGCGGCCCCCAGTGAGCAGTTGACGCCCACCGCGAAGGGCTTCGCGTGCTCGATCGACGTCCAGAAGGCCTCGACCGTCTGGCCGGAGAGCGTGCGGCCGCTCGCGTCGGTGATCGCTACCGACACCATGATCGGCAGCGCGAACCCGATCTCCCCGAAGATCTCGTCGATCGCCACCAGGGCCGCCTTGGCGTTCAGGGTGTCGAAGACCGTCTCGATCAGGAGGATGTCGACGCCTCCCTCGAGCAGCCCGCGCACCTGGACCGCGTAGGCCTCCTTCAGGTCGGCGAAGGTGATCGCCCGGAACCCCGGGTCGTTCACGTCCGGAGAGAGCGAGAGCGTCTTGCTCGTGGGGCCGATCGAGCCCGCGACGAACCTCGGCTGCTCCGGAGTCCTCTCCGTCCACCGGTACGCCGCGCGGCGCGCGATGCGCGCTCCCTCGAGGTTCATCTCGTACGCCGCGTCCTCGAGCCCGTAGTCCCGCTGGGCGACGGACGTGGCGGTGAACGTGTTCGTCTTGACGATGTCGCAGCCCGCCTTGAGGTACTCGTCGTGGATGCGCTCGATCTCCTCGGGTCGCGTCAGGTTGAGCAGGTCGTTGTCCCCCCGGAGCGGGGCGGGGTGATCCGCGTAGCGCTCGCCGCGGAACTCCTCCTCGGTGAACCCCCGCGCCTGGACCATCGTGCCCATCGCCCCGTCGAGCACGAGGATGCGGCGGGCGAGCTGGCTCTCCAGGAGCGCGCGCGCCCCCTCCTGGTCCCGGGGCCGCCGGGGAGGATCGAGGGCCGGCGGGGCGTCGGGCAGGGTCCGGGGGGATCCGGTGCGGGTGGGCGTGGGGGTCATGGGGAGGCAGTATCGGCCGAAGAGAGGGGCAACCCAACACATCAACATATCTTGATGAGATGATGTGTCCAGCGGGAAGCCGGAGATCGGGCCGAAGAAGGCCGGTTTCCCCGGAAGCCCCGAGCCGGATCTCCGGAACTCCCGCGATCGCCCTCGGTTGGAAAGGCACCCGTCACGCCAGAGAAAACCAGGAGAGTGAAGTCATGCGATGGATGCCCTGCTTGATCGGCGCGCTCGTCTTGAGCGGCGCCGGAATCGCGGCTCAGGACGAGTCGAAGGAAGGACGCGAAGGCGAACGCCTCGGACGGACCGAGCGGGTGGAACGACCGCAAGGCCGACGAGGCCGCGGTCGCGCGGAGCGCGCGGATCGTAATGAGAAGGGGGAGCGAGGCGAGCGCGCCCGCCCCGGGAGGGCGGAGGACGCCCCCGAGGCCGGCGATCGTCGGCCGGCCCGGGAGCGCGCGAAGCGCCTGCTCCAGGACGAGAGGGTCCGCGACGCTCTCCGCTCACGGAGTGGTCGGCAGGATCTGCGCGAGAGATTCGGCAGGGGCCGGCAAGGCGGCCGCGGTTTCGAGAACCGAGGGATGCGCGGGCGCGGGGATTCCCCCCGGGCCGGCCGCGGCGGACGCGGAGGAGGCCGCTCCGGCTTCGGAAGTCGGGGGCAGGCGATGGAGAAGCTCCGCCAGCTACGCGACTCGCGAGGTCGAGGGCGTCTCGACAACCGCGGCTTCGGTGATCGCGGTCGGGGCGGTTCCCCGGGCTTCCGAGGTCGCGGAGACGGTGGAGGCCGCGGAGGATTCGGGTTGCAACGAGGACAACGGCAGCGCGCCGGCTCGCGCGATGGACGCGCGATCCGCGGGAACCGTGAGTGGCGCGGCGACGCGCGGAATGCCCGGCCGAAGGGACGATCGGGCTCCGCCGGTCAGCGGACGGGGCGCCGCGCGCTCTAGCGGATCTCCAGTTGGCGCGTGCCCGGCTCGTCGAGCCCCGTCGGGGAGTGCGGCGAGCCGGGCTTCTTTCGCCTCCTCGGGTCGTCGTGAGGCCGGGGAGGGCCGGCCCGGGAGCACTACCCATCGGATTCCTCCTCGCCCGGGCTTCCGGCTCTCCTTAGGGTACGGAGGATGGCAACGGGAAGGCACGTGCGCTGTGTCCTGCTCGGTCTCCTGCTGGCGAGCTGCGCCGCGATCCCCGGAGGCTCCCGGGAACCGGTGCAGGTGCTCTGGACGAAGACCCTCTCGACGGGCGGATCGACGCGGGGCACCGCCTATGCGATGAGCAACAAGATCATCACCGCCGGCGGCCTCGTCTTCGTGGCGTGGCTGGATCACGTCGCCGACGTGCGCATCCGGACCTACGACCTCGCGACCGAGCAGTGGGGCGAGACCCTCCTCCTCGGCCGCGGCGTCGACAACCACAGCGGGCCGGCCCTCACGATGGACGGCGAGGGCCACCTCTACGCGATCTTCGGTCCACACGGCCGGGATCCCTTCCAGCTCCGCCGCTCGCTGCGACCGTTCGATGCGAGCGCGTGGACACCCGTCGAGGAGGTCGGCGCGAACGCCACGTACCCCAGCCTCGTGTGCGATCCGGACGACACGCTGCACCTGACCTACCGCGGGCACCCGTCGCCGGCGCGCCTGACGTACCAGCGGCGACCGCGCGGAGGGGAGTGGAGCGAGCCGCGGGCCCTGGTGAGCGCGGACGTGCCGGGCGGCTACACCCAGTACCACAATCCTCTCGCGGTGTCCGCGGACGGCACGCTCCACCTCGCATTCCACGTGTACGACGTCCACCCGAAGGCCGGGAAGGCGGCGGGGTACCTGCGCTCGCGCGACGGCGGCGTGAGCTGGGAAACGGCGGCCGGCGAGCCCGTCGCCCTGCCCGCGGTCCCCTCCACGCCGTGCTTCATCGAGCAGGGCGAATCGATGGACATGCGCGTCACCAACGTCGCCGTCGATCCCGAGGGCCGGCCGCATCTGGTCGTCCTGCACAAGGAGACCGAGCTGACCTCCGCCACGCTGTGGTGTCTCGACGACGGCGGGTGGAAGTCGACGGCGCTCCTGCCCTTCGTGCACGCCGTCGCTCCCGGACGCTGTCTCGAGCAAACGGGCACGGTGAGCTTCGACGCGCGGGGACGGCTCCATGTCGCGCTGGTGACCCAGGAACCGCCCGGGGGCTGGGGACATCCCTCGGGCGAGGTGGTCCTCCTCACCTCGGACGATCGCGGAGCCACGTTCGACGCGTTGCCGATCTCGCCCGTGGATCCGACCCTTCCCGCCTGGCTTCCCAGCCTCGAGCGCCCGTTCGGAGCGGAACCCCTCGCCGGCGTGCCCGCGCTGCTCTACACACGCGGCGGGCCGGGCGAGGGCTTGACCGGCGGGGACGCGACCGAGATCGTGTTCGTGCGGCTGGGCCCCGATTCCTAGGCGCGGTCGTGCCGCGAAACATGATGAGCCGCGTGCCCCCGATCCGATCCTTGCGCGTCCGCGAGCTGCGCCCCTTCGTGCGGCGCGCCCCCATGCGCTTCCCCTTCAAGTTCGGCGCCAGCACGATGACCGACGTCGAGATCGTCTACGTGCGCGTCCGGATCGAGGACCGCGCGGGGGCGAGCGCCTGGGGGCTGGGAGCGTGTCTGCTCTCGCCGCTGTGGTTCGACAAGCGTCCGGAGCGCAGCCTCGAGGAGCGGCGCGCCGACCTCCTGCTCTCCGTGGCCCTCGCCGTGGAGGCCTATCTCGCCGCGGGCGAGGCAACGGCGGCGACGCTGCACCGCCAGGCCGGGGACACCATCGCGGAGCGGGCTCGGGAGCACGGGCTCCTGCCCCTGCCCGCGAGCTTCGGGATCGCTCTCGTCGACGGCGCCGTGCTGGACGCCCTGTGTCGTGGCGCGGGAGTCGGATTCCACGCGGGACTGCGCGGCGATCTCTTCGGCCTCGGCCCCGAGCTCGCGCGGCACGTTCCCGAGCGCCCGCTCTCGCGGCTCCACATGCGCCACACCGTGGGCATGATCGATCCCCTCCGGACCCGCGAGCTCGCCACGCCCCTCGACGACGGTCTCCCCGAGTCGCTCGAGCAGGTGATCCGCGAGTACGGCGTGCGCTGGTTCAAGCTCAAGGTCTCGGGCGACGTGGAGGAATCCCTCGACCGGCTCGCCCGCGTCGCCGAGGTGCTCGACACCGAGGCTCGCAACTACCGCCTCACCCTCGATGCCAACGAGCAGTTCGCGGGGCTGGAGGACCTGCGCCGCTTCGTCGAGCGCGCGGATGCCGCGCCGGGTCTCGCCGCTCTCTGGGGACGGACGCTGTGGATCGAGCAGCCGCTCGAGCGCGACGCGGCCCTGGCCGGGGACCTCGCCGACGAGCTCGCCGCGGTCACTCGCCGCAAGCCCGTCATCCTGGACGAATCGGGCGGGACCGACGACGCGACGGAGCGTGCGCTCGCCCTCGGCTACATGGGCATGTCGGCCAAGTACTGCAAGGGCGTGCTGCGCGCGTTGCATGCTCACCGGACGATCGCCGAGTGGAACGAGCGTGCACCGGCACCCGCGGTGCTCTCGAGCGAGGATCTGACGGCCACGCCCCTCCATCCGCTGCATCAGGACACCTGCCTGGCCGCGGCCCTGGGCATCGCTCACACCGAGCGGAACGGCCACCACTACGTCCGCGGCCTCTCCTTCCTCGAGCCGGAAGAGCAGGCGCAAGCGCTGCGCCTCTTCCCGGGCTTCTACCACCGCCCGGCGCCCGACCTCGTGACCCTGCGCATCCGGGACGGCGCGCTCGACGTCTCCGAGCTCCATGGCCCGGGCTTCGGCGCCGCGCCCGATCCTGACTGGGAGGCGCTCGCCCCGCTTTCCCTGCCCGATCCCCGCGAAGGAGGGCCACGACGATGAGTCCGCGGGTGCGACGGCTGTCCCTGTCGCTCGGTCCCGCGTTGATCGTCGGCTCGGTGGTCCTGGGCCCCGGCAGCATCCTGACCGCCTCCCGGGTCGGGTGTGACTTCGCCTACGACCTGCTCTGGATCGTCGTCGTCGCCGCCGTGCTGATGATCGCGATGACCGTTCTCTCGGCGCACCTCGGCTCGACTCTCGCGGGTACCCCCTGCGAGGAGCTGGCGCAGCGGGCCGGACGTCCCTTCGCCGCATTCGTCGGTCTGGTGCTCTTCGGCGTGGTGGCCTGCTTCCAGTTCAGCAACAACGTCGGCGTGCTCGCCGCGGTGACGCCCTTCGTCGGCGCGGAGGGATTCTGGCCCTACGGGCTCCTCCTCGCGATGAACGCGGCGGTGGTGCTGGCCGTCGTCGGATTCCGCCGCCTCTACCTGCCGGTGGAGCGGATCATGAAGGTCTTCGTGGGCCTGATGATCCTGGGCTTCGTGGTCAACCTGCTGCTCGCCGGCGCCTCGCTCGTCGCCGTCGTCGGAGGCCTCGTGCCGCGCCTGCCCGAGGGGAACGCGGGCGATCTGCTCCCGCGCCTCGAGGAGGGGAAGCTCCACGATTCCTTCTGGCCGGTCCAGGCCCTCGTCGGCACGACCTTCTCCGTGGCCGCGGCCTTCTACCAGGCCTACCTGGTACGGAAGAAGGGGTGGGGCGAGAAGGAGGTCGGCCGCGGCCTCATCGATTCCGTGGTGGGGATCTCGATCCTGGGGCTGCTCACGATCGTGATCATGACCACCGCCGCCTCCGTGCTGCACGGTCGGATGCGCGGCGAGGAGCTGCGCAGCGCGGCGGACGTGGCCCTGGCCCTCGAGCCGCTGTTCGGCTCCGGCGCGAAGCTCATGTTCTGCACGGGGCTTCTGGCAGGGGCGCTGAGCTCCTTCCTGGGCAACGTGATGATCGGCGGGCTCGTCCTCTCCGACAGCCTGGGCCTTGGGGGCGACATGGACGGCCGCTGGCCGCGGCGGTTCACGATCGCCGCCCTCGTCGTCGGCATGGTCGTCGCGTTCCTGGTGCAGGAGAGCGGCCGGCCACCCGTGAACCTCGTGATCTTCGCCCAGGCGCTGACGGTTCTCGGCAACCCGATCCTGGCCGGGGTCCTCCTGTGGCTCGCCCTTCGCCCCCGCGCCTCGGGCGTGCGGCGCGTGCCGAGGTGGAGCATCGCCCTCGCGTTCGCGGGATTCCTCGTGGTCCTCTTCCTGGCCCTGCGGACGGGACTGCGGCTCTACCTCGGCTCGTAGCCTCTCCGCTAGGCGAGCCACTCGTCGAGGTGTTCGGCCACGAGCTCGTCGTCGAAGAGGTGCGGGTAGGCCGTGCACACGCGGTCGATCTCCTCCGCCTGGCCGGGGGAGAGGGCGAGGCGGGGGTCCAGGCAGACGATCGAGTCGAGCAGGCCCTGGCGCCGCAACACCTCGTGGATCCCCGGGATGCAGCCCGCGTAGTCGTGGGGGGCGTCGAAGATCGCGGCGTTGACCTCGGTCAGCTCCTCGGCGCGGGCGAGCAAGCCGCGCGGCGGGGCGCCGTCCGCCGCGTGCACGGCGTGGATCGCATCGAGGAGCTCCACCGCGCGCCGGGTTCCGACCGCCCACTGGCCGAGCAGGCCGCCCGTCATGCGGAGGCGCCTCTCGCCTCCGGCGGTGACCACGCGGTGCTCGGTCAGGAGGTCGAGCAGGATGTGATCGTCGTTCCCGGTGTAGAGCGCGATCTCGTCGCAGCGCCCCGACGCCGCCACCGCGCGCACCACGTCCCGCGTCCGGTAGCGATCGAAGGGGGCGATCTTGATGGCCATCACCGCGGGGAGCTCGGCGAAGCGACGCCAGAAGTCGAAGTCGAGCACCCGCCCGCCCGCCGCGGGCTGCAGGTAGAAGCCGAACAGCGGCAGGACCTCGCCCACCGCCCGGCAGTGCGCGAGGAGCTCCGCGTTCGTGGCCTTCGGCAGGGCCGCGAGGCTGAGCAGACCGGCGTCGTAGCCGAGCTCACGCGCCACACCGGCCTCGTCGACCGCCGGCCCGGTCTCGCCGCACACGCCGGCCACCCGGAACAGGCGTCGCCCCGTCGTCGCCTCGCAGGCGCGCGCGGTCTCGCTCGCCAGCTCGAGGACGGGACGCAGCAGGCCCACGGCCGGCTCGTGGATCTCGAACTGCGTCGTGTGTACGCCCACCGCGATCCCCCCCGCGCCCGCGGCGGCGTAGTAGCGGGTGAGCGCGCGCTGGCGCCGCTCGTCGAGGCGACGTCCCTCGTCCAGGGCGAGGGGGTGGGCGGGGATCACGAGGCCGCGCCGCAGGGCGTCGAGGTCAGAACTGCCCATCGCGCACCTCGTAGTGGGTTGGACGGTCGAGGATCGGCCCGTCGCGGAGCACCCACGCGGCGCCCCAGTCGAGGAGCCTCTCCATGGAAACGGCGGGGGGTCCGAAGCGCGCGTGGGCCCGCGCGGCGTCGCTGAGCAGCGCGTCGGGTGCCTCCTCTCCATCGAATCGCGGCGCGATCCCCATCCGCTTCCCGAGCCCCTCGGCCAGCGCGCGCACCGAGAGCACCTCGGCCCCGGTGACGTTCAGCCGGGCGGCGGGCACCGCGGCGAGCCTCAGCGCGCGCAGGGCCGCGGCGTTCGCGTCGCCCTGCCAGATGACGTTGACGTGCCCCATGCGCAGATCGATCGGGATCCCGTCGCGCACCCGCAGGGCGAGATCCACGAGCACGCCGTACCGCAGCTCGCACGCGTAGTTCAGGCGAAAGATCAGCACGGGGGTGTTCCGGCTCCGGGCGGCGTGCTCGAAGATCCGCTCACGCGCCAACACCGACCACGCGTACTCGCCCTCGGGAGCGGGGGGCGTCTCCTCCCGCGCGCCGCCGCTCGCCACGGCGGTGAGGGGGTACACGTTGCCGCTCGAGAAGGCGACGGTGGGTACGCCCGCCCAGCGCTCGGCGACGAAGGCGGGCAGCGCCGCGTTGAGCGCCCAGGTGAGATCGGCGGCGCCCGAGGTTCCGAACTTCCTCCCCGCGAGGAAGAGCACCGCCGCCGCGTCGGGCAGACGCGCGAGGGCGTCGCGGTCGAGGAGATCGCAGGACACGGTTCGCACCCCCGCGGCTTCGAGGCCCCTGCGAGTCTCCGCGCTCGAGAAGCGCGAGACCGCGATCACCGCGTGGCGTGCACCGCGCGCGTCGAGGGCGCGCCGCGCCATGCGGGCGAGGGTCGGGCCCATCTTGCCCCCCGCGCCCAGCACCAGGAGGTCGCCCCCGAGCTCGGCGAGATCCTCGATCTCCCCGGGATCCGGGCGGGAGAGGAGCTCCTCGAGCTGCTCGACGCTCTCGATGGCGTCCGGTACATCCATGCGCTCCAATGGTAGGGAAGGGCCGAGGCCGGAGGCAACGCGTCCCGCCGCTCGATGACGAAGTTCGCCGTCTGCAACGAGATCTACCGCGACCAGATCCTGGCGGAGCTCTGCGAGGACGCCGCCGCTTGCGGCTACGACGGCCTCGAGATCGCGCCCTTCACCCTCGCCGAGGACCCGGAGACGCTGACCGAGGCCGACGGCCGCACGGTGGGGGAGACGGTGCGCGCGGCGGGCCTCGAGGTGGTCGGGCTCCACTGGCTCCTGGCGCGGCCGGAGGGGCTGCACCTGTGCGTGAAGGACGCCTCGACCCGCACGCGCACCGTGGAGCACCTCGTGCGGCTCGCCCACCTGTGCGCGGCGATGGGCGGTCGGATCCTCGTCCTCGGCAGTCCCCGGCAGCGATCCGTTCCCGAGGGAGAGTCACACGCCGACGCGTTCTCGCGCCTGGTCGCGTCCTGCCGCGAGGTCTGCGAGCGTATGGAGTCCCTCGACGTGGTCCTCGCCCTCGAGCCCCTGGCCCCGCGGTACACGAACATGCTCACGAGCGCGGCGGAGGCCCGGGCGCTGATCCGCGCCGTGGACCACCCCGCCTGTCGCCTGCACCTCGACGTGAGCGCGATGGCCGCCGAGGAGCGCCCCGCCCCCGAGATCATCGCCGCCCACGCCGCGGAGCTCGTCCACTTCCACGCGAACGACGAGAGCCTGTGCGGTCCGGGCCTCGGCGCGACCGACTTCCTACCCATCGCCCGCGCCCTGCGCGCCGCGGACTATCGGGGCTACGTCTCGGTCGAGGTCTTCGACGAGCCCGCCGACGGCTCCACCGTCGCCCGCCGCAGCCTCGCCTACCTGCGGGAGATCTGGGCGGCGGTCGAGGTGGAGGAGGAGGGAGGGGGCTGAGCGATCAGCCCGGCTTCTCGGCGTGGATCCACAGGGATCCCGCCTCGTGGGACTGCACGCGACTCGGCCAGTCGGGGTGCCAGGCGCCGTCCGTATCGCAGGCGGCCTCGTCGCCGGGGCCGCGGCTGTCGATCACCCGGCTCGTCCCAACGTTCGTGAAGCCTTCGCGCTCGAACAGGGCCTTCCATTCGCCCTCTCCGAGCAAGTGCTTCTCGATCTCGAGCTTCTCGTTCCAGAGCGCGGACAGCGGGTGCTCCCGGTAGAAGTCGACGATCACGTCGGCGCATCCCCCGGCCTTCAGCACGCGGTGGATCTCACGCACCGCGGCGTCGAGATCGACGGCGTAGTACAGGGCTTCCATGGAGAAGATGCGCGAGAATTCCCCGTCCTCGAAGTCGAGCTCCTCGAAGCGCCCCAGATCGAAGCGGGCGCGAATCGTGTAGCTCGTCAGCTCGTCGGCGCGGGCGATCATCCCCGGCGAGACGTCGAGGCCGATTGCCTGCACGCCCGCGTTCGTCTGGGCGAGCTGGCGCGTGGCCCATCCGTTGCCGCAGCCCAGGTCGAGGATCTTCTCCCCGGGATCGATCGACATCTGCTCGATCACCTGACGCACGACGTCGCCGTGCTCCTCCTCCAGGCCGGCATCGTCGCCGTCCCGGGCCCACTCGTCGAAGAAATCGGCCGCGGTCTTCTCGCTCATCACTCTCGCTCCAATCGATCGAACATCTCGTCCAGGATTTCGAGGCAGACGTCCCAGTCGTAATTCGCCTCGACGAAGCGCCTGCCTCGCTCGCCGAGCCGTCGGGCCTTCTCCGGATCGCGGAGGAGCCCGCAGAGCACCTCGACCTGTCCCTCGACCTCGTCCGCGACGAGGAAGTCCCGCCCCGGCGTGCCCTCCACCCCCTGCGTGGCCGAGGTCGTGCCCACGACGGGAAGGCCCATCGCCATCGCCTCGAGCACCTTGTTCTGGATCCCGCGCGCGATGCGCAAGGGGGCGACGGACACCGAGGCGCGACGAAGCCAGTCCCGCGTGTCGTCGACGAAGCCCGTCACCGTGATCCCGGGGAGCTTCCCGAGGCGCTCGATCTCGGGGGACGGGTGCGCGCCGACGATCGAAAGCCGGACATCGGGAACGCGCTCGCGAACGCGGGGCAGGATCTCATCGACGAACCACAGGCACCCCTCGACGTTCGGGTAGTAGTTCATCACCCCGACGAAGACGAGGTGCCCCGCCTCCGCCTCGTCCGGCGAAGGCTGGAAGTACTCGAGGTCCACTCCGTTGCGCAGGACGGCCGACGAGGGGCCGGGGATGCGCTCCTGGAAGATCCGCTGCTCGAGCGGAGTGCAGAAGACGTTCTCGTCCACCGCGTTCGCCAGCCTCGTCTCGAAGGCGAGCAGCGTGCGGTGCTCGCGCCCGTAGATCCACCGCATGGGAGGCCCGGTCTTCTCCGCGTACTGGCGCCACTTGTCCGAGTCGAGCTCCGCGAAGTGCATGACGCGCGCGAGCTCGGGATGGGACAGGAGGAACGCGCCCATGGAGGAGGAGTAGGCGTAGGCCAGATCCGTCTCGCTCGCCCGGCGATCCACCTCGGCCTGCAGGGCTCTCGAGCCGAAGACGCCCAGGGTCAGGGGGGTCCTCGTCAGGAGCAGCGGCAGGGAGCGGACGCGATCCCACCTCGAATGCAGGCGGAAGGCGGTCGTGGGATAGCCCATCTCCTCGAGCCGGCGGGCCGCGGCGAGGTCCGCGTCGTCGTGGGCGAAGGCCACGATCCGCACCCGGTGGCGCCGTCCCATGCGCTCGACCAGCCGCCAGGTAGTGATCTTGTCCCCGCGGTTGGGCGGATAGGGGACGCGCTGGGAGAGGAATAGGACGTTCACGGCCTGGATCATAGAGGTGCGGTGGGGGAGGGCCAAGCGGGGCGGATTCCGCCTCCGGGCTTGAGTCAGCCCTTTCGAGGCTCTCCAATGAATACTGACCGCCAGGACACGCAGGAGAGACCCGCCACCCGATCCCCCATCTCTGGAGCCGAACCATGGGCGACTACGAGCCGCGAGGAAGCACGGACAGCTACGGTGACAAGGAAGAGCCCCCGGCTCAGCAGACCGTCGGGGCCGATGGCCATGCCGTGCCCCCCAAGGAGGATCGCAACTTGGCGCTCTTCGCCCACCTGGGAGCCATGATCGTCGACCTCATGTCCTTCGCGTTCGGCTGGATCGTCCCGCTCGTGATCTACGTCACCAAGAAGGACGAGAGCCCATTCGTGACCGATCAGGCGAAGGAAGCCCTCAACTTCCGGATCACGATCGCGCTCATCCACTTCATCTGCGGACTGTCGGTCCTCGTGACCTGCGGATTGGCCGTGTTCATCGCCCTTCCGATCATGGGCCTTGTCTGGGTCCTCGCCCTCGTCTTCGGGATCATCGCCTCGGTCAAGGCCAACGACGGCGAGCGCTACCGCTACCCCTTCTGCTGGCGCCTGGTCAAGTAGAACGAGAGCGGTCCTCTCTGCGCGCTCCCCGCGTCTTGCCCGCATCGGGTGGCGGAACCTAGAATCGGCCCCTCATCGATTCCCCGGACCCCGAGGAGGAGCCATGCCCCGATCGCCGGAATCGGACCGCCCCGAGACCGACGGAGATCGCGTCGGTGGAGGATTCACGAGAAGAGCCCTGCTCATCGGCGCCGGAGGCCTCGCCGCCGGCAGCGCGGTGGGCGCCCGCCCGAAGGAACCCGACCAACAGGGCAAGCCACGCCTGAGGGAGGCGTTCTTCCTCTTCGACAAGCCCTTCCGCGTCCCGTTCACGCTCAACGGCGAGCTCGTCGAGGTCGAGGTCGAACCGCGGACGACGCTGCTCCAGATCCTTCGCCACCGCCTCGCCGAGCCCCTGACGGGGACGAAGGAGGGATGCGATCGCGGCACCTGCGGGGCCTGCACCGTGCTGCTCGACGGATTACCGGTCTACGCGTGCACGATCCTCGCCGGCAACCTCATGCACCGGGAGGTCACGACGATCGAAGCCCTCGGCACGCCCGAGGAGCTGTCGGAGGTGCAGAAGGCCTTCTGCGAGCACGACGCCATGATGTGCGGATTCTGCACTCCGGGCGTCGTGCTCTCCGTCACCGCATGCCTGGAGAAGGACCCGGGGGCGGACGAGCAGGCGATACGCACCGCCTGCTCGGGACACGTCTGTCGCTGCGGGACGCAACCCCAGGTCGTCGCCGCCGCCCGCGAGGCCGGCCGCGCGCTGAAGGAGGATCGGTGATGGCGACGCGCAAGCAAGACGACGAGAAGCTGACGTGGGGCGACCGTGACCGGTTCCGGATCCTCGACCACGACACGCCGCGCATCGACGGCCCCGCCAAGGTGACCGGCCGGGCGCGGTACACGCACGACGTGCGGGTGGAGGGTATGCTCCACGGCCGCGTGCTCACCTGCCCCCACCCGGTGGCGAAGCCGACGATCGATCTCGAGCCCGCGCTCGCCCTTCCCGGGACGGTGGTGGCCATCGAGCTCGACGATTCGCGCCCCGAGGGCTGGACGGGATACCTGGGCCAGCCCATCGCGGCGGTGGTCGCGGAGACCCCCGAGCAGGCCGAGGACGCGATCCGCGCGATCCGGGTCGACTACGAGGTCGGCGAATGGTCCGTGACGCGCGAGCAGGCGATCGAGCAGGGCACGGCGCCCGCCTTCCCCGGAGGGATGGTCGGGCAGGGAGAGCCCGACGGGGACGCCGAAGCCGCCGAGGCGGCGCTCGCGGAGTGCGACGCCGTCGTCGAGGCCACCTACACCCTCCCCGTGCAGACCCACGCGTGCCTGGAGACCCACGGCGCGGTGGTGGACTACCGCGGCGAGGGGAAGGCAGTCGTCTACTCGTCCTCCCAGCACGCGAACGGCATCCCCGGTCCCGCGGGACGGGTCCTGGAGCTGCCCGCGAACCAGGTCGTCGGCATCGTCGAGCACATGGGAGGGGGCTTCGGATCGAAGCTCTGGCTGACCGTCGTGGGCCACATCGCCTGCCGGCTCGCCAAGGAGGCCATCGCCCCCGTCCACCTCATGCTCGAGCGCGGACAGGAGTTTCTCTGCACCGGAAACCGGAGCGGCAGCTTCCAGTTCCTGCGCGGGGGAGCCAACCGGGACGGCAAGCTGAAGGCGCTCGTCTCCGAGATCCAGAACCTCGGAGGGTTCGGCCGCGGCTCTCATCCGGGCCAGCCCTACGTCTACCCGTTCGAGGTGCACTACACCCAACCGGGCTGGGTGCACACGAACACGAACGCCTCGGTGCCGATGCGCGCGCCCGGCCGGCCGCAGGCGTCGTTCGCCATCGAGTCCATGGTGGACGAGCTCGCCTATGCGATCGGTCACGATCCCCTCGAGCTCCGCAAGCAGAACCTCCCCGAGGAGTTCTACCACCGCCAGCTCGACCGGGTCGCGAAGGAGATCGGCTGGGCCGACCACCCGCACCGCACCGCGCCGCCCGCGCCGGCCCTGCTGCCCGAGAAGGCGGTGGGCATCGGCTTCGCCGTCGGGTGGTGGGACATCCCCGGCCGCAGTCCCAACCATGTGACGATCCGCATCGAGAGCGACGGCAGCGTGACCGCGAGCTCCGGGTCTCAGGACCTCGGCACGGGAACGCGCACGTTCCTCGCGGGAGTGACGGCCGAGGTGCTCGGCCTGCCCCTCGAGGCGGTCGAGGTGCGCATCGGCGACACACGCCTGGGACCGGCCGGAGCCTCCGGCGGTAGCATGACCGTCCCGGGGCTCTCCACGGCGTGCATGGAGGCGGTGACGAAGGCGAAGACCGCGCTGTTCGAGCGCCTCGCGCCGCTCCTGGAGACGACCGTCGAGCGGCTTCGCGCCGAGGACGGGAAGATCGCCGACGCCGAGGACGGATCGAAGAGCATGAGCTGGAAGGAGGCCTGCTCCACCCTCACCTCGGGGGGTATCTCCGAGGTCGGGGACTTCTGCGAGGAGCTCGCGAGCCACGGCGCGCACGGCGCCCAGGCGGCGAAGGTCGAGGTGGACACGCTCACCGGAGAGCTGCGCGTGCTGAAGATGGTCTGCGTCCAGGATTGCGGCCTGCCGCTGAACCGCCTGGCCACGCGCAGCCAGATGCAGGGCGCGATGATCGGCTCGCTGAGCTACGGCCTCTTCGAGGAACGCGTCGTCGACCCGTGGCTCGGCACGTCGATGAACCACTCGTTCCTGGACTACAAGATTGCGGGGATGAAGGACGTCCCGGAGATGATGGCGATCATCGACGATGATCCGCGGCAACAGGTGATCGGGATCGGAGAGCCACCGGTCATCCCCGGTCAATCCGCGATCGCCAACGCGGTCTTCAACGCGTGCGGGGTGAGGGTGCGGGATCTGCCCCTGACTCCGGACAAGATCGTCAACGGGCTGGCCACGCTGGGCTGAGGAGGACGCCATGAAGCAATTCCGCATTTCCTATCCCGTCAGCATGGTTCGGGCGTTGACCGAGCTCGCCGAGGCGCCAGCCGATCAGCTCGTGAAGGTCATCGCCGGCGGCCAGGACCTCCTCGGCGAGATGAAGGACCACGTCGTCGAGCCCGACTACCTGATCAACCTCACGATGATCGGAGCCATGCGCGGCCTCCGCGCCCGCGGCGGGGACGGCATGGTGTCCGTCATCGGACCGATGGTGACGCTCGCCACGCTCGTGGAGGACGAGGGGGTTCGCGAGCACCTGCCGATGATCGCCGAGGCGGCGGCGTCGGTGGGGACGCCGCAGATCCGCAACATGGGGACGGTGGGGGGGAACCTCTGCCAGCGACCTCGATGCTGGTACTACCGGAACGAGCACACGGTCTGCCTGAAGAAGGGCGGTTCGGTGTGCTTCGCGTACGCGGGCCGGAACAAGTACAACGCCATCCTGGGCGGAGGGCCGGACTACATCGTCCACCCGTCCGACCTGGCGCCCGCTCTCATCGCCTACGACGCCTCGGTCAGCATCCATCCCCCGGAGGAGGACAAGCAGGTCGCAAGGAAGATGCCGCTCGAGGACTTCTTCACGCTGCCGTCAGATGGCGACGTCACGAAGGAGAATGTGCTCGCCCGCAACGATCTGCTCGCGTCGCTGATGATCCCCGACCGGGCCGGCTGGCGCGCCACGTATCTCAAGGCGCGCGAGCGCGGGTCCTTCGACTTTGCCCTCTCTGCGGTGGCGCTCGCTCTGCGCATGGAGGGCGAGGGGATCGCCGAGGCGCGCCTGGTGCTCGGCGGCGTCGCTCCGAAGCCGTGGCGGTGTCGATCGGCCGAGGAGCTGCTCGTCGGACGTGCGATCGACGAGGAGACCTGCAAGCTCGCGGGCGAGGAAGCCCTGCGCGGGGCCCGTCCCCTCGAGGAGAACGCGTACAAGATCCCGATGACCAAGGGGTTGATCACCAAGGCCCTCAGGAAGCTCGCCCGCGAGGAGTGACGCCATGACGGAGCAAGAACGCACCTCGATCAGTCCGTTCTGCGTGTGGCTGCGAAGCAAGCGCTACTACTCTCTGCCCGCGCCTCCTCGCGACGAGGCGGAGCTGCTCGACATCAGCCAGGCCGTCTGGTGCGAGAAGACGCAGGAGGCGGTGGGCCCCGACGGCAAGGTCGTCGACCCCCGGGACTGTCGCCACGAGCGCCGCTGCTTCGAGCGCTACGGGGCGGAGTAACGACGAGTCCGCGGCGTGCCACCCTCCCCGCGACCGGCTCGCCTTGACCGTCCAAATCGGGAGCACGTACAATCCGCGCGATCGCTCTCGCGCGAATGCCGCGCGGACACGGCCCCCCCGCGGATGACCGAGGCCGCGGAGCGACACCTCCGCCCCGGTGGTCCGCCCCCCTTTCCGACGATGCCCCGTACTCGTTCCATGGAAGCACTACCGTCTGTTCTTCGGAGCGCGACGCCCCGGCGTCGGCTTCGCATCCTGGCTCCCCTGATCCTGTGCGGCCTCTTCTCCTGTGCCGGGGAAGGAGGCACGAGCGAGGGCGGAAGCCTGTCTGCGCTGCTCGTCACGATCGACACGACCCGGGCCGACGCGCTCGCCTGCTACGGCGGAGTGGAGGGGGCCACGCCTCACCTCGACCAGCTCGCGGCGGAGGGAATCCTCTACGAGCGGGCCTACACGGTGACGCCGGTGACCGCGCCTTCGCACGCCTCGATGCTCACCGGGCTGTATCCGCTCCGCCACTCCGTGCGCAGCAACGACATGCTCGTGCTGCCGAGAGACGTGGACACCATCGCGGAGATGGTCCGGGCGGAAGGCGTACAGACCGGGGCGCTCATCGCCTCGGTGGCCCTGACGAGCCGGCTCGGCATGAACCAGGGCTTCGACCACTACGGAGAGCCCGCCACGAGGGGCCAGGATGGACGCCCCTCCCTGAGCCAGCGGCTGGCCACCGAGGTGGTCACGGACGCGATTCGCTGGATCGAGGCGAGGGACCGGTCCCGGCCGTTCTTCCTCTGGGTTCACCTGTTCGATCCCCACTCGCCGTACTCCCCTCCGCCGTCCTTCCGCGGGGGCGTCTACGGGGAGGACCCCTACCTGGGCGAGGTCGGATACCTCGACCAGCAGGTCGGACGCCTCCTGGCCAACCTGCGCTCGGACGGAGCGCTCGACGAGGCGCTGGTGATCGTCGTCGCGGACCATGGAGAGGCCCGCGGCGATCACGGGGAGGACACGCACGGGATCCTCTGCTACGACTCGACGATGCGCGTGCCCATGATCGTGCGCTATCCGGACGCGTATCGCGCGGGGGAGCGCTCGCAGGAGATCGTGAGCGTGACCGACGTCCACCCGACCCTCGTCGAGGCCTTCGGGCTCTCGCTGCCCGACGATCTCGACGGCCACAGCCTCTACCGCAAGACGGTGCCTGCGGATCGGGGGGTCTACTTCGAGTCCTACGAAGGCTACCTCTCCTTCGGCTACAGCCCCATCGCGGGGTGGCTGGACGGACGGGGGAAGTACATCCACAGCTCGAAGCCGCAGTTCTACGACATCGCGGCCGACCCGACCGAGAGCCAGGACCTGCTCAGAGAGCGGGGCAGCGTCGCCACGGAGCACCGGGAGAAGATCGCCGCGCTCGCCGGGAAGGACGCGTTCAAACCGATCCCGGGCCAGGAGATCGACGAGGAGATGCTGGGCTCGCTGCGCAAACTCGGCTACGCGGGGCTCGGCGACGCGTCGATGGACGTTCCCCACCCCCTCGCGACCATCGATCGTCCCGACGCGAGCACCCTCCTCACGGCGCACCGGACGCTGGCGAAGGGGATGGACCTGTACCACGCGGGCCGCTTCGCCGAGGCGGAAGCCGCGCTGCAGCTCATCGTGGAGACGCTCCCGTGGAGCCCCGCCGCCCTGATGTTCCTCGGCTTCAGCCGGATGAACCTGGGCAAGCACGCCGAGGCCGTCACCCCCCTCCGGGCGCTGATCGCGGAGCGGCCGGAGATGGCGCAGGCCCACTTCAATCTCGGCAAGTGCCTGAAGGAGATCGGCCAGCCCGCGGAGGCCACTACCGCCTTCGAGGAAGCGGTGCGGCTCGACGCGACGAACCGGGAGTACTACGCGTTCCTCATCCGCCTGCTCATCGAATCGGGCCGGCAGAACGAGGCCATGAAGTACGACCGGCGCGCTCGCAGCCTCGGCGTGGCGAAGTAGACCGGGGGATCGCGGCCGGGGCTCCGGTCAGCCCGAGGTGACCTTTCGGATCAGGAGCTCCTCGATCGGAGCCACGCTGCCGTAGTTCGCCATCACGACGATCGTGTAGCCCGACTCGGGGAAGTGCTTCATGACCGCGTTGATCCCCGGCGCCCCGCCGCTGTGGCCAAAGGAAGGCTGGCCGCTGTGTGAGCGAGGAGAGAAGCCGTAGGCGTAGGGCCGCCCCATCCCGGGGATCTTGTTCTCGAGCATGGTCTCGGTGGTCTCGACGTCGAGCAGAGCGCCCTCCATGATCGCCATGGCGAAGCGGACCAGGTCCCCGGCGGTGGAATAACCGCCGCCGGCAGGGCCGCCCCGCACGCGGCTGATCAACACGTTGTTGCGGTAGACGCCGCCGATCTCCGGGCGGTCGTCCTCGCCCTCCTCGATGCGGACGTAGCCCATGGCGACGTTGGGAGCGGGACGGTCGAGCTCGTAGGACTCCGTGTCCCCCATCCCCGCCGGGGTGAAGACGTGCTCGCGAACGTGGTCGAAGTACGACTGACCACTGACGCTCTCGACGACCAGGCCGAGGACGAGGAAGCCGGAGTTGCTGTACGCGAACCGCTCCCCGGGCTCGAACAGCAGGGGATCGTCCGCGAACAGGGGAAGGTGATCAGACGGCGTGCGGAGCCGGTGCCAGTTGTCGGCGAACTGCCGGTTCCAGAACGAGCCCATCCCCGACGTGTGAGACAGGAGGTGGTGGATCTTCACCTTCTTCGCGATCTCCGCGTTCGGATAGTCCGGAACGTACTCGATCAGGAAGTCGTCGAAGGACAGCTTGCCCTGCTCCTGAAGCTGGCAGATGGCCGTCGCGGTGAACATCTTGTTCATCGAGCCGAGGTTGAACCGCGTATCGATGCGGTTGGGGACGTCGTAGCGCTTGCAGGCGTACCCGTAGGCCTTCTGGAACACGGGCTCGCCGTCCAGGGCGAGCGCGACGACTCCCCAGAAGCGATCCTGCTCGACGAGCCGGGTCACGAAGGCGTCGATCTCCGCGGCGAGCTCCGCGTCGGCGGGCTCTTGCCGGGCGACGGGCGAGGACTCGGCGAGGGGCGCCCCCGGGGCGAGACACGGGATCAGGGCGAGCAGGAGGGAGGGGAAGTTGGTGATCATGATCGACTCCGGTGGTTTCCACGGCGCGGCCGGCTCTCGATGCTACGGGCGGGACCGACGCGCCGTGGGCGCGGACCGCGGTGAAACTGGCGAAGCCCGGGTGGGAATCTACAATCCTCCGATGGTGCGTCCTGACGCAAATTGGCTCCGAGCCTCCCAGATAGGGAAGGCGAG
>CAYRXS010000091.1:0-23613 GCA_964428225.1 uncultured Planctomycetaceae bacterium
CACGCCGCCGTTCGCGGTGAAGCCGCCGGCCAGGGCGCAGTACTCGGCCCAGTGCTGGCTCGCGTCGGGCCACCCGGGACCCGGTCCGGGGTCGGCGAACGTGCCCTCGTCGAGCACGAGGTCGCCCTGCACGGTGTGGATCCCCCGCTCGCGGATCGTGCGCGCCACCGCGGCCAGGCGGGGCTCGACCCGCGGATTCCCGTCCTCCTCGCACAGCGGATCGCCGGACGCCCGCACGACGAGATCCCCGCGCAGCACGCCGGCCTCGACGGGGCCGGCGGCCTCGAAGGGGGTCACGAACTCCATGGAGCTGCCCAGCAGCACGAGGGCCGCGGCGCTGGTCACGAGCTTCATGTTGGACGCGGGCCGCACGGACCGGTCCGCGTCGCGCGAGACGAGATCCACGCCGCCGTCCAGGTCGCGGGCGAGCACCGAGATCCGGACGTTCCCCGCGTGGGCGACGTTCTTCGAGCGCCGCGCCGCCTCCGCCGTCCACCGCCGCACGATGGCGTCGAAGCGGTCGTTCAGGAGCCCGGGCGGCGGCGCGTCGACCTGCGGCCCGGGGCGCCGCTCATGCGCGACGGGAGCGGCGGCGACCTGTTCCGGGGCAGTCCGGGCCTCCGCGAGCTTCGGCTCGGGCAGCAGCCCCGCGGCGCCGGCGAGGACCAAAGACACCCCCACCGCGGCGAGCGCGCCGAGGATCAGCGGTCCCGGGAAGTGGAGGGGCGGTCTTCGTCGGTGGCCAGGAGCCATGCCGCGTTGTACGCCAATCGAGCCGTGCGGGCCACCTTCTCGAAGTCGACCAGGTCGACGGTGTCGCGAAAGGTGTGGTAGTCGGGATTGTCCGATTCGCTCGGGCTCTCGAAGAAGAACAGGGAGGGAACGCCGGCTTCGTGGAAGGGATAGTGGTCCGACCGCTGCCACAGGTGCTCGGCCCGGTTCGTGATCACCTTCTTGATCCGCGTGCTCTTGAGCCGCTGCGCCTTCTTGAGCAGGTCGCCCAGGTCCGGGTACTGCTTCGCGCCGAGGACGACCACCTCCGCGGTCTCGCCCCGCCCGATCATGTCGAGGTTGAGCATGGCCACCATGGACCCGGTGGGCACGGGAGAGTTGCGGACCAGGGCGCGGCTGCCGTGGAGGCCGTCCTCCTCCGCGGAGAAGCCGCAGAACAGGATGGAGCGCGGTGGCCCCGCCTCGGCGAGCGCCTGGGCCACCTCGATCATCGCCGCGACACCGCTGCCGTTGTCGTCGGCTCCGCACGCGATCCGTCCCCAGGGATCGACGCCGATGTGGTCGTAGTGCGCGCCGATGACCACGTACTCCTCGGCCAGGGCGGGATCGCTGCCGGCGAGGATCCCCACGACGTTGTGGAGGGGGACCGGCTTCGTCTCGAACGCGCTCTTCAGCTCGACCAGGACGTCCTTGGGCCGGCGTTGCAGGGGGCGCCCGCCCTTGTCGATCTTCCGGGCGAGAGCCAGCACGTCCTCCCCGATGATCGCCTCGGCCAAAGCGGGCGTGATCTCCATCACCGGGATGTCGTGCTCCCTCTGGCTGCGGGAGCCGCGTCGCCCGCGGCGCATGTTGAAGCTCGCCCACGTGTAGCGGTACCCGAGCTCGGGATCCGCGATCGGCTCCCCGTCCCAGCCCTTCACCTCCTCCGCGGGCCGGCGGCGGACGACGAGCACTCCCACCGCCCCCGCGTCCGCGAGGTCCTCGACCTTGCGGTAGACGTCGGAGGCCTCGGTGACCTCGGGGCCGTCGAAGAGCTTGCGGTGGCGCGGCTCGCCCTCGGCGATGACCGCGATCGTCCCCTGGAGCTTGGCGCGCTTCAGGTCGTCGTAGCGCTCCTTCGAATCGGTGATGCCGAAGCCCACGAACACCGGCGGCCCCTCCGCCTCGCCCTCGCAGCCGGGGAGCGGGACGAAATCGACGCCGAGCGTGAGGGGATCGGAGTCGACGTCGGGACGGTTCACGGCCGCCCAGGTCTCGTCGGGATCGGGGATGGAGAAGGAGCGCTCGAAGGGGATCCGGAACTCGCCCTCGGTCCCCGCGCCGACGAGCCCCGCCTCGCGGAAGCGCTCGATGATGTAGTCCGCGGCGGCCTCCTGCCCGGAGCTCGGAGAATCGCGACCCTCGAGGTGCTCGGAGGCCACCTCGCGCAGGTGCAGCTCGACGTCCTTCTTGACGATCGAGGCGAAGCCGTCTTTGAAGCCCGTGTTCGGGGGCGCGGTCCCCGGCTCGACGGCGAGGGCGAGCAGGACGCCCAGGGGAAGGAGCGAGGGCAGCGAAACCTTCATTCCCCCATCATGCGCTCTGGGCCCAGGGTGTGAACCGTCCCGTCCCTCGCGATCTCGATCGGACCGCCAAAGATGTGTGAAGCGGCCCTCCGCGCGGCCTCGGGGTCCGTCTCGGGGTAGAAGTGGGTCAGGATCAGGCGCCGGACCCCCGCGTCCCGGGCCAGCCGGGCGGCGCCGCTCGGAGTGAGGTGGTGCTCGGGGCCGCGTCCGTCGGGGAAGCTGCACTCCGAGAGCAGGACGTCTGCGCCGTGCGCGAGCGCGACCAGCTCCGCCACCTCGCCGGTGTCGCCGGTGTAGACCAGGCTCGTCCCGTCGGGGAGCTCGATGCGCCACGCCACCGCGTCGGCGGTGTGGCCGGTGCGGACGCACTCCAGGTCCAGCTCGCCGGTCCGGTGGCGGCCGCGACCGTCGGCGCCGAACTCGACCTCGCGCACCTCGAGGTCCGGATCGACGACCCAGCGCCCCAGCGCGTCGGGGATCCGCTCCACGAGGTTCCGCAGTCCGGGGGGACCGACGACCTCGAGGCGGGGCAGATCGCGGAACTCCGGATTGCGTCGCGCGAAGAAGAGGGCGAAGAGGTCGAGGCAGTGGTCGGGGTGGTAGTGGCTGAGCACGACCCCCCGCACCTCTTCCAGCCGGACTCCCGCGGGAGCGAGCGCCCGGAGGGAGCCGGGGCCGCAGTCGAGCAGGGTCACGGGCGCGTCCGCCGACGGCCGGAGCGCATAGCCCGCGCTCCCGTATCCGACGCGGGGCAGGATCGAACCCGCCCCGAGGACGCGGAGCTCGGTGCTCATCCCCCCGCGTAGCCGTCGGGATGCGACTGGTGGAACCGCCACGCGTCGCGGAGCACGTGCTCGAGCCCGGACCGTCGCGGCCGCCAGCCGAGCAGGTCCCCGGCGCGCGTGCCTCCGCTGATCAGCTCCGCGGGATCGCCCGGCCGCCGCGCATCGACCTCGGCGGGGATGCGACGACCCGTCACCTCGCGAGCCATCTCGACCAGCTCGCGAACGGTGTACCCGGTGCCGGTGCCGAGATTGCAGGCGACCTCGCGCTCGCCGTCCTGCAGGAGCCGCAGCGCGCGCAGGTGGGCGTCGGCGAGGTCCTCCACGTGGATGTAGTCGCGGATGCAGGTTCCGTCCCGCGTGTCGTAGTCGTCTCCGAAGATCCGGATGCCCTTCCGCTTGCCGAGGGCGACCTGCATCAGGAGCGGGATCACGTGCGTCTCCGGATCGTGGTCCTCGCCCAGCTCGCCCGAGCGCGAAGCGCCCGCGGCGTTGAAGTAGCGCAGGGCCGCGTAGCGGAGCCCGTAGGCGCGGGAGAAGTCCTGCATCATGTGCTCCATGTGCAGCTTCGTGCGGCCGTATGGGCTGATCGGATGCTGGGGGTGCGCCTCGGTGATCGGCAGCTCGATCGGCTCGCCGTACGTGGCGCACGTCGAGGAGAACACGATGTCCCGGCAGTCCGCGGCCCGCATCGCTTCGAGCAGGTTCCAGGTGTACGTGACGTTCTCGCGGTAGTACGAGGCCGGGTCCTCCACGGACTCGCCCACGTAGCACTTCGCCGCGAAGTGAATCACCGCCGCGGGCCGGTGCTCGCGAAAGACGCGGGCGAGCTCGTCCCGGTCCCCGAGGTCGACCGTCTCCAGCGGCGCGGTGACCGCCTCGCGGTGCCCGGTGGAGAGCCGGTCGAGGACCACGACGGGGACGCCGCAGTCCTGCAGCAGCCGGGTCGTGTGGCTACCGATGTAGCCGGCGCCGCCGGCCACGAGTACGGGGCCGTCGGGGACGGGCGGGCGATCGGGATCCTCTTTCCAGTGGGCCATGTTCCCTCGTCATTCCTCGCCCTGCTCGGGGCGGGAGCCTACGCTGGGCGGCGCCATTCCACCCGCATCAACCATCCGGGACACGCCTCGCGCGGGGCCTGGGCCGGGCTTTCCCTCCTCGCCCTGGGCGTGGCCTGCGCGGCGCCGGACGCGCGACCGCCCCTCGCCCTCGGTGTGGGACCCAGCGTCCTTCCCAGCCTGGGAGTCTCCGGCTCCGCCGCATTCGAGGTGGGCGAGCTCCGGGCCGGCTCGCTCTGGGTGGAGACCGAGCTGACCCAGCAATGCCTGGACGACTCGGACGTCACCGACGACGCCCACCCCGCGGCCGGCGACTGGACGCAGCTCCGCGTCGGCGGGAAGCTCGCCCTGCCCTCCACCGAGCGCCGGGACTGGACGGTGCGCGCCGGGCTCGTGTGGGCCGAGGCGCGCGGGGAGCCGAACGTCGTCGACCGCGCCGGGGACTACTACGGCGCCTATCTCGGCCTGGGCTTCGAGACCGCGCTGGGCGAGCACGTCCGCGCGGGCCCCGAGCTGGCCCTGCTCTCCCTCGTCGAGGACGGGGGGAGCCACGTCCACCTCGTGCCGCAGCTCACGTGGCGGATCCTGTTGGGCTGGTAGCCGTCCCCTCCGCGGGCCGTAGGTACACCAGCGACATCGTCTCGCACAGGCGGCGCGGCGCGACCCGGGACGCGACGAGGATCCAGAGCTGCCAGACGAGGTACGCAGGGTAGAAGAAGAAGAAGTACTTGCTGACGTAGTAGAGCCGCTCCTCGACGAGCTCGAGTCCGACCGCGCGGAACAAGCGATCGAGCTCGTCGGGCGTGCAGCGATCGTAGTAGCTCGGAAAGCCCTGGGCGCGAGCGGTGTGCGGGTAGATCGCGAAGAGGATCCGACGCTTGAGCCCCTCCGGCAGGAGGCGGTTCAATCGGGCGAACAGCGCGTTGCGACAGGGGACGAAGACGCAGACGTGGCCGCCGGGCGCGAGGCAGGTGCGGATGGCGGCGACCGCACGCTCGACGTCCTTCACGTGCTCGAGCAACGCCTGGCACACGACCAGGTCGCCGTCGCCCGCGCCACGCAGCTCGGTGACGTCGACCGCCCACCGCTCGTCGTACAGGCCCGGCGCGGCGCACGCGAGCTCCTCGGCCGAGATGTCGACGCCCACCACCCGGAGGCAATGCGCGGCCCGGGCCTCGGCCGAGAAGAAGGGCTGCTTGCCGCCCCCGATGTCGTAGACCGTCGCCCCGTCGATGACGTACCCCGCGGGGATCTCCCGGCGGAAGTCCGCGTTGCCGTCGGTCGTGTAGCGGGAGCCGAGGAGGCCGTGGGTCTTCCCCGACAGCCAGCGGTTCGCCTGGATGAACGCGCGCAGGGGATTCACGGCGGAGGCTACTCGATGGCGTCGGACTCGAGCACCGCCCCCGCGCGCTCCATGTCCCACCAGAAGCGCGCCCAGCTCTTCGCCACGCATCCGGGGTTGCGGACGAGCACGCCGGGAAGGAGCAGACCGAAGAGGGCGAACGCGAAGGCCATGCGGTGGTCGTCGTACGGATTGAGGGCGACGCGATCCGCGACGTGCCCCTCGACCTGCGGGCCGATGCGCAGGAAGTCGTCGCCGGAGTCGACCGCGAAGCCCACCCGCGAGAGCCCGGAGGCGAGGACCGCGATGCGGTCGCACTCCTTGCCGGGCAGGGTGCCGAGGCCAGTGAGCAGGCTCGTCGCCCCGTGGCGCAGCGCCGCGCCCGCGGCCACGGCAGCGAGGGGCGGGGCGAGGTCCGGCTCGCCGGTCAGGTCGAGCTCGGCGCCGCGCTCGGGGAAGCCCCCCGCCGAGAGCCCGCGCGCGTCGAGGGTGGTGCGGCAGCCGAAGGCGCGCAGGTGCTCCGCGACGCGCACGTCGCCCTGGGGAGAGGCCGGCGTGAGGCCGGGGACGAGCAGCTCTCCCCCGCTGAGACAGGCGCCCGCCAGAGCCACCGCGGCTCCCGAAGCGTCCGGCTCGACGGCTACCGGAGCGCGGGGGGCGCGCAGGAGTCCCTCGACCAGGAAGAGCGAGCCGTCCGTGGTCCGCTCCTCGGCCACCGTCACCCCGAAGTACGAGAGGACGTGGCAGGTGATCTCGACGTAGGGCCGGCTGGGGATCCGGCCGGTCACCTCGATCCGGATCGGCTCGGGCCACGCGGCGGCCACGATCAGGAGCGCGCTCACCTCCTGGCTGGAGCTCGGACGCGCGAGGGGGATCCGGGCCGGGGCGATCACGGGGACGAGCTCCACGGGCCATCCCCCCTCGACGTTCTGGTGGGGCATCTGCACGCCGCAGGCGGCGAGGGCGCGGAACAGGGCGGGGCTGCGGCGAAGGAGCAGCGAGCCCCGCGCGTGAATGGTGATCGGAACCCCGGCCTGCCCGCACAGCGCCAGAGCGGCGGTGGCGAAGCGCGCCAGCGTGCCGGACTCGCCCACCTGCACCGGCCGCGGCGGGCGCAGGCCTCCGGTGCTCGCGGGCGGCAGCCCCTCCACGAGGGCGCGATCCGCGCTCGCGCGGTAGACGGTCGTGCCGCAGGCCTCGACCAGCTCCAGGCAGGCACGGACGTCGTCGCCGTCGGGGAGCCCGGTGACGACGGTGGGCCCGTCGCAGAGCGCGGCGACGAGCAGCGCTCTCTGCGCCTCGGACTTCGAGCCCGGCGGGGCGAGCTCGCCCTCGATCCGGGAGTCCGGCGCGAGGCCCAGCGGACCGTGCTCGGTGCTGTTTCCGTTTCCCATCGCCATCGCCGGATTGTAGGCGGCGGCCGGCCCTGCCATACTCGCGCGCTCCGGTTCCTTTTCCTCCCAGAACAACACCATCACAGCCCCGAGATGAGCATGCAAGCCCCCGATCCGGTCTACCACGGGCGCCAGAAGAAGCTGGGAGCGCTCGACCTGCTCTCGAGCGGGAAGGTGCGCGACATCTACGCGGTCGACGACGCCCACCTGCTGTTCGTCACGTCCGATCGTGTTTCCGCCTTCGACGTGATCATGCCCCAGGGCATCGCGAACAAGGGTCGCGTCCTGACCGCCGTTGCCGCGCACTGGTTCGCGCGAACGAAAGACATCGTCCCCAACCACCTGGTGACCACCGACGTGGCGGAGCTTCCCGCCGCGTGCGGAATCGACGCCGCCCTGGCCGAGCAGCTCCGCGGCCGCGTCATGCTCGTGCAGCGCTGCGAGCCGACCACCGTCGAGTGGGTCGTGCGCGGCTATCTGGCCGGCTCCGGCTGGAAGGAGTACACCGCCTCCGGCACCGTCTGCAGCCTTCCCCTGCCCGCGGGGATCGAGTTCTGCGGGCGGCTCCCCGAGCCGATCCTGACTCCGACCACGAAGGACGACGTGCACGACGCGCCGCTCACTCCCGACGAGGCTCGCGATCGCGTCGGCGCCGAGGTGTTCGAGAAGGCGCGCGCGACGTCCCTCGCCCTGTTCGCCCGCGGCTCCGAGGAGCTCGCGAGCATCGGCATCCTGCTCGCGGACACGAAGTTCGAGTTCGGGCTGCGCGACGGCGAGGTCGTCCTCATCGACGAGGCCCTGACCCAGGACTCCTCGCGCTTCTGGCCCGCCGACGAGTACGCGACGGGCAAGAACCAGCCCTCCTACGACAAGCAGATCCTGCGCGACTACCTGGAGACGTTGGACTGGGACAAGAACTACCCCGCTCCCGAGCTGCCGGACGCGATCGTCGAGAAGCTCTCCCGCCGCTACCTGGAGATCTGCGAAAGGATCACCGGGCGCGTGCCCGAGGGGGTGGCCTCGTGAGGAAGGTCGCGCTGCTGATGGGCTCCGATTCTGACCTGCCCCGGCTCGAGCCCTGCCTCGCCGCCCTGCGGCAGCTGGAGATCCCCTTCGAGGCGCGCGTGCTGTCCGCGCACCGCACGCCCGCGCAGCTCGTGGAGTACGTCGGCGCCGCGGAGAAGAGCGAGATCGGCGTCTTCCTCTGCGCCGCGGGAGGCGCCGCCCACCTCGCGGGCGTCGTGGCCGCGCACACGGACCTGCCGGTGATCGGGATCCCCATGGACAACCCCCCGTTCGGGGGGCTCGACGCCCTGCTCGCCACGGTGCAGATGCCCGCGGGCATCCCCGTGGCCACGGTGGCCGTCGGCGGCGGCGGGCCCGCGAATGCGGCGCTGTTCGCGGCGCGCATCCTGGCCCTGTCCGATCCGGAGCTCGGGCATCGCTACGAGGCGTACCGGGAGGCGCAGGCGAAGAAGGTCGAGGCGAAGGACCGCGCCCTCCAGGAGAAGCTCTGACCGTCATGGTCGTCGACACGCTGCACTGGGAGGGCGGGCGTCCGGGCCACGTCCGGATGATCGAGCAGACCCTGCTTCCCCACGAGCACGTGATCCTCGAGGTGCGCACGGTCGAGGAGATGGTCGACGCCATCTACCGCCTCGCGGTGCGCGGAGCTCCCGCCATCGGGGTTGCGGCCGGGTACGGCGTCCTGCTCGGGATCCAGCACCTCGGGGACGAGGAGGCCGTGGAGGTCGTCGCTCGCACCCGCGAGACCGCCGCCACCCTCGCCAAGGCCCGTCCGACGGCGGTGAACCTCTTCTGGGCCCTCGACCGCATGGTCGCGCGGGCCGAGCGCGAGCGCGCGGCGTCGCGCAGCGGGACGGAGATCGTCGATGCGCTCTTCGAGGAGGCGCTCGCCATCCACCGGGAGGATGCCGAGCAGTGCCGGCGCATGGGCGAGCTCGGGGCGGACCTGCTCGAGGACGGGGCCCGCGTCCTGACCCACTGCAACGCCGGGGCCCTGGCCACCGGGGGCATGGGCACCGCGCTGGCTCCCATCTACGTCGCCGCGGAACAGGGAAAGAAGATCCACGTGTACGCGGACGAGACCCGCCCCCTCCTCCAGGGCGCGCGCCTGACGTGCTGGGAGCTCTCGCAGGCGGGAGTCGAGGTCACCCTCATCACCGACGGGATGGCCGCCAGCGTGATGCGCGAGGGGCGGATCGACGCGGTGATCGTGGGCTCGGACCGGATCGCCCGGAACGGGGACGTCTGCAACAAGATTGGCACCTACGGGGTCGCGGTCCACGCCCAGCGGCACGGAATTCCCTTCTACGTCGTGGCCCCCCTCTCCACCTTCGATCCCGCCGTGGGCTCCGGGGAGCAGATCCCCATCGAGGAGCGGGCCGCCGAGGAGGTGACCGAGGGCTTCGGCCGCCGCACCGCGCCCGAGGGCGTCCGGGTCTACAACCCGGCCTTCGACGTCACCCCCGCGGAGCTCGTCAGAGCCATCGTGACGGAGGTCGGGGTCATCGAGCACCCCACCCTCGCGCGGGTCGAGGAGGCCCTCCGCCGCGGCGGAAGGCTCGAATCGACGGGCTGAAACCCGGTTCGATTTCAGTTTCGTTTTCCGCTGTTCCGATGGCCTAGTCGCCTTTCGTGAGGTCGCGGATTCGTCTAGACGCGGAGGAGAGCGACCCTCGGGAGGAGCCCCGACGACGTCCACCGAGCATCGCGCAACTCCATGAATCCTCCCCACGAGAAGCCCGACCCGGGCCGCGACTCCACGCCGAAGAGCACGCCGAAGCGACGCGTCCGAACCCACACCCCACGACCGGACGAGCTGTCCCGGGAGACCTTCGAGTTCATTGCCGCCGTGGACGAGTACAAGCGGCGACACATGCGCTCCTTCCTGAACGACGAGGAGGTCATCGACATCCTCACCTCCCTCGGCTACGCCCGGGAGGACGAGGCGCGGACCGACGCCGAAGGAGACAGCCAGGACGTGGACGCGCTCGGGGAAGCACGCGAGCGGTACCGCAACGACGAGGGACGGCTGTTCCCCACCTGGAGCGAGGTCTTCCAGCTGCTGCTCGAGCTGGGCTACCGCCGGGAGAAGGACACCGCGGCCTAGGAATCCGACGCGTCGGAACGGGCGCTACCGGCTGCCCGGGCGGATCAAGAAGGCCGAGGTCATCTCCGCGACCTCCCCCGCCACGCGCTTCGCGACGCCCTCGTCCTCCGGCGCGCGCAGGACGTCCACGATCAGCCCGCCCATCCGCTCCATCTCGGGGACGCCGAGCCCCCGCGACGTCACCGCGGCGGTTCCGATGCGAATCCCGGAGGCTTTCATCGGGGGCTGCTCGTCGTAGGGGATCAGGTTCTTGTTGCAGGTGATCCCGACCGCGCCGAGCGCATCCTCCGCCTGCGCGCCGGTGAGCCCGACCGCGGAAACGTCGACCAGCATGAGGTGGTTGTCGGTGCCTCCGGAGACGATTCGCAGCCCGCCCGCGCCGAGCGTCTCCGCGAGCTTCACCGCGTTGGCCACGACCTGGCGGCCGTACTCGCGGAACGAGGGCTCTCCTGCCTCCCGAAGGGCGATGGCCTTCGCGGCGATGATGTGCATGAACGGGCCGCCCTGCCCGCCGGGGAACACGGCGCTGTTGATCTTCTTGATCCACTCCTTGGTGCAGAGGATCAGGCCCCCCCGCGGTCCGCGCAGCGTCTTGTGCGTGGTCATGGTCACGACGTCCGCGTGCCCGACCGGCGTCGGGTGCACGCCCGCCGCGACGAGCCCCGCGATGTGCGCCATGTCGACCATCAGCAGGGCGCCGCACTCCTTCGCGATCGAGCCGAGCGCCTCGAAGTCGATCGTCCGCGAGTAGGCCGAGGCACCGGCCAGGAGCAGCTTCGGCTTCAGCTCCAGGGCCTGCTCCCTCACCTGGTCGAGGTCGAGCCGCTCGGTCTCGCGGTCCACGCCGTAGCTGTGGAAGTCGTAGAAGATCCCGGAGAAGTTCTTCGGGTGGCCGTGCGAGAGGTGCCCGCCGTGGTCGAGCGACATGCCGAGCACGCGGTCCCCGTGCTCCAGCATGGCCATGAACGCCCCCACGTTCGCCTGGGTGCCGCTGTGGGCCTGCACGTTGGCGTGCGTCGCGCCGAACAACTCCTTCGCGCGCTCCCTGCAGATCGACTCCGCCTCGTCGACGTGCTCGCAGCCGCCGTAGTAGCGCCGCCCGGGGTAGCCCTCCGCGTACTTGTCGGTGAGGCAGCTTCCCATCGCCGCCATCACCTCGGCGGAGGTGTGGTTCTCGGAGGCGATCAGCTCGAGGTGGGTCGCCTGGCGCGTGGATTCGGCCTCCACGGCCTTCCATACGGGATCGTCGCTGGGGAAGCTGTTCATCACTGATTCGTAGTCGGGGAACCGTGTTGCCGGCCGCGCCCTCCGGGCTAGACAGGTGATCGCCGGGAGCCGCGGGCCGGAAGGGCGGACCATTGTCGCCGGGAATCCGCCCCGTTCAATCCGCGGGCCCCCGTTCCGCGGTTTCCCGTTGCGAATACGTGCTCCGCCGTCAGGCTAGACCCATGATCTCCGCCCCTGAAACCCGAACCCGGGCGAGCGCCCGCGGCGGCCCGCTCTCGACCTCGCTCCTCCTGCTCCTCCTCGCCGGGTGCGGATCGGGCTCCCCCGCCGACGAGGCGCCGACCGGCGGGCTGGTGATCCTCCCTCCGGAGGGGGGGATCGGGCCCCTGCCGGACGACGTCCGCCCGCGCGACTACTTCCACGACTTCGGCGAGGTCCCGGACGGGGACTCGGTCGAGCACGTCTTCCGCCTGCGCAACGAAGACGCGGGGCCGATCTCGATCACGAAGATCAATCCGGACTGTGCCTGCGCCGTCCCCACGCTCGCCTACGTCGACGAGGACGGCGAGCGCGTGCAGGGATCCTCGTGGAGCTCCGACGCCGAGGAGCTGCTCGTGATCCCTCCGGGACTGGATGCCGAGGTCACGATCCGCGTGAACACGTCCAAGCTGCGGGAGAAGAACGCCAGCCGCACGCTGGTCACCCGGGTCACCACCAGCTCCGAGCTGACGCGCTACCTGACCCTCGAGGTCAGCATTCACCCCGTCGCTCCCTTCCAGGTCGTCCCCACCACGATGAAGTTCGGGTCGATCGCGATGAGCGCAGGGGGCGAGCGGAGCGTGGACGTGGTCCCCGTCGGCAGCTCCGGAACGCGCATCGAGGGCGTGCGGGAGGTGCCCGGGGACATGGAGGCGGAGGTCGCCCTCGAGGTCCTCTTCGACCAGGAGATCTGGATCCTGACCGGGCGCTACCTGCCCCCGCTCTCCCCGGGGCTCCACAAGGACGTCATCGTCCTGGACACCGTGATGGCCGACGGGGAGCCCGGTCGTCCGCTGGAGGTTCCCGTCGTGTGCAGCGCGGTGGAGGACGTCCTGGCCGAGCCGGCCCAGTTCGTGGCGCGGCTGCGCGGCGCCGACGAGGGCCCCGCCGTCGCCGAGGTGGTGCTCTACTCGCTCCTGGCGGGTCAGCGACTGAAGGTCGTCGGGATCGAGCCGGACGAGGCTCACCGCGAGCAGATCGAGGTCGAGTACGAGGCGATCGAGCTCGACGGGGCGGGTCGCAGCGCGCGGTGGCGGCTGCGGCTGCTCGCGAATCGCCCCCTGAGCGGGCCGGTGGTGCGGGGTACCGCCGTCGTTTCTCTGGACGACGCGCAAACACCACGGGTCGAGATTCCGTACGTCATCCACCTCCGCTAGCGGATCCGGGGATCTGCGCGTTCCCGCCTCGAGGCCGGGGTAGGATTGTACGCGCGAATCCGCCCTCACCCCCGCCGGTCCCATCCGCGCCGGCGAGCGCTCAACGCCCACCCGCCATGAAGGCCAAAACCTCCCTCTTCCGCCCCCTCGTCCCCGTCGCCGCCGCGTTCGCGATCGCCGCGGGCTGCGGGGGCTCGGACGATCCGGCCCCTTCGACGGATCCCTCCCCCACCCCCGATCCCGGCCCCGCCGAGGTCACCGGACCCGAGAACTTGCTCGCCCTGGACTTCTCCGCCATGGAGCCCGAGGCCGTCGAGATCCTCTCCCTGAGGCGCGACCTCGTCCGAGAGGCACCCGGGGATGCCGAGGCCTGGGCCCGGTACGGCATGGCCCTGCACGCGAACGGGCGGGAATCCGAGGCGATCGAGAGCTATCAATTCGCCTCCTCGGTGAAACCGGATCAGCCGCGGTGGCGGTACCTGGAGGCACTCGCTCTCTGGTCGACGGGGGACCGGTCCGGGGCTCTCGCCGGCCTGCGCCAGACCCTCGAGCTGCGCGACGACTACAGCCCGGCCCACCGCACGTACGGATACTGGCTGAACGAGCTGTCCCGCTTCGACGAGGCCCAGGCCGCCTTCGAACGGGCTCTGGAGATCAAGCCCAGCGAGGCCGCCGCCGATATCGGCCTCGCGCTGATCCACCTGCAGCGCGGCGAGCTGAAGGAGGGCCTGAGCCGCATGGGCCGGGTGCTCAAGGCCCGACCCGACGACGCCTACGTCCGCGGGCTCATGGCCAAGACCCTGCGCAATGCGGGCCGCCACGCGGACGCCCAGGCCCTGGCCGCCCAGGGCACCTCGAACCAGCCGAGCTGGTGGGATCCGTGGCTCGACGAGACGTACCAGTACCGTGCGACGACGTTCGGGGACAGGTGCCGGCGCGCCACGGCCCTGTACAAGGCGGGCAAGTTCGAGCAGGCGCTCGAGATGCAGCGCCAGCTCCTCGTCGGCCACCCGGAGGACGCCCAGCTCCTCTACCAGGCCGCCAGGAGCTCCGAGCGGCTCCGCCGCCACCCCGAGGCCGTGAGCTTGGTCCGCGAGTGTCTCGAGCACGACCCGGAGCACGTCAACGCCCTCTGCATGCTCGGGAAGCTGCTCGGGCTGACCGGCGAGTCCGAGGAGGCGTTCCAGCACCTCGACCGCGCTCTCGCCCTGGCGCCCGAGGATCCCCGGGTGCACTTCTACCGGGGTTCGGTGCTGCGTCGCATGGAGGATCTCGAGGGGGCCGTCGCCGCGTACCGCAAGTCCCTGGCGCTCAACCCCGAGAGCGCCACGACCTGGGTGGCCGTGGGCAACATCGAGTCCGAGCTCGGGAACTGGGACGAATCCCTGGTCGCCTTCGAGGCCGCGTTGGCCGCGGGGATCAGGACCGGGGAGGTCTACCTCGGCAAGGCCGAGGCCCTGCTCGGCCTCGACCGGCTGGGCGAGTCCTGGGAGGCTCTCCAGCAAGTCGTCAAGGATCCGCGCGCCGACCGGACCCGGTTCAACCGGCTGCAGACCGAGCTGAGGCGCCGGCAGGAGGATGCCGGGGAGGCGACCGGAGAGGACGCGGCGGGCGGCGAGGACGGCTGAGCGACCGTCGCCCCGATCAGCGCGAGCGCACCCGGGCGAAGCGCCGCTTGCCCACCTGTAGCAGGATCGTGTCGTCCTCCGCCGGGCGGGCGACCCGGTGCCGCGGGTCGGTGACGACCTCGCCGTCGAGGCGCACGCCTCCCTGGGACACGAGCCGCTGGCCCTCCGCACCCGTGCGGGTCAGTCCGGCCTCGCGCAGGAGGACGGTGAGGGGGACGCCCTCCGCGGACCACTCGCCGGAGAAGGCGATGGTCGCGATGTCGTCGGGGAGCTCCTTCTCGACGAACTGTCGGTCGAAGCCCGCCCGCGCCACGTCGGCGGCTTGCCGTCCGTGCAGCCAGGCGGCGAGCTCCCACGCGAGCCGGGCCTTGGCCTCGCGGGGGTGCCCGGACAGGATCTCGTCGATCTCCGCGGACCCGAGCCGGGTCAGGTGCTCGAACCAGGTCCGCATCTCCTCGTCGGCGATGCTCATCGTCTTGCCGAAGACCTCCTTCGGCGGGTCGGTGAGCGCGATCGCGTTCCCGTAGGACTTGCTCATCTTGCGGCCGTCCAGCCCGTTGATGAGGGGCGTGGTGAGCACGACCTGCGCCGCCTGTCCCTCCTGGCCCTGCAGGTCGCGGCCGACGAGCAGGTTGAAGAGTTGGTCCGTCCCTCCGAGCTCGACGTCCGCGCGGATCATCACCGAGTCCCATCCCTGCATCAGGGGGTACAGGAGCTCGTGGATGCCGATGGGAGCGTTCTGCTCCATCCGCACCTGGAAGGTGTCCCGCTGGATCATCTGGGCGACGGTCATCCGGCTCGTCAGCTTCAGCACGTCCTCGAAGCCCATGTCGTCGAACCACTCGGAGTTTCTGTGCAGCTCGGTGCGGTCCATGTCGAGCACGATGCGTGCCTGCTCCGTGTAGGTCTCGAGGTTCGCCTGGATCTGCTCGCGGGTCAGCTGCGGTCGCAGCTTGTTGCGGCCGGACGGGTCCCCCACCATCGCGGTGGCGTCGCCGACGATCAGGACGACCGTGTGGCCGAGGTCCTGCAGGTCGCGGAGCTTGCGCAACAGGATGCCGTGGCCCACGTGGAGGTCGGGCGAGCTCGGATCCATGCCGAGCTTGATGCGCAGGCCGCGGTTCTCGCGTGACGCCTCCTCCACGCGCTTGCGCAGCTCTCCCTCCTCGATCAGGTCCACCGCGCTGCGGCGGAAGGCCTCCATGTGCGTGTCGATCGGGTGTTCGTTCATGGGACGTCGGCGATCTCGCCGGCTCGCCGCGGAGGCCCCGCGGTGTCGGGCAGGTCCAGGCCGGAGCGTCGCTCTCGCTCCTCGGAGCGACGCGTGGCGTCCCGGCGGGCTTCGAGGTACGCGATCCACGACTCGGCGTCGGCTCCCGGTTCGCCGGTCCCCGCGAGCCACCGCAGGGCGGGCAGGATCTTCGCCATGCGGAGCTCGTCCGCGTTGCGCGGATCGCGCAGGACGGGGAGCAGGGCGTCCAGGGCCTCCGCGCGACGCCCGGGCGCGATCCGCACCGTCCGCTCGAGCAGGGGCGGCAGGTAGAGCTCGTCCCGCTGCAGGTACTCGACGAGCGCGGCGGGCTCCACGGGGGTGGCGGAGAGGAACGAGGCGAGGAAGGTCCGCTCGCAAGGCACGACGCGGACGTCGGAGGCCGGGCAGAGGCCCGTCGCGTCGACCACGTCCCCCGAGAGCACGTCCAGCAGCCAGCGGTCGCGCCGGGCCATGCACCGGCCCATGGGGACGGTGTACTCGGTCAACGGGATCCGGAGCGACAGCCCCGGCGGAAGGGTCAGACCGTCCAGCTCGTGGACGAGCCGCGTCTCGACCTCCGTCTGCTCGAAGCCGTCGGGGTCGACGCCGGTCCGCACGTGGCGGAGCTTCGCCGGCGGCAGGCGCAGCTCGAGGGGGCCGCCCGTGTCCTGGCGGGCGAGCAGGCTCAGGCGGAAGACCCCCGCCTCCTCGCCCGGCTCGCTGACCAGGCGCAGGTCGAGGGCCCGGACGATCTCGCGCCCCCGCAGGACGCGGCCGAAGGCCTGGGCGACCTCCAGGTCGTCGCCGCGGGGACGCCGGGCGAGCACGCCGTCGAGGACCCGACGCGCGAGCTCGTCCTCGCCGTCCTCGAGCGCCCCCTGGATGGCCCGGAACGCCGGCTCGAACCCGGCGCTGACGAGCCGGCCCCCCGGCCCGCCGAGGTCCACCACGACCGGCGTCGTGGAGGGTCCATCGTCGACCGCCGGGGGCGCACTCCCGCAGGAGGCGAGGGCGAGCAGCGACGAGAGCGCGGCCGCGACGAGGATGCCCCGTGGTCCGCGGCCGCCGCGCCCCGCTCTCGGGACGCCCGATCCGCGGATCACGGCGGCCTCCTCGGTCATCGCCACCATCGGGGAATCAGGCGCCTTCCGTCTTCGGCTCTTCCTCGTCCTTCCCCTCGTCCTCGGGGGCGTCGGACTCGGACTCGACCGGCTCCGGCTCGCTCTCGGGAGCGGGCTCGGGAGCAGGTTCCTCGGCCTCGGCGGCGGGCTCGGAAGCAGGCTCCTCGACCTCGGCCTCGGGTTCGGGAGCAGGCTCCTCGACCTCGGCCTCGGGTTCGGGAGCGGACTCCTCGACCTCAGCCGCGGGCTCGGGGGCGGACTCCTCGGCCTCGGCGGCGGCCTCGGGGGCGGACTCCACGGCCTCGGCGGCGGGCACGACCTCGACGACGTCGGGCGGGAGCTCGATACCGGTCGTTCCCGGCATGGCTTCCGCGGCCTCGGCCTCGTGGCGAGCGTCCTCCTCGGCCTTCCTGATGATCTCCTCGTTCTCGGCGAAATCGGCGTGGACGAAGGAGAGGCCGATCTTGCGCTCATCGGTGTCGACCCGGATCACGCGGACCTCGATCTTCATGCCCGGCTTCACGATCTCCTCGGGACTCGAGATCTTATGATCCGAGAGCTCGGAGATGTGCAGCAGACCCTCGAGGTTCTCCTCGAGCTTCACGAAGGCTCCGAAGTTCGTGATCTTCGTGACGTAGCCGGACAGCAAGTCCCCGATGTGGTAGCTGCTGGGGATCTGGTCGAGCCACGGGTCGGGCGCGATCTGCTTCAGACCGAGCGCGATCCGCTTCTTGCCGGTGTCCACGGAGATGACGACGCACTGGAGCCGGTCGCCCTTGCGCACGACCTCGGAGGGGTGCGAGACCTTCTTGGTCCAGCTCATGTCCGAGACGTGCAGCAGACCGTCGATTCCCTCCTCGATCTCGACGAAGGCGCCGTAGGTCGTGAGGTTGCGGACGGAGCCCTCGATGATCGTGCCGGGAGGGTAGTTCTCCTGGACGAGATCCCAGGGGTTCGTCTCGGCCTGCTTCATGCCGAGGGAGATCTCCTTCTTCTCCATGTCGATCTCGAGCACGACCACCTCGACCTTGTCGCCCGGATTGACGAGCTCGGAGGGGTGGTTGATGCGCCGCGTCCACGACATCTCGGAGATGTGAACGAGTCCCTCGACGCCGTCCTCCAGCTTGACGAACGCGCCGTAGGACATGATGTTGACGACCTCGCCCACGTGGCGGGAGTCCTTCGGGTAACGCTCTTCGATGCCCTCCCAGGGAGAGGCCTGCTTCTGCTTGAGCCCGAGGGCGATCCGCTCGCGCTCGAAGTCGACGCGCAGGACCTTGACCTCGATCTCCTGGCCGATCTCGACCATCTCGGAGGGGTGACGCACCCGGCCCCAGGACATGTCGGTGATGTGGAGCAGGCCGTCGATGCCGCCGAGGTCCACGAACACGCCGAAGTCGGCGATGTTCTTGACGGTCCCCATGCGGAGCTGACCTTCCTCGATGTCCTTGAGGAGCTCTTCCTTCTGACGTTGCCGCTCCTCTTCCAGGAGCTTGCGGCGCGAGACGACGACGTTCATGCGCTCGGGATCGATCTTGATGATGCGAGCCCGGATCGGCTCTCCGATGAAGTCGGAGATGTCGTGCGTCCGGCGCAGGTTGACCTGGGACGCCGGCAGGAAGACGTTCACGCCCTCCACGTCGACGAGGAGGCCGCCCTTGATCTTGCGCTGGCAGATGCCCTGCACCTCGTCGCCCTCGTTGTACGTGGCGGCGAGCTTCTCCCACGAGCGCAGGCGATCGGCCCGACGCTTGGAGAGGATGGCCGTGTCGTCCTCGCCGAGGCCGTCGTAGAGGACCTCGAACACCTGGCCGGTCGTCGGCGGGATCTCGCCGAACTCGGACAGAGGGATCGATCCCTCGGACTTGCCTCCGATGTCCAGCACCACGAAGCCGGTGCGCTGGTTCACGGAGTCGACCTTTGCGTTGACGATGGACCCTGGCTTGATGTCCGAGATGGACGACGTCAGCCGATCGGCCAGGTCGACCATGTCGACGCCGCCCAGAGCGGCCTCGACTCGGCGATCGAGCTCCTCGGGGTCGAGCTCGTATTTCTTGACTCGTTTCGAAGCGAGAGACATGGGATTGGTACTCGTGTGTCAGGTGGGGGTATCAGGCGGATGTAACGCAAAGGGTCGGCCCGGCGAAAAATCCCGCCGGGTGTTTCGGGTCATTGCTCGGGCTCCGCGGAACGCAGCCGGGAGATCGAGCGGCGCAGCTCCTCGAGCGCATCGGATCGACCGGAGTCGATGGGCGCGCCGAGCCGGATTTCGATCGGCCCCCGCTTCGGGACCTTGCGTCCGGGAGGAAAGACCTCCCGGCAGCCCCGGATGCCCGCGGGGACGATGGGGACTCCGGCCTTGCGGGCGGCGATGACCGCTCCGGAGCGGAAGCGGCCGAGGTCGCCGGTGCGGGACCTGGTTCCTTCGGGGAACAGGGCGACGCAACCTCCGTGCTGGAGATACTCGACCATGGAGCGCACGGCCGAGTGGTCGGGTCGATCCCGGTGCACCAGGATCACGCCCGACTGCTGCATGATGAAGGCCAGGAGGCGCGATTGCCGCAGCGTGGAACGGGCCACGAAGGCCACGTGCCGTGGCGTCGAGCAGGCGATGAGCGGGATGTCGAGGAAGGACTCGTGGTTCGAGGCGATCACCACTCCGCCGTCGGCGGGCATGTGCTCGACTCCCTCGATCCGCGGGCGGTGCATGACGCGGAGCACCATGCGCATGATCTCCCGCCCGAAGCGGTAGAAGTGCGTGGCCCGCACCGGGGGGGGAGGATCGGCGGGCGGCTCGCTCACGCGTCTCCTCCCCGTCGCACGAGGGCGAGGATCCGCTCGACCACCTCGGGCACGGTGAGCCCGTCGGTGGGGACCTCGATCGCGTCGGTGGCCTTCGCGAGGGGCGAATGGGCGCGGGTCGAGTCGAGCCGGTCGCGCTCGATCATCTGCGCGAGGATCTCGGCGGTTCGCTCCGGGGTGCCTTCCTGGCGAGCGCGCCGTCGAGCGCGCTCTTCCGGACTCGCGTTGAGAAAGAACTTGTGGTCCGCCGCGGGGAACACGACCGTCGTCGTGTCGCGGCCCTCGGCCACGACCCCGCGTCGTCGGCTCGCGATTGAACGCTGCTCGCGTACGACCGCTTCGCGCACCGCGAGGTGCGCGGAGACCGTCGAGACGGCGGCGGTGACCGCCTGGCTTCGGATGTCAGGCTCCCCCGGCGCGCCGTCGATCAGGATCCGGTCCTCCTCGTCGAAGTCGAACCGTACCCCTCTCGCCACCTCGCCGCACGCTCGTGCGTCCGAGGCTTCGATGCTCCTCGCCAGAACGACGAGCGTGATGGCCCGGTACATCGCGCCGGTGTCGAGGTAGGCCAGCCCGAGCTCCCGGGCCACCCGCGACGCCACCGTGCTCTTCCCGGAGCCCGCCGGGCCGTCCATGGCAACGATCATGCGCTGGAGAATCCGCTCCCGCCGCCGTCCGGAAACCTCCGGCCGACGGAAGGGGCAGAACAGGATAGGGCCTCGTCGCGGGAGATCAACACGGAGGCGCGGTTCCCGGGGCGTCTCCCGCCACCTCCAGGCGCCCTTCGGGGCCCACCGTGAAGGTGTCGCCAGGCCCCCCGAAGGCTCCCACGACCAGCCAGCGGGGCCCGTCGGGGCCCAGGTCCTCGTCCCGGAAGACGTGGGCGTGGCCGCAGACCACGGTCCGGACCCCGTGGGTCCGGGCAAACGCCCGGCAGGCCTCGGGCTGGAGGGCCGTGTCCAGGTCCGGCTTGGCCTCCACCGCCCGCGTGGAGGCCCGCCGCAGCCGCCGGGCCCCCCACCGCCCCATCGCCCGGGGCATCCGGGGGCCGAGGAACCGGACGGGGGCCGAGCGCAGGACCCGGCGCATCCGCAGGTAGGCCCGGTCGCGCGTGCAGAGCTCGTCGCCGTGCAGGAGCAGTGCGGGGCCGTCGCCAGGGGTCTCCGCGATCAGGCCCCCGGGCCGGACGCGGCACCCGCTCGCCCGCTCGAAGCGGCGGCCGAGCAGGAAGTCCCGGTTGCCGGGCACGACGTCGACCGCGGTCCCCGCCCCGCCCAGGGCGGCGAGGGCCCCGAGCACGCGGCGGCCCCCCGGACACCGGGCCTGGGCCATGCCGAACCAGTACTCGAACAGATCGCCGAGGATCACGATCCGCGGGCACCCCGCAACGCGCCCGAGCCAGGCCAGGAACGGCTCGATCCCCTCCTCGCGCTCCAGATCGAGGTGCAGGTCCCCGATCACCAGGGATCCGCGCGAGAGCTCGATCCGCTCCGGGGGTGTCATCGATCGCCGGAGGAGCTGGCGCCGCCTCCCTTGCCGGCTTCGGGATCGATCTCGTAGTCCCGCAGCTTCTCCCAGAGCACCTTGCGGGAGATTCCGAGGAGCTCCGCGGTCTGGGTGCGGTGCCCGCCGGTCAGCTCGAGCGCCCGCTCGATGTGGGCGATCTCCGATTCGCGCAGGACCTCCCGGAGGGGGCGGACCTCCTCGGGGGTCTCCGTCGCTCCCCGCCAGCGGGGGTCGAGGGGCAGGAGCAGATCACGCTCGAGCTCCCGGCGCTCCCCGGCGAGGGCGATGGCGCGCTGGACGGCGTTCTCGAGCTCGCGCACGTTTCCCGGCCAGGGGTAGCGCTCGAGCGCCCGCATCGTGGCCGCCCCGACCCGGTACTCGACTCCCCCGCCGTGGCGCCCGATCAGGAACTCGAGCAGGAGCGGCACGTCACCGGTGCGATCGCGAAGGGGCGGGAGCTCGATGGGCACGACGTTGATGCGGTAGAAGAGGTCCTCCCGGAAGCTGTGCTCGCGCACCATCTCGCGCAGCTTGCGCTTCGTGGCCGCCACCACGCGGATGTCGACCTCCCGGGATTCCTCGCTACCGAGCCGCTCGAAGGAGCGCTCCTGGAGGACGCGCAGGAGCCGGACCTGCACCGGGAGCGGCATGTCGTCGATGTCGTCGAGGAAGAGCGTGCCGCCGTGGGCGAGCTCGAAGCGGCCCTTGCGCTCGCGGTGGGCGTCGGTGAACGCGCCCTTCTCGTGGCCGAACAGCTCGGCCTCGAGCAGGCTCTCGGGCAGGGCGCCGCAGGAGATGGCCACGAAGGGGCCGGGCGCGCGCGTGGAGAGCTCGTGCAGGACGCGCGCCACCCGCTCCTTGCCCGTGCCGCTCTCGCCCTCGATCAGGACCGTGGCGTCCGTGGGCGCCACCGTCTTGATTCGCTTGAAGACCTCGACCATGACCTGCGAGCGGCCGACCATCTCCCCGAGCTGACCGGAGGCGAGCTCGCGAACCTCCAGGCGCAGGCGCTCGTTCTCCGCCTCGAGGCTGCGCTCGCGGCCGAGCCGGTCCACCATGCCGACCACGGCCTCGTTGCGGAACGGCTTCTGGACGTAGTGGGCGGCGCCGGTGCGCATCGCCTCGACGGCCTGCTCGATCGTGCCGTAGCCGGTCATCAGGATGACGGGGCGTCGCTCGTCGAGCTCGATCGCCCGCCGCAGGACCGCCATGCCCCCCTCGCCCGGCATGCGGATGTCCGTGAGGACCACGTCGGGATTCGACTCCTCGAGGAGCCCGAGAGCCGCGTCGGTGTCGGGTCCGTAGAGAACCTCGTGCCCCGCGTCCTCGAGAGCGTCCCTCAGGGTGATCGCGATGGTCTCCTCGTCCTCGGCCAACAGGACCTTCATTCCGGGACCTCCTCAGGAGCTCTCCCCAGGACTGGGATCGCCGTACATGAACCGGTCCCCGCCGGCGTTCGTGGCCTCGAGCAGAGCCGCCTCGGCGGCCTCCACGAGGCTGTCGAAGAACATCGTGTTGTCGTCCTCGAAGTGCGAGATGCCGATCGACAGCGTGACCTTCAGGTTGTGGCCCTCCGCGGAGAAGCCCATCCCCCTAGCGCTCGCGAGGATGCGTCGCGCGGTGATCTCCGCGCCCTCCCGCGGCGTGTGGGGCAGGATCGCGAGCAGGCGATCGTCGACGAGACGCCCGAGGTAGTCGCAGGTCCGCGTCGAGTCCTGGAGCAGGCCGACGACGTCCTCCATCACCGATTCGCGGAACTCGTAGCCGTACAGGTCCCGCAGGTGGTCGATCCGGTCGCACGCGACGACGATGCAACTCACGGAATAGCCGTACCGCTGGGCCCGGCTGAACTCGACCCGCATCAGGTGACGGATCTGCGTCAAGGAGAACACGCCCGCTCCGGAATCGCCGGATTCGCTGCTCTTGAATGCCGCCATGCCCGGCAAGGTACGCAGCGCCGAGGCCCGAGTCGAGAACGACCGCCCTTTCATGCCGCCGGCACGCCTCGCGGGCGCGATCCGGGGTCACCCGCGGCGCAGGACGAAGTCGAGGAAGTCGTCGACGCTGTGGTCCGTGTAGCGGATCACGAGGAGCGCGATCAGGCACATCACCGCGAAGATCAGGAAGATGATGGCCTGGGCCACGACGAAGGCGCACCCGCCCCGCACCTTCTCGCGGGCCCGGCGCCCGGCCCCGCGGAGCCCCCGCAGGTAAGGGGCCATGAGGAAATCGCGCAGCAGCCGCCCCGCCCGTTCCTCGACGCGCGGATCCGCGGGGGAGACGGGAGTGCGGGCCAGGATCTCCCCCGCGCAGCCGTCGGGATCGAAGGAGCCGGAGATAACCATCTCCTGCCACCGACGGGTGGCCTTCTGGTCCGCGAGCTTCAGGTCGACGAGCATCCCGGCGCGCACGCGGTTCCAGCCCCGACCGCCGGGCTCCACGGGAGGCACGGGCGCAACGGGCTCCGGTCGCGCGGGAGGCGGGCTCGGGGCGACCGGGGTCGGCGCGGCCGGAGGCGGAGCGGGGGCGGGTATCGGGATCTCCTCGATCGCCGCCTCGACTCCGGGAGCGGACTCGCCCCCGTAGGCGAAGGAGCAGCCCGCCCACTCGAACTCGTCCCCGGGGAGCAACGGCGCCTCCTCCACGGGCACCCCGT
>CAYRXS010000092.1:0-23475 GCA_964428225.1 uncultured Planctomycetaceae bacterium
GCTGTGGGGGGTCTCGGGCACCACGATCGGCCAGTGGACACGCCGGTACAAGAAGTGAATGCGCTCGATGGCCGATCGATCGGACTCCTCTCGCCGCGGCGCGGTTACGCCCACAACACCGGAGTTATTGTTGCGCGGGCCCTAAGAAGACCTGGGGTAGCGCCCAGGTTGGCCAGGACTATAGGGCCTGCAAGTATGAGCTGGTAATCACCCCGCCCGGTTCCGATCCCATAACCATTACCAATCAGCCACGAGGTGAGCCGAAGAATGTTCACCTTCACCTATTCCCGGCTAGCTACCATCAGGAAGGAGGGATCTTTGACGCGCCTGGGCAGGATGCCAAGAAGTTCACAAGTGCCTATCCCTACACAATCCACGAGGATGCTGTGAACTGGGGTCTTTCAGAATACTGATGCAGCCGCAGCCTCAATCGCCGAAGCCTGGCAAACCGCTTGAGGGGAACGGTCCCATCGCGCATTCGTCAGCCGGTCACGGCGTTGAGCGCGTGTGACGGAAACGGCTACCTCCTGCCCTTCTCCCCTTGGGGAGGAGAGGCGGGGGGTGGCCCCTGCTACTCTTTTCTTCGGACCTGTCCAGGATGTTTCGCCCTTTCGGGCCTGGCCCGCGACGATGCCCGGGGAGGGCGGACGCCACCTCCTCGTGGGGCCGCCCCTCGCCCCCGAGCTCTCCGGCGAGCCTCCGGACGGGGAGGCCTCGATCGCGGCCCGCGTCGCCCTCGGTTTCGACGGGGAGCGCGGCATGCTCCTGGTGCTCGGCGGGAGCCAGGGCGCCCGGGGTCTGAATCGCTTCTGTGTGGAGCAGGGGGTGAGGCTCGTGGCCTCGGGCCTGCAGGTGCTGCACCAGGTGGGGCCGGGACGGCGCGACGAGGCGGGCGCGGCCATGGCCGGGTACCGGTGCGAGGAGTACCTCGACGACGTGCCGACCGCGCTGCGCGCCGCGACGCTGGTCTTGTGCCGGGGCGGCGCTTCGACCCTGGCCGAGGTCGCGGCCCTCGCGAGGCCCGCGGTGGTGATCCCCTATCCCCACCACGCCGATCGGCACCAGGAGAAGAACGCGCGTTGTCTCGGAGACGGCGTGATCGTGATCGAGGAGGCGGCGCTGGATCGCGACACCTGCGACGAGCTGATCGAGCTCGCCGGTTCGGGCGGGGAAGAACGACGCCGTGCGATGTCCCGGACGTTGCGCGACGCCGTGCCGCGAGATGCCGCGTCGAGGATGAGCGACGAGCTCGTCCGCCTCGCGGGAATGCGCTCGCAAAAACCTGCCGAGATCTCGGAATCGAGTTGAGTTGAACGTGGCGATCCGTGGAATGAACTCATGAGCAGGCAAGCGGTACAACCGAAGGAAACCCCGGCCTCGGTCGGGGGAGAGAGCGAGCCCACCGTCGTCCGTCGAGGCGGGCTTCCCGGCCGGATCCACTTGCTCGGCGCGGGCGGGGCGGGGATCTCGGGCGTCGGTCGCGTGCTCCAGGCCCAGGGCGTGGAGGTGACGGGACACGATCGCGTGGACTCCGCGATGCTGGAGGCGCTTCGTGCGACGGGCATCGCCGTCGAGCGAGGCGAATCCCGGCCCGAGCACCTCCCCGAGGACGTCGAGCTCGTGATCCGGTCCACCGCGGTGCCTCTCGACGATCCCCAGGTCGTCGCGGCGCAGGAGCGCGGCATTCCCGTGATCAAGTACGCCGAGGCCCTCGGCCGGCTCGCGCCTCCCGAGCACACGCTCGCGGTGGCCGGCACCCACGGCAAGACATCCACCGCGTGGATGCTGTGGTACGTCCTCGAGGGGATCGCCGAGGAGCTGCGCCTGCCGGTGTCCGGGGCCCTGATCGGGGGTCTCTGCCGCCGCCTGGGCACGAGCTCGCTCGCCGGCAGCCACGGCGGCTGGTTCTGCGTCGAGGCCTGCGAGTACGACCGGACCTTCCTCCACCTCGCCCCCCGGGGCGCGGCGATCACGAACGTCGAGGAGGAGCACCTCGACTACTACGGCGACCTCGAAGCCATCCTCGCCGCCTTCGCCCGCTTCGCGTGCAACGTGGACGAGGACGGGCTCCTCGTGCTCGGCCGCGACGTGCCCGAGGAGGTCGAGCTCGGCTCGAAGGCGCGGATCTGGCGTCTGGGGCGCGAGATCGAGATCGACCTGCTCGGCGAGGATCGCGGCTGCTTCCGCTTCCGCCTGCGCCTGCCGGGCTTCGCCACCCCTCCGGTGACCCTGGGGGTTCCCGGCCACTTCAACGTCGAGAACGCCGCCCTGGCCCTCGCCCTGGGGATCGGGCTCGGGCCCGGCCGGACGAACCTCTCCCAGTCGCGGATCGCCGCCGCCGGCGCGCGGGGGATCGAGCGGTTCGTCGGCGTGGATCGTCGCTTCGAGCTCTGGGGCGACGAGGGCGGCGCCGCCGTCGTCCACGACTACGCCCACCACCCGACCGAGGTCCGCGTGACGCTCGAGACCGCCCGTCGCGCATTCCCCGATCGGCCCCTGCACGTGCTCTTCCAACCCCACCAGCACAGCCGGACTTCCCGGTTCCTCACGGAGTTCGCGGAGGGCCTGCGCTCCGCGGATCGCGTGGTGGTCTCCGACGTGTACGGCGCGCGACCGCACGTCGACGGGGCGAAGTTCGCGACGGCCTACGATCTCGTGATGGCGCTGCGACGGCGACTGGTCGACGCCGTCGAGGGTGGCCCGCTCGATTCCGCCGTCGAGCACCTCGTCTCCGGCCTGCCGGAACGTTCCGCCGCCCTCGTCCTCGGGGCCGGCGATGTCGAGATGGTCCGCGATGAGCTGTTCGGAAAGCTGGCCGTGCGTTGCGCTCCCTCGGGAGAGCCTGGCGCGTAGGACGACGATGCGGGTGGGCGGCCACGCCGAGTGGCTGCTCGAGCCGAGCCACCCCGACCAGCTCGTCGAGGCGTGGAGCCTCGCGAGGGAGCGAGGCCTTCGTCCGCGCATCCTCGGCGGGGGAGCGAACCTGGTCGTCGAGGACGGGGAGCATCCCGGCGTGGTCTTCGCGACCGAGCGCCTGTCCCGCGTCTTCCGTCCCCACCCCGACGTCGACGATGCGTCGGTCGAGGAGGGCGGGCGCGACGTCTACGATCCCGAGCTTCCCCGGGTCGAGGCGATGGACGGCGACGCGGATCCCCGGCTCGTGGCCTGGGCCGGAGCGCGGCTGCCGGGGCTCGTCCGCGCCGCGCAGGAGCTCGGGTGGCGCGGGCTCGAGGGGCTCGTCGGCGTGCCCGGCCAGCTCGGCGGCGCCGTGTTCATGAACGCGGGAGGCCGGTGGGGCGAGATCTGGGACGTGATCGAATCCGTCCGCCTGCTCCTGCCGGACGGCTCGCTCGTGCAGCGTGAGCGCGGCGAGTGCGAACCGCGCTACCGCGACGGCAATCTCGGGGGCGCCGTCCTGCTCGGGGCGGTGCTCCGCCTGGAGCCCGAGGATCCGCAGACGATCCGCACCAGGATGCGCTCATACCTCGCGGAGAAGCACGCGGCCCAGCCCCTGACCGAGCGCTCATCGGGCTGCGTCTTCCGCAACCCCGATCCCGAGATCTCCGACGGCCGCTCGGCGGGCAAGCTCCTCGACGAGTGCGGCGCGAAGGGACTCTCCCGGGGCGGGGCGGCGGTCAGCGCGAAGCACGCCAACTTCATCGTGAATCGAGGCGAGGCGACGGCGTCGGACGTGATCGAGCTGATCGAGCTGATGCACCGTCTGGTGGCCGAGCGCGTCGGCGTCGAGCTGGTGCGCGAGGTCGAGATCTGGCCCGCGGGCGAGCCCTCCCCCTGAGGAGCGGCTTCGCCGAATCCCCGGAATCCGGGCCTTCCGACCGACGACCGCCCCCTCCTCCCTCGGATTCGGCGAAGGCCGGAAGAGAATTCCCTTCACCGAACTCGCTTTTCGTCCGATACCGCGAATGGTGGCAGCCGGGGCTCTCACCTGAACCCGCAGAGCTCCCTTCCCCACCTTCCCCCACCTTCGGATCGCCACCCAGCGATCCCCACTCTGCGATGCTCACTAGGCGGGGGCCCCGGTGGCCGCTATTCTGGTCCGCTTCCTTCGTCGTCGGGAAGGGAACGACGGCGGACCTCGCATTCCAGGTCGGAGTGGCGGGGGTCTATCCATTCCCTCGTTGGATCTTCGACATGTGCCCCGAGAATGACTCTCCTCAGGTGGAGGAGCCTTTCCCGCTCTCTACTCTTCGCCACTCGGTCTCTCACCTGATGGCCTCCGCGGTCGGGAAGCTCTTCCCCGGCGTCCAGTTCGGATTCGGCCCCTCGATCGAGCACGGCTTCTACTACGACTTCCTGCTCGAGCAGCCTCTCGAGGCGAAGGACCTGCGCCGCATCGAGAAGGAGATGCGGAAGGTCGCGAAGAAGACCCCGGAGCTGGTCTGCACCGAGTACTCCCGCGAGGAAGCGCGCCAGCGCCTCGTCGATCGCGGGCAGAGCTTCAAGGTCGAGGCTCTCGACGACCTCCCCGAGGACGCGACCATCACCCTTTGGTCCCACGGCGACTGGGAGGACCTGTGCGAGGGTCCTCACATCGACCGGCTCGACCACGACTACAAGTTCAAGCTGCAGAGCATCGCCGGCGCCTACTGGCGAGGGGACGAGACCCGTCCGATGCTGCAGCGCATCTACGGCACCGCGTTCTGGACCGAGGAGGAGCTGAAGGCGCACCTCGCGTGGCTCGAGGAGGTCAAGAAGCGGGATCACCGGCGGCTCGGCGTCGATCTCGACCTCTTCAGCCTCCACGACAAGGCGGGAGCGGGCTTCGCCTTCTGGCACCCGCGGCTCGGCATCGTGCGCCGCGAGTTCGAGAAGTTCTGGTGGGAGCTCCACGAGGAGCGCGGCTACCAGCCGGTGTACACCCCGCACATCGCGCGCGAGGAGCTCTTCGTGTCCTCGGGGCACCTCGAGAACTTCGGGGACATGATGTACGCGCCGATGGTGATCGACGAGATGCCGTACCGGGCGAAGCCGATGAACTGCCCGGGGCACGTCCTGATCTACCAGAACCGCAATCGCAGCTATCGCGAGTTTCCCCTGCGCTGGGCCGAGCTCGGCACCGTCTACCGCTACGAGATGTCCGGCGCCCTGCACGGCCTCCTGCGCGTGCGGGGTTTCACCCAGGACGACAGCCACCTCTTCTGCACCCCCGAGCAGCTCTCGGACGAGATCGCGGGCGTGCTCGACCTCGTGCGCGTCATCCTGACCACCTTCGGCTTCGAGTTCACCGCGTACCTCGCGACTCGCCCCGAGGACAAGTTCGTGGGCACCGACGAGATCTGGGCCCAGGCCACTGCGGCCCTGGAGGAGGCCGCGGGGAAGGCGGGCATGGAGCTCGACCTCGATCCCGGCGGCGGGGTCTTCTACGGCCCGAAGATCGACTTCAAGGTGCGCGACGCCCTCGGCCGCGAGTGGCAGCTCTCCACCGTGCAGTGCGACTTCAACCTGCCGGAGCGATTCGACCTCACCTTCACCGACCGCGACGGCGAGCGGAAGCGGCCGATCATGATCCACCGCGCGATCTTCGGCTCCTTCGAGCGCTTCGCCGGGGTGCTGATCGAGCACTTCGGCGGTCGCTTCCCCCTGTGGCTCGCGCCGACCCAGGTCGCGCTGATCCCGATCCGCGAGGAGCACGCCGACTATTGCCGCGGCCTCGCCGACGAGCTCCGCGACGCGGGGCTGCGCGCCGATTGCATGGACCACCCCGGTCACATGAACAAGAAGATCAAGCAGGCCACTCGCGACAAGGTTCCCTTCCTCTTGATCGCGGGCGGCAACGAGGTCGACTCCGGCACCGTCACCGTGCGTCAGCGCGGCGTCGAGGAGCAGGAGACCGTCCCCGTCCAGGACTTCGTCGATCGCGCGAAGGCGCTCGTCGCCTCGCGGTCGCTGGAGCTCTGATCGAGCTCGCGCCCGTTTCCGCGGGCCAAGGGTCGATTCCGTTCGTGTCCCCAGGCCATCACGAGCCATGCTTCACCTCACGACCTCCGGCGTGGGCGCCGTCGCCCTTCTCGCCTTCGCTCCTTCCCTCGCCGCCCAGGAGACCGAGGAGACTCCGCCCCTCCTCGACTGGCTCGACCGCGACCACGACGGCGTGGTCGAGGCCTACGAGGGCGCGGAGGCCTTCCTGCATCTGGTGAACGAGGCGGACGAGGACGGGGACCGCGCCCTCTCCTCCGCCGAGCTCGAGCGTTTCTTCCGGCGACAGGCGGTGGAGGAGCGTGAGGAGCTCGACGAGGCGTTCGCGGACATGGACCGCAACGAGGACGGGTCGCTGTCGCCGACGGAGCTGCCCGAGGAGGCGAGGCCCCTCGTGGAGCGAGCAGACCTCGACGGAGACGGGCTGCTCGACTACGAGGAGCTCGCCGGCGCCCCCGTGGACGATCCCCGCGTCTTCCTGGAGTTGGAGATGGAGGCCTTCCTCGCCGAGCTCGACGAGGACGGGGACGGGATCGTCGACCTGAGCGATCTCCCCCCCTGGGATCGCATCGGGCTGGCCGAGCTCGACCGGGACGAGGACGGATTCCTGACGCGGGCCGAGCTCCTGGTCCTGCTCGAGGAGGAGCTGCGCGGGGCCGTCTTCGAGGTGGAGGGCGACCACGCCGTGATGCACGGAACCATCGGGCCGTCGACCCCCGGCCGCGTGCTCGAGCTGATCCTCGAGCATCCCGACGTCGACACGATCGTGCTGGTCGACGTGCCCGGCTCGATGGACGACGATGCGAACCTGCGCGCGGCCCGGTGCGTGCGGCGGCACGGCTTCACGACCGTCCTGCCCGAGCGGGCGGAGGTGGCCTCGGGGGGCACCGACTTCTTCCTCGCCGGCCGCGAGCGCATCATCGAATCCCCGGTGAGGCTCGGGGTGCACTCCTGGGCCGGCTTCGACGAGGAGGGCGCCGACCTTCCCCGCGACCATCCCGAGCACCGCAAGTACATCGACTACTACCGCGAGATGGGCATCGCGGAGGAGTTCTACTGGTTCACCCTCGAGGCGGCGCCCGCCGACGACATCCACTGGATGACCGACGAGGAGCTACGCCGCTTCGGCATGGCCACCGGGGAGGACGCGGGGGGCGAGGACTCCTCCGCGGGCCGGGAGACGGCCTACGGCCTGGACGCGATCGACGTGAGTGAGGCCCCGCGAGGGATCGTTCCCCTTCCGGAGGACGTCGCCCCGGAGATCCGCGCGGTGTTCGGGCGGTACGCGCGGGTCGTGGCCCCGAGCGGACGACCCATCCACATCCTCGCCCAGGACGGCTGGAGCGAGGACCAGATCGTCCGGGCGCGCAAGGTGCTCGAGCACCTCCTCGCGGACGTGCCGGGCTCGCGCTGCGGCGCCGACAAGCGGGCGGTGGCCGACGCCATGGCGGAGCGTCGCGCGACCCTCGTGCTGTTCGACGACGTGCAGGCGCTGGAGAGGGCGTTCTCCGGGTACCTCGGTTGGCTGGAGCTCGGCATGCAGGACCTGCGCGCCAACGAGTGTCCGGTGGAGGGCACGGCCGACTACCTGGCTCACGACACGCGCGATGCCGCGTTCGAGGAGATCCTGCACCTCGTGCACGACTACGGCATCCGCCCCGCCCTGCCGGACTACGACGCCGAGCTCCAGCGCGGCTCGGATCGCGCCACCGCGGCGGGGCTCTGGGATCCCTGGCCCGAGGACGAGCCGGACAGTTGGCGCAACGAGTACATCGCGGCGATCTACGACAACTACCTCGACCTGTGGACGGTGCCTCCGCGGCGCTACGAGGGCGAGCCGCTGCCCGTGGACGCGATCCCGGAGGGGACCTCGCACTTCGGCACCTATCGCGCGGGCAGCCGGGCCCGGCTCGCGGAGCTGGATCCGGTCGGGTACGAGCTGGTGGAGGCCTTCCTGCCGCCGGGGCTGACCTACGAGGCCGAGCTGCCCGAGGATTTTGCGGGGATCTTCACGCTGACCCACGATCCCGCCCTGCGCTACACGACGAAGTCCCGGCACCTGCGCCACGTGCGGCTGCGCGGCGCGGCGTCCTCCGGGCTCGTGGGCAACGCCCACGCCAACCGCCTGACGGGCAACGACGGGGACAACACGCTCGAGGGCCGGGGCGGCGACGACGTCCTGGACGGGGGAGCGGGAACGGACACCGCGGTCTTCCGGGGGAAGCTCGCGGAGTACCGCGTCGAGGAAGAGAAGGACGGCGGATGGCGCGTCGTCGACCTCGAGCCGGACCGGGACGGCGAGGACGTGCTGCGGAGCATCGAGCATCTGCGCTTCGCGGACGGCGAGCGCTGATCCCGCCGCGATCCGCGCGCGGGTTCGGGGGGAAGGTGGTGAGGATCTCCGGTCCCCGGGTCATGATGGGATCTTCCGAGGCTCCGTGCTCACCCAGGAGTGGCTCATGAATCGTCCCCGCATCGTCGTCTCGTGTCTCGTGCTCGCGCTCGCGCTCGTCTGCGCCTGCGCGGCGTTGTCGCCCGCGGAGGACCGTCCTCCGAACGTGATCGTGATCATGACCGACGACCTGGGCTACGGGGACGTCGGCTGCTACGGCGCGACGGCGGTCGAGACCCCGAACATCGATCGGCTCGCCGGCGAGGGCTTGCGGTTCACGAGCGGATACGCCGCGGCGGCCACGTGCACGCCGACGCGCTTCGCCACCCTGACGGGCAAGTACGCCTGGCGGCAGAAGGGCACGGGCATCGCCGCCCCCAACGCCACCGCCATCATCCGGCCCGGTACGACCACGCTACCCTCGATCATGCGGGACGCGGGCTACGCGACGGGGATCGTCGGCAAGTGGCACCTGGGGCTCGGGGAGGAGCCGGGGCCGGACTGGAACGGGAAGCTCGCGCCGGGCCCGCTCGAGATCGGGTTCGACTACTGCTTCCTCATGCCCACGACCGGCGATCGGGTTCCGTGCGTGTACGTCGAGAACCACGAGGTCGTCGGCTTCGATCCCGACGACCCGATCACCGTGACCCGGAAGAACCCGGACGACCAGCCGACGGGGAAGACGCACCGTGACTCCCTGAAGATGGACTGGAGCCACGGCCACAACTGCTCGATCGTCAACGGGATCAGCCGCATCGGCTTCATGACCGGCGGGCATGCCGCGCGCTGGCGGGACGAGGACATGGCCGACGTGTTCACCGCGAAGGGGATCGAGTTCATCGAGCGGCACCGTGACGACCCCTTCTTCCTGTTCTTCGCGACCCACGACGTCCACGTGCCGCGGATGCCCCACGAGCGCTTCCAGGGGGCGACCGAGCTCGGCTTCCGCGGAGACGCGATCGCGCAGACGGACTGGTGCGTCGGGGAGCTCCTCGACACTCTCGATCGCCTCGATCTGGCGGACGACACCCTGGTCGTCTTCTGCAGCGACAACGGTCCCGTGCTCGACGACGGCTACGTCGACGGAGCGGTGGAGCGCCTCGGCGATCACGCGCCCTCCGGGCCCTTCCGCGGCGGCAAGTACGGCATCTACGAGGGAGGGACCCGCACGCCGTTGCTGGCGCGGTGGCCGGATCGGATCGCGCCCGGCGTCACCGACGAGGTCTTCTGCGTGGTCGACCTCCCCGCCACGCTGGCCGCGCTCGTCGACCGGCCCCTGCTCGACGACGCCTGCCCCGACAGCTTCGCCCTGCTCCCCGTCCTCCTCGGCGAGGAGGGCGCCCGGGGCCGCGACCACCTCGTCGAGCAGGGCCGCGGCCTGGCCCTCCGCGTCGGCGACTGGAAGTACCTGGAGCACCCCAACGCCAAGCCGGTCAAGTCGCTGACCTACGAGAAGGGCCCGGGCCAGTACGAGCTGTTCGACCTCGCGAACGACCCCGCCGAGACGACGAACCTGATCGAGGACCACCCCGAGCGCGCGGAGCGAATGAAGGCCCGCCTGCAGGAGATCCGGGACGCGGGGCGGAGCCGCCTCTAGGATCCGATCACGTTCTGCCACGCGCAGTGCAGCGTGATGTTCCCCCCGATGCCGGCCGCCTGCACGTAGTACGTGAAGCCGACGAGCCCCATGTCGAGGGGCACCGGCAGGTCGAACCGAGCCGGATTGCCGAACTCTATCGGCGTGCCGAGGAGCTCGCCGGCCGGCGAGGCGATGTCGACGAGCACCTCGCCCCGGGGCGTCATGAGGGACAACGGCGCGTCGTAGCCCAGCAGCACCGCCCCGACGTTCGAGCCGGCGGCGACCACGGAGGCCTGCCAGTCGGCGCCCAGCCGGGGGCATCCGGCCTGCGTGAAGCCGTCGAAGTTCACGCCGCTGCCGCAGTACCAGCTGCAGGTCGCGGGAGGGATGTCGTTGCGGGCATACAGCTCCAGGTACCACGACGACATGTTGAAGGGATAGCCGCCGAACCAGTAGGGCTCGCACACTCCCGAGGCCACGTCGGGGATGTAGAGGTCGAAGACGTCCTGCTGGCCGTTCGAGTCGGGGGGTCCCATACCGTCCCAGTTCAGGCCGCCGGCGTAGCAGAGCAACGGGCCCGTCGCGGGATCGAAGAAGGTCATCGAATAGCCGAAGGGGCCGGCGTCCTGCACGAACTCGCTCCCGCCCGTCAGCTCCACGTCGATGACCCAGGCCCACGGGGTGTAGCCGTCCGGGGAGCCGGGAAGGCCGGTGTAGCAGAACCGGACGTCGGGGAGCAGGCCTTGACCCGACTCGGCGCACCAGCCGACGGCGTCGTCGTAGAACGACGTGCACAGGCTCGCGCCGGGGCCGGCCAGCCAGGTGCTCACCACCGACGTGGCGTAGCCGAAGGAGTACTTGCCCATGATGTCGCTGCTGCCGGCGGAATCGGGCAGCACCCCCCAGTCGAGCCACTCCTGCCGCGGGTGGGCCGCGGGATGGCACATGTAGCCCGAGGTGTCCGTGTTGGCGAACCTCAGGGTCAGACCGAGGCTCTTGCCGCCCCGGTCCGGGCGGCTGATCTCCCCGGTGGCCAGGTCGAGCGTGGCGCGCCGGACCTCCCCGGGAAGGCGGAGCGGGCTCGCCCGGTCCTGGGCGGCGCTCGACATGCCGAGGGCGGTCGCGGCGACGATGATCGAGATGACGTGCTTCATCGGTACTTCCTCTTCGTGAGCGGATCCGTCGGATCGGAGATCCACCGCGCGGCGGGCGATCCCGCGGCCCTCCGGCCGGATGGGGCCGGAGGGCGGCCGCGCGGAGCCTTCTTCCTGCCGGAAGGGTGGGCGCGAAGCCGCGTCGGGGAGGATCAGGCTATTCGCCGAAAACCTCGCGGTCGGTGCTCTCGCGTCAATCGGGCCGGACGCGGACGACGAGATCCTCGATGCCCTGGAACAGGTAGGAGAGCACCTGGCTCGCATCCCAGATGACCACGAAGCGGATCATGTCCGACCGCTTGGCGGGTTCCCCGGGGAAGTAGTCGTTGAGCTCCCAGGGATTCTTCACCCAGCCGGTCAAGGACCCCGGAACGATCTGGCTGTCCATGCCGTGGAGGTCGACGTCACAGGGATCGTCGAGCGTTCCGAGAGCCCGCGCGCCCTGGAAGCGCACGACCAGGGGGGACGTCCCCAGGTCCGTGCCGAACTGCTCCTCGAGCGAGATCCCGAACAGGTCGTTGTCCCCCCGCCAGGACTGGACACCGAAGCCGTTGATGAGCACGTTCAGGTCCCAGCCCAGCACCCGTCCATCCTCGGCGAACCGGGGTCGGAAGAAGTCGCTCCCGGGCCTGTACCAGCACGATTGCCCTCCGCTGAGGGCGGAGGGATCGTCGATGGCCTGCGGATTCCACTGCGCCATGCTGAAGATGTCCGCCGGCGTCGCGGGCAGATCCGGCCCGTGCCAGTGCGGCCAGCCATCCGCCAGCTCGGTCGCGGTCGGACGGATCTTCGAGGCCTCCGTATCGAAGTCGAGGTACTCGAAGCCCTCGTACCGCAGGAGGCCGGGGCTGGCCCGGCCCCCCTCCGACGAGTTCACCCCGATCCCCCCCCGACCTCCGGCGATGTCGAGACGGCCGGGAAGGACCTGGACGAGGATCCGCCGCGACTGGAGCAGGATCGCTCCCCCCGAACCTCCGCCTCCGGGACTCGCCGCGGAATCCCAGTGACCGAAGTTGCCGCCGCCATTGCCGCCACTCGCGTCCACGATCCCGGCCAGGACGATCCGTTGGCCGGCCTGCATCTGGAGAGCGCCTCCGGCTCCCCCGCCCCCGGCACCGCTGTGGGAGTAGTAGTCCGTGATCCGTAGGGGCTCGTCGCCGGGAGGGGCGGTCGTGCAGTCGTGGAGGAAGATGCCGTTCACCGCGGTGTACTGGAGGTGGCCGCCAGCTCCTCCGCCGCCGCTCCCGGAACGGAGGTACCCGAGAGACGGATCGAGGGACATCACGGCGGAGTCGACACCCAGCTCGCTGGAATCACCGCCCGGAGTGGGGGGGGGGGGGGGGGGGGGGGGGGGGGGGCGGCCCCCCCCCCCCCCCCCCCCCCCCCCGCCCCGGGCGGGCGGAGCGCCTCCGAACCCGCCGAGGGGTCGAGGGATGCCGGGAAGCCCGTCGAGCGAGTAGCCCCCACCACCCCCGGGGCCACCGGGGGCTCGATTCGAGCACTGGTACATTCGCCCGAACTGCATGCCCCCGTGGTCCAGATGATCCACCGGGAAGTAGAGGCCGAGACCCACGTCGTACGGCCAGGCCGCGCCGCCCATCCCCTCCGCCACGAAGTCGATGGGATTCAGGAGATCGGGATAGGGGATCCCCTCTCCGCTCTCGCCGTACAGATCGGGGGCGGGAGGAAGGGCCGGGTCGTGGGGACTGTCGATCCCCCCCTGGCCGGCGAAGTTCTCGCCATCGGGGCGCATGCCGCCGTCGCCCCCGTTTCCGCTTCCGGGGCCGGAGGCGCCGCCCGTGCCTCCGAGGTCGTCCCTGCCGTCGTGGATCTGCGCGCTCTCCCCGGCGACGTCGATCATCCCCTGGATGAGCGCCTCGCCCCGGACGAAGACCCGGGCTGGATTCGATCCCTCGAAGCGCAGGACTCCCCCCGCCTCCACGCGAACCGTCGAGAACTCGAAGATCCCTCCCACGACCACGTGCGGGCTGCCCTCGGGATCGATGATCTGGCCGGGATCGAAGATCTCGGGATCCGTGATGTGATCGAAGTCCTCGAGGATGGTCGAGAGGACGACCAGCGATGCGGCGGGAATCGTGAGATCGCCGAGCCGCCCCGAGCCACCACCGAGAATCCCCGAGGGATTCCCGCCGCCGGAACGACTGTCCAGAATGCCGGTCTCGCCCCAGGTGCTGCCCGTGCGAGCCTCATCCTCCATCGAGTCGTCATCGAAGATCTCCCGGATGTCGAGCGAGTCGATCGGAATGTCCTGGGGACTGAAGATCATCGTCGTCGTCGAAGCGCTCTCGTCCGCGGAGATCGAGAACGCGCCCACGTGCTCGTTCCGATCCTCGGGATCCGTGGTGCCAACGCCGGGAACGATCCGGCCCGTGATGGGGGTCGACTCACCGGTCACCGGTTCGGCCGAGGTGTCGGGTTCGGTGTCGTCGATCGTCAACGCGCTGTCCGAGCTCCGCCCGACGTCGTCCGTTCCGTCGGCGGGACAGCTCGTCAGACCGAACGCCACTCCAAGAGCCAGGAGCAAGTACCAGGTGTCCTGCGACTTCATATGACGCACCCTCGGAAAGTGGGCTCCGGGAGAGAGCGATCTCCCCGGAGGACGGGGCTGGGCGATGTGCAAGTCCAGTCCCTGCGGGAGGCACGAGGCTGTATCCCCCGTGCGAACGTCCTGTCTAGTCGGACGCCGACCCACAGTCACACTTCGAAGGAGGCGGGACGGACTCGGCTCCGGTCGCTCCCTGTCTCTCGTCGAGGGCGCTCGACTCGGCGGGCTGGAGGACCGCGACCGGCTCGTCTCCCGGGGCCTCACCGAGCTCCAGGGCCGGATCCCGATAGCTCTTGCTACCCGGGGCGTTGCGCACGCTCTTGCGGACGTTGGAGATGCGGCGCCAGAGCGAGTAGATACGCAGGTTCGTGCGGATCACTTCCAGGAGTCGGCGAGGGTAGAACACGAGCGGGTTCTCGCGCGGAAGCTCCGGTCGACGGAGGCGGCGCTTCTTCTTTCGGAAGACACCGCCCTGCTCCGGGTGGACGTTCTCGATGCTGTAGCAGCCGTAGTACTGCCAGACCATCGTCGCTACCTGGCGAGCCTTCGCCCCCAGCCCCTCGCCGCGACGGACCAGGGTTTCGATGTGCTCGGGCGAGTAGAAGGCGTGCCACGCCCGATCGTACGCGGCCTTCAGCTCCTCGGGGCTCATGCTCGGGTGGTGGCGCGTCGTGACGTGCTCCAGGTCGTACCTGTTCATGTCCGGATCCATCCACATGCCCTCGTCGTGGAGCCGCTTGTGGTCCATGGAGCCGGGAAGAGGGGTCAGGAGCACGAACTCGGCGACGTCGATGGGGAGCTCTCGCTTGATGATCTCGACGTCCCGGGCGATCGACTCGGGCGTGTCGGCGGGGAACCCGAGGATGTATCCCGCGCAGATCAGCACCCGGTGTGAGCGCCAGGCGAGCAGCATCCGCCGGTAGTCGGGGATGCTGTTCTGCCTCTTGTCGATCGCCTCCAGATTGACCGCGTTGATGTTCTCCAGGCCGATGAAGATCTTGGTGCACCCGGCCTTGGCGACCTTCTCGACGAAGCCGGGGATCTGGTGCGCCTTCGTGTCGACCTGGAGGAAGAACTTGAAGCGGATGCCCTCCTTCTCGCGCAGCTCGATCAGACGATCGACGATCGGCTCCCAGTTCTTGTTGCGGGCGAAGTTGTCGTCCGTGATGAAGAACCGTTTCGTGCCCTCGTTCCAGATCCGGCGCACGATCCGCTCGACGTCGTCGGCGCTTCGACTGCGCGACTTCCGCCCCTGGACGTTGATGATCGTGCAGAAGCTGCACTTGAAGGGGCACCCCCTGCCCGCGTCGAACGCGGTGTAGATCAGGTATCTGTCCGCGACCCGGGGAGGCAGGTGGGGGGTGACCGCAGCGTCCAGATCGGGCATCTCGCCGAGGTAGTCGTAGACGGGGCCATCCGGCCGTTCCAGGCATCCCGGAGGAGATCGGCCATCCGCCCCTCCGCCTCTCCGACGAACAGGGTGACGCCCAGGTCCTTCACGGCCTGGAGATCGGGAGGGAGCTGCGGAAGCAGGGCGATGCACCCGCTGACGTGGAATCCCCCCACGGCCACCATGATCCCCGCGTCCCGGAACTGCTTCGCGAGCACGGCCGCCCGCGGGAACATGTTCGTCTGCACGCCGACGAGCATCACCATGCCGTCGGCGCCGCGACGCTTGATCCGGTCGACGATTCTCCGCACCGAAACGACGGTGTGGCTCTCGTCGTAGGCGTTGACGACGATCTCGACGTCGTCTCCCAGCACGTGCCGGGCACGCGCATCGTCGACGAGGGCGTAGAGGCACGCCAGCGAGTTGGAGGGGACGTAGGCGCGCGCCCACTGGATCAAGTAGCCGTCATCGTCGTAGTGCGACGGACGGATCAACTCGACGTGGAATCGGGTGCGGCCGCTTCGGCGAGTGGACATGGAGCGTTTCCACGAATGCCGGTTTCGAAGGTGGAGGGGCGTGAGGACGTGGACCAGACTCCGGGGAATGCCGACTCCTGTCAAGGGATACCGGGTCGCTACGCGCGCCCCCTGGACTCCCGAGTGGTCTCGACGGGCTCGCGACGTCGTCGCGTATCACTCGCCGAGAGATTCCAGCCGGGTGCGGGCGGTCCAGTGCTCGTGGGCCTCGATCGAGCCCGCGGCCATGCTCTCCTCGTAGTGCTCGCGAGCTCCCGCGAGGTCTTCGTCGAGCAGGCGCTCGGTGCCGGTGAAGAAGTGATCGAGACACTTCATCAGCCGTAGCTCCTCCTCCGAGGCGTCGGGATCGGTCACGAGGAACTCCGCCGCGGTGGTCCGGCCCAGGAAGAGATCGGCCACGGCCGAGTAGTAGGTCGGCTCCTCCAGCCTCGCGAGCTTCTCCTCCAGGGCCGCCGTGGCCTCGTTGCGCCGGCCGCGCCGGACCTCGATGAGCCAGAGGTAGATCGTGGCCTCCTGGACCTCGTCGGGAGCGTCGGCCTCCATCGCCCGGAAGTCCTCGCTCGCCCCGTCCCATCGCTCGAGCGCGTAGCGGGCGTGAGCCCGGTTCTGGCGGAGCCCGGGATCGCCGGGATCCAGGGCGATGGCCCGGTCGTAGTCCTCCAGGGCGCCATCGGTGTCTCCGTCCGCGAAGCGCACGAAGCCGCGCGACTGGAGACCCGAGATGGAGTCGGGCTCGAGCTCCAGGGCGCCGGTGAAGTCCACGAGGGCGCGGGCGCGGTCGCCGAGCGCGAAGTGGGACCAGCCGCGCAGGAACAGCGGCTCCTCGTCGTCCTCCGCCAGCTCGATGGCCAGCGAGTAGGCGGCCACCGCGTCGGAGTATTCGCCGCGGGCGTGAGCCGCGTTCGCCTCCCGAATTGCCGCGCCGCCCGTGGGATCGAGGAGGGTCAGGTAGTCTCCGCGCTTCATCGACACGACCGCGACCGCGGCGTCGAGCTGCTCGTCGCGCCCCTCGACGACGCCGGCGTGCGTTCGATCCACGCGCATCGTGGGCAGGACGCCCACCCCGTGGTGGCGGGAGTCGTCGCGCTTGAGGACCTTCATGCCCGTGAAGCTCACCCGGAGACCGCCGGGGAGCTCGATCCAGTTGATGTTGCCGTTCGTCCCCGCCGTCGGTCGGCCGACCAGGACGGCGAGCTTCGCGTGCTCGATGAAGGAGAGGTAGGTCTCCGCCGCGCTCTGGGCCCGCTCGTCGGTGATGACCGCCACGTTGCAGCGGATGCGCGGCTCGAGGACGGGGAGCCGCCAGGACGACTCCTCGAACTTGGTGGCCGCGCGATCGGGCATGCGGGGCGAGGGGACGAGCCAGCGTGGGCTCTCGAGGGTCTCGTCGATCAGGTGGCCGGCGACATAGTCGCTCAGCCTCGAGGGATAGCCGCGCAGGTCGAAGACCAGTCCGCGCAGTCCGTCGAGACGCTCGGCCCACACCTCGTCGAGGTCCTCGTCGTCGACGCGGTCGAGGTCCACGTAGAGGATGCCCGCGTCGACCTCGTGCACCTTCGGGAGCCGCGGCGCCTCGAACGGCATCCCGAAGTGGTGCGCGAGCTCGACTTCGCGTCTCTCCCCGGCCGGCGTGCGAATCCCCAGGTGATGCACGTCACCCTGCTTCCCCCGGAGGAGCCGGCGCAGGACGGCGTGGCGGATGGCGGCGGGGGTCGCTCCGAAGGCCCTCGTCTCGGCCTCGCGGATCACCTCCTCGGCGGGGAGTCCGTCGATCGTCTCGATCACGTCGCCGGGAGCGAGGGCGACGTCCCCGAGGTCTTCGGGAACGGCCATCACGACCAACCGCTCCTCGACCCACGCCCAGGCGAGCGGCAGGAACGCGAGCTCCTCCTCGTGGCCGCCCTGCACCCAGGCGTGGCCGTCGTGCAGGCCGGCGAGGAGGCGTTCGAGCGTGCGCCGGAAGTCGCTCACTCCGCGGTCGGTGGCGGCGGAGGCGAGGGCCTCGTCGAGCTTCGCGGACCAGTCCGTCTCGACCACGTCGAAGTAGGGGTAGAAGTGCTGGTAGACGTTCCAGGCCAGGATCACCGCCGCGAGTCGCGTCGCGCGGTCCTCGCAGGCCGGGAAAACGGGCTCGAGCGCTCCGGGAGTGCCGTGGGGCAGGGTGCCGCGGGAGTCGGAGAAGAGCGCGAGGGGAACGCGGCAGCGGACGGAGGGAACGAGCTCCGCCTCCCACGGCGCGGCGGGATCGGGGACGCCGGAGGGGAGCTTCCCGTCGCGGACGAACCGCCTCCACCTCTTCGACTTGTAGAGCACGCCGTCCCCGGGACCGAATCCCGAGTGCGACCAGCGGACGACGCGGATCCGGGAATCGGTGTCGGGCACCGAGAGCTCCACAGGCAGCTCGGGCGCCTCGCCGGTCCAGATCTGCACGGTGGGAGCGATCGGCGCGAACCGCTCTCGGAGTCGTTCGACCAGGGCCTCCGGAGTCGCCGCGTCCTCCACCATCCGGACGCCTTCTATCGCGAACCGATCCCAGTCCGTCGTCGCCGCTTCGTCGCTGGGGTGGAAGTGGCGCACGTACCCGAGGAGTCGAGCGAAGGCGACGAGGTTCTCGAGACCGTGCTCGCGCAACGGACGAGGTCCCTCCGGTTCGGGACCCGCCTCGCCCAGGACCTCCACCGACACGTCGTCCACCCAGGCGGTTCCCCACCCCATGAGCTTGAAGCCGATCTGCACCGTCTCCGCATTCGGCGGGACGTCGAAGACGATCTCGCGAATCGTCCAATCCACCTCGGTGACCGCTCCCTCGCCCAGGTCGTAGGTCGAGTAGTCTTCCCCGGGGAGCCAGACCGCGGCCCACAGATGGATGAAGCCGTCCGGCTCGTTCTCCCCCCAGCGCAGAGCCGCCGTCACGTGCACTCGCTTCCCGGCGTAACTCGCGCCCGCGACGTCCTGGTACAGGAAGATCGCGCCGGCCTTGCTCTCGTCGGGACGGTTCTCGAGGACCGCGCACTTCCGGCCTTCGTGAGGATCCTTCGTGACGATCGACGCGCGACGCCCGGGTCCCTGCTCGTCGGGGTACAGCGTCCAGCTCGCGGGCACGCGGCCGGACGGCCCGTACTCGAAGCTCAGGTTGGAGAGCTCGGCGGCGGGGGTGTCCTGTGCCGCGAGGAGGAGCGGAAGCACCGCGAGAGCGACGAGCACGGAAGGTCTGGTCATACGACAGGGGCTCAGTCGATGAGCTCGGCGATGCGGGGGCTCTGTCTCTTCAGCTCCAGGACGTGGTCGTCGAAGTGCCGGATCCGGCGGACGGAGCGGTGGGTCAGGTAGACGCCCAGGACCACGAGACCGAGGCAGAGCAGAAGCAGGGGAATGAACAGGTAGAGCACGTTCGCGATGTCGTAGTAGCCCGAGGTCGCGATCAGGACGCTCAGCACCGAGAGCGGCAGGGCGAACACGGCGATGCCGGTGCGCATGGAGGCCAGGGAGGTCCGCTTCTCCGCGAGCAGGAGCTGGATCTCGCTCACGAGGAGCTTCTCTTCGTCGTCGGCTTCACTCATCCCGGGATTCTACCCCCCCGGCCCGGGTCGAATCAGCCCGCGAGCTGGACCACCACCACCAGGAGCAGGAGGAGCCCGACCAGAATGGCCGCGACCAGCAGCAGGATGCGGGCCAGGGAGTAGGGGGCCTTGCCGACGACGTGCGCCGCGTCCTGGCCGCAGACCACCGCGCGGTAGGTTTCCTCGCGGTAGCGGTACGTCATGACCCACGCGGGGAAGGCGTGGCGGCGCGTGTCGAGGGACGAGAGCAGGGCCGCGACCTTCAGCTTGCGCACGCGCGAGCCGGGGACGTAGCGCCTCTCGACGCGGGCCGCCGCGACGCGGTGGATGGCGTCCGTGACGAGGCGGCGGGCGAGGGAGCGCTGCACGTCGAAGCGCTCGACGACCGCCTCCTCGGCGCCCTCGGGCGTCGGGCGGGCGGTCGCGATGTCGTAGCCGGCGGTGAGAGCCGCCGTCTCGTCCTCGCTCAGCCCGCGCGAGGCGGAGACGGCAAGGTCGTCGAAGACGAGCTCGGCCTGGCCGGAGTGGGGCGCCCAGTGCGAGCGGCGGGAGCCCTCGTTCGAGTCCGCGGCCCAACTGATCCGTGCCCGGGCGTCGAAGACCCAGCCGACCCACCACAGCGGGCGCAGCTTCTCGACGCGGGTGCGCGCGGTCAGGTCGCCGGGACGCAGGAAGCCGAGCGAGCCCTGCCAGCGCCGGAGCGCCTCGCGCGCCTCGCGACGGTCGACGGTGAAGGGGAGGTACGTCTCGACCTCCTCCATCGGGTCGTCGATCGACTCGAGGCGGAGGACCGCGCCGCAGAACGCGCAGGCGAGGCCCTGGGCCTTCGGATCGTAGCTCACCGCCGCCCCGCAGCCGTCGCAGCGCAGGAGCTCCACCTTCACCACGGTGCGCGCATCCGCTCGATGGGGGGTCACCTGCCCGCAGATCGCGCAGCGCAGGTCGCCCGGCTCGAGGGGCGATGAGCAGCGCTCGCAGGTGATCTCTTCGAGCTCGGCCATGGCTCAGACTCCGGACAGCACGCCGGCGAACAGGAGACCGACGACGAGGAGGACGACGAGCGCGAGGAGGACCCCGATCGCGATCTTGACCGGCGAGTAGGGGGCGCGGCCCGCGATGCGCGCCGTCTGTCCGTTGATCAGGATGCGCACGGGCGGTCGCTCCGGGTCGTAGCGCACCGCGAAGATCCACACGGGGAAGAGGACGGGATCGGAGATCTCGTCGTCGAGGACGGTCTCGTAGCGCAGATTCCGGTGCTTGTCGCCGGGCATGAACGCGTCGAGATCACGGCCGATCTCCTCCAGGCTCTCGTTGTGGGCGAGCCGCAGGCACTCCCCCCGCGTGCGCGAGGGCTCCTCGGCGATCCAGCCGGAGAGCGCGGCCGGGGTGTAGCGCCGCAGGGCCCGCAGGTCGAAGGGCTCGATCCGCTCGAGCTCCTCGTTCGAGATCCCTCTCGACGCGGTCACGACCACGTCCTGCAGCCAGGTCTCGTGCCGGCCCGTGAGGTGGCGCCACTCGGTCTTCGTGACCGTGCGGGTACGCGTGACCGTCTTGCCCTTCGAGTTCGTCGTGGTGTAGGTCTCGGTCTCGGTGTAGTTCTCGCCGATCTCCGCCACGTAGCGCGAGCGCGCCGCCGCTCCGTACAAATACGACGGCACGTAGACCCCGCGCACGTTGCGGGGCACCGCTTGGCCGAGGCCCGAGCGCGCGAACACGCCCCGCGTCTGCAGCCACCGCTTCGCGAGCCGCATGGCGCGCTCGCGGTCCACGACGAAGCCGAGCACGAAGACCGGCGCCGGCCGATCCGGCGCGGGAGGCCGCTCGACCACGGAGGGCGAGTCGCAGTAGGGGCACTGCGCCGTCTTCAGGTGCTCCTCGACGACGATCCGCGCTCCGCACGTCTCGCAGTCGATCTCCAGGGCGCGGGAGGTGGCGGCGGTGTCTTCGGTCGTGGCCAAGGCCTCGGCGGTCTCCTCAGTCGTTCTTGGACTTCACCCGGCGGAAGGGGTGGATCCAGTTCGCCTTCGCGCTCGGGCTTCGCGACTGGATCCACAGCTTCCCTCGCCCGCTGAACTTCAGGAGGATCTGGTCGCTGAACAGGAAGGAGCGGATGCGACGGGCCCGCGTCAGCCGGTACTCGAGCGAGGGCTCCCATGCCACCGCGAAGCCGTTGTCCACCGTGTACTCGCCGTCGAGGTCGATCTCCTGCACCTCGCCGTAGGCGTTGAAGAAAAGCATCCCCTGGCCCGTGCAGCGCAGCACGAACAGCCCCTCGTTGAAGAATCCGCGCAACCCGCTGAACTTCGCGTCGCACTTCACGCCAGGCTGCGAGGCGAGGTAGGCGCCCTTCTCCAGCAGGAGCTCGCCGTCCAGCTCGTGGGCGACGATGTCTCCCGCCGGTCCCGGGGCCAGCATCAGGCGGCCGGGCCCGCCTTCCGCGGCGTAGGTGTTCTGGAAGAAGCTCTCGCCGGAGAGCATCTTGCGCTTCAGCCCCGACAGGATCCCGCCCTTGGCCGAGGTCTTGGCGCGCAGGTTCGCGTCCATCCAGGCCATGGCGCCGGAATCGGTGACGATCTCCTCGCCGGGCGAGAGACCGATCTCGAGCATGCTGTAGCTCGGTCGTGAGACGATGCGGTGGTCCATGATCAGCTCTCCCGCGGCGGAAGCATGCCGCCCAGCGTCTTGCCGTACTCCGAGGGATTGTGGGACTGGGTGAGCAGCTTCCCGCGACCGCGGAACCGCATCACCAGCCCCTCCCCGCCCAGGAAGGACTGCAGCATGGAGCTGCCCGCCTTGCCGATCGAGTACTCGAGCGTCTCCTCGAAGGCGACCACGTGTCCCGTGTCCACCACGAGCTCGCCGTCCACGTCGACCTCGCCGATGCGGCCGAAGGCGCTCACCAGGAGGTCGCCCACGCCATCGACGCGCAGGAAGAACGGGGCCTCGCCGGTGAACAGTCCCTTGAGCCCCTGGAACTTCGTGTCGACCGCGAGGCTCGAGTCCGAGCCGAGGTAGCTGCCTCCCGCGCACAGCCACGCCGTCGAGCCGTCGAGGGTTCGGCTCTTGACCTCGCCCTGGAGCGTGGGGGCGAGGCCGACCTCGCCGCTCGACGAGTCGGTGACGGAGTAGGTGGAGAAGAAGAAGTGCTCGGCGGCGAGCAGCCGCTTGATGCCGCCCAGGATGCCGCCCTTGCCTCGCGAGCGCGTCGTCACGTCGACGTCCACGTTGGGGGACGCGCGGAACATGGCCCCCGACTCCGAGACGAAGGTCTCGCCCGGCTCGAGGTGTACGAGCGCGGAGCTGAACGCTCCCTCGCCGATGATCTCGACGTTCATCTGGGTCACCTCAGCGCAGGAGATAGGGGACGATCCAGCCCGCGGTCTGGCCCAGGGTGCGAGTCTGGAGCCAGATCCGGCCCTTGCCGCGGAAGTTCATGATGAGCCCTTCGCCGGAGAAGAGCGTCTGCTTCAGGCCGCCCATGCCGCGCAGCGAGTAATCGAGCGAGGGCTCCCAGGCGACGACGTGCCCCGTGTCCACGAGGAGCTCGCCGTCGACTTCCTCCTCGATCAGGGCGCCGTAGGTGTTGAAGAAGAGGTCCCCCCGCCCGCCGACCTCCAGCAGGAAGGCCCCCTCGCCGGAGAACAGGCTCTTCAGCCCGCCGAAGCGCGTGTGGATGTCGATCCCTTCGCTGCACGCGAGGAACGCGCCCCCGGTGAGGGTGATCGTCTCGCCGTCGAGCCGCCGGTGACCCACCTCACCGGGCAGGGCGGGGGACAGGGCGATCGTGCCCCCCTGGCTGCAGTGGTACTCGGCGAGGAAGAACGACTCCCCGCCGAGGAACTTGCGCATGATGCCGCGCACGACGCCGCCCATGAGCTTCGACCGAAGCTCCATGCGCGCGTCCATGCGGCTCATCGCGCCGCTCTCGGCGAGGATCCTCTCACCGGGTCCGAGCTCGACGACGAGCTCGCCATAGTCGGGGTTGCCCAGGATCTGATGTTGCATCGGCGATGTCCGGTCAGGGGAGGAGGCACATTCTGAGGTCGTGCCCTGACTAGGACCACCGAAGATTGTGCTCTGCGGGGTTTTGCACTCGAGGGGGGGCCGCCGCGTAGGCCACTCTGCAATGTGCTGACAGGAATGGTGTTTTCAGCTGCCAACATGGGAGATTCATGCTACGGATGCAGTTGACCACTCCGAAAGGGGCCTGCCCGGGAGGCGGACATGGGTTTCCTGGATTCGACACGTTGGATCAGCCTGGCGCTCATCGCCGCAGCAGGGCTGGGATCAACCGTGGCGGGGCAAGCCGGTTGGGTGCTCTCCGAGCAGAAGATCAGCCACTGGCAGGGTGGGTTCGGGGG
>CAYRXS010000093.1:0-22960 GCA_964428225.1 uncultured Planctomycetaceae bacterium
CTGTCCCTACGGACCGGAGCCGATCCACCCCGACCGCTTCGGAGCCCTGAGCTGGATCGCGGGCGCCTTCCAGCAGCTCGAGCCCACCTTCAACGCGATCAGCCTGATCCAGGCCTTCAGCTTCGTGATCCCCACCTCGCCGACCGCCGCGGGCGACACCGAGACCACCTCGATCTGGATCCCCTACGTCTTCGTGGATCCCGTCGCGCCGCCCGAGGAGCTGCCCCTCGAGCTTCCCCCCGCGGTGCTCGTGGGCGCGGCGACCACCGGGATCGACCTCGGAAACCTCGAGGACGACCCTCTCACCACCGGGGAGCCCTGGGTGACGGTCGAGACGGTCAGCCCCGGCCTCCCGGGGACCATCCCCGTGGGGATGGGGCTCGCCTTCGACCAGGGGGGATACGTCTGGAACCTGCGGTCCGCCCACCCCGGTGCGGTGGGGGAGCTCGGCTTCTTCGGGCTGAACGGGGTCGTGGACACGGACTTCTTCCTGCGCGCCGAGCTGCGCGAGGAGCCGGTGCCCCCCGCCCTCCTGGGGAACCGATCGGGGCATCGGCCCCGGGTCTCCGCGCTGGACGATCTGCCCGTGCCCTACGTACTCACCCCGCCGAACGTGCCCCAGATCACGGTCCCGGGCTCAGGGGGCTCCTCGGGGGCCGTGAGCTACAACGTCGTCTTCGAGGACACCCTCCCGGACCTGTTCGGCCACGAGGGGCTCTATCGGGTGCGCCTGGTCGACATCGCGGGCCGGGGATGGACGATCTGGCGTCCCGACGCCCCGGACGCGGCGGGGCCGGACGTGACGGTGCGCGTCCCCGACCTCACCGAGGGATTGGGAGCGATCCTCGCGAACGGTCCGATCGAGGCCACCGCGGGCCTGGTGTCCTTCCGGGGCTTCGCGCTGGGCGACCTGCTCTGGTCGGATATGCCCCGGGAGCAGGAGCTCTTCGCGGAATCGGCCGAGGTCACCTGGGTGCAGCCCTGAGGGCGGCGGAGATCCCGAGAGGATCCCTCTTCCGATCTCCTCCACCTCGTGGTTCTGGTCGCCGCCTCGCGAGGCTAGAATCGGCTCCCCTCTCCTCCGTGCTGTGCTCACCCCCGGTCGCCACACCCAGATCCACTCCGATGCTCGAAATCCTCGCTGACCGAACCGTCCGGGCGTGCCGGTCCTTCCCGCGTCCCGCGCTCCTCGCCTTCGCCCTCCTCGCCTCCTGCCAGGCCCTGAACGACGGCCCGACGCCCGTCTTCGGAGACCGCACCGAGATGCTGGCTCCCGATCGCCTCGCCTCGGTCCAGCCCGGGGACATCGCGGTCCTGCCCGTGCACAACCAGACCGAGCTGGAGGATCTCCCCGTGGAGGCCCTGCGCGAGGCCTTCCACGACGGCCTGGTGGACCGGCTGTACAGCCCCCTCGACCTCGCCTTCGTCGACGCCCACTGGACGGAGTCCTCGTTCCGGGGCGAGACCCCGCCGGACGCCGTCCTCGTCGTGTCCCTGAACCACTGGAGCACCGGGGCCCTGTCCGGCCACGGCATCCTCGAGGTGGGAGCGGAGCTCCGCCTGTTCCAGGGGGGAACGAGCGCCGGCCCGCTGCTCTGGAGCGCCCAGATCGACCGGGAGGTGCGCGTGATCACGGGCCACCCGCCCTACGGCCCCTCCGAGGAGCTGATCGCCCGGGGGATCGAGGAATACGCCCGCCAGGCCCTGGCCGTCCTCCCCGAGAGGGATCCCCTGGCCGCCCATCGGTGAGCTGAGCCGGCGGGGCGGCTCAGCTCGGCGCCGCTGCAGCGGACGAGCTGACGCTCGCCGCTGAGCGGTGTCCTCGCGCTGGTCGACGTGAGGCCGTCTGCGAGGTTCCTGGGGCTCGGGGGGTTGTGCCCCGGGCATCAGCCGCTAGACTCCCGGCCAGGTCCAGACCCCCGTGGGGCGGCATGGAATGGATGCGGCCGCCCGGGTCTGCGCTTCGGCGCGAGCCTCCACCGGGAGGCGTCTGTCGTACCGGGGCACACCTCCGTTCCGGGGCACCTTCCCCTGGGACCGGGGCAAGTCGACCGACGCTGGCGCTCCCCTCTCCGGGGAGAACACGAAACCCGAGGAACCGAACCGATGGCCATTACCGCCGAGCGCAAGAAGGAGCTGCTCCAGGAATACGCAACGCAAGAGGGCGACACCGGCTCTCCCGAAGTCCAGATCGCGATCCTGACCGAGCACATCAAGAACCTGACCGAGCACCTGAAGGTGCACCGCAAGGACTACGCGTCCCGCCGGGGACTCCTGATGATGGTGGGGCAACGCAGCAGGCTGCTGCGTTACCTGCGGCGGCGTGATCCGCAACGCTACCGGGGCATCCTGAAACGCCTGGGTCTACGCCGCTGACGAACGTGCGACGCCACCTCCCACGACGGGGCGATCGAGCCCACCGAAGACTGACCGGCTGTACCGGTCCGTACGGTGGATGACGCAGGGATCGAAGACAGAGAAGTAAGAAGAGATGCGATCGCAGACAACGGGTCTGCACGACGAGGACAACGATGACGAATGACAATTACGCTCGCGTCGAGTGCGAGCTGGCGGGACGGACGCTGACGCTGGAAACCGGGCAGATGGCCCGACAGGCCCACGGAAGCGTGCTGGTCACCATGGGGGAGACGCAGTGCTTCGCCGCGGCCTGCACCGAGCCCGGGCGTGAGGACCTGGATTTCTTCCCCCTCACCGTCGACTATCGCGAGAAGACCGACTCCGCGGGCAAGATCCCCGGTGGCTTCTTCAAGCGCGAAGGGCGCCCCACGACGAAGGAGATCCTGACCATGCGGATGATCGACCGCTCGATCCGTCCGCTTTTCCCGAAGGGCTTCCGCCAGGAGGTCCAGGTGATGAGCCGGGTCTTCGGCTACGACGGCGAGACGTCGTCGGACATCCTGGCGATGATCGCGTCCTTCGCGGCGCTCCACATCTCCAACATCCCGTTCGAGTGCGCCCTCGGCGCCGTCCGGATCGGACACCTCGACGGCAAGCTGGCTCCGATGCCCACGGACGTCGAGCGGCGCGGGGAATCACGCCTCGACCTGGTCGTGGCGGGGCACGAAGGAGCCCTCTGCATGGTCGAGGCCTCCGCCCGGGAGCTCCCCGAACCCGAGGTGCTCGACGCTCTCGAGATGGCCCACGATTGCGTGAAGACGCTCTGCAAGGCCATCGAGGAGCTGCGCGAGAAGGCCGGCAAGGAGAAGATGGAGGTCACGGCGCCGGAGGTCGACACCGACACCCAGGCGAAGGTCGAGGAATACCGCGACCGCATGCGCGACGCCCTGAAGACCTCCGGCAAGCACGAGCGCTCCGACGCGATCGGCGCGGTCAAGAGCGAGTGCGTCGAGGCCCTGACCGGCCACATCGAGGATCCCCTCGCGCTGAAGGCCGAGATCAAGAAGGTCAAGGGCTTCCTCTACGACCTGAGCGGCTCGGTGGAGCGGGAGATCATCCTCTCCGGCCGCCGCGTGGACGGGCGCGCCTACGACGAGATCCGCGAGATCACGATCGTGCCGAACTTCATCAAGCGCCACCACGGCTCGGCTCTGTTCACCCGCGGCGAGACGCAGGCCCTGGTCTCCACGACCCTGGGCACGCCCGACGACGAGGCGATCATCGACGGCATCGAGGAGGAGTACCGCAAGACCTTCTACCTCCACTACAGCTTCCCGCCCTACAGCGTGGGCGAGACGCGGCGGATCATGGGCCCCGGCCGGCGCGAGATCGGCCACGGCATGCTCGCCGAGCGCGCCCTGGGCTCGGTCCTGCCCCCCCGCGAGCAGTTCCCCTACACGCTGCGGGTGGTCTCGGAGATCCTCGAGTCGAACGGCTCCTCCTCCATGGCCACCGTGTGCGGCGGGTGCCTCTCGATGATGCTCGCCGGTGTTCCCCTGTCCCAGCCGGTGGCGGGCATCGCGATGGGTCTCGTCCAGGAAGGCGACACCACCGCGATCCTGTCCGACATCCTGGGCTCGGAAGACCACAACGGCGACATGGACTTCAAGGTCGCCGGCTCGGGCCTGGGCCTCACCGCCCTGCAGATGGACATCAAGGTCTCGGGCGTCACGCGCGAGTTGCTCGAGACGGCCCTCAACCAGGCCCGCGACGGCCGCGTCCACATTCTGAAGAAGATGCTGGAGGCCGTACCGGCGCCGTCGAGCACCATCTCGCCCTACGCGCCGCGCATGGAGTCGATCAAGATCCCGAGCGATCGGATCGGCTTCCTGATCGGACCGGGCGGCCGGACCATCAAGGCGCTGCAGGAGCAGTTCAAGGTGAAGATCGCCATCCTGAACGACGATGGCGACGTCACCGTGGCCGGCGTCGACAGCGCGGCCGTGCAGTCCTGCATCGACACGATCCAGGCGATGACCGAGGTCCCCAAGATCGGGGCCCGCTACACGGGGACGGTGAAGAGCACGAAGGACTTCGGCGCCTTCATCGAGATCCTCCCCGGCACCGAGGGCATGTGCCACATCTCGGAGCTGGCCGAGGGCTACGTCGACCGTGTCGAGGACGTCGTCTCCATCGGCGACGAGATCGAGGTCGTCGTGATCAACGTCGACGACCGCGGCAAGGTCAAGCTCTCCCACCGCCAGGCCCTCGCGAAGGCCTGATCCTCCCGGAGCGCCCCGGCCGGGCCTCTCGCGGCCCGATCGGGGCGACCCGCGACGCCGATCCGGGGCCCGGTTCCCGCCGGGCGCCCCGGTTGTGGGGTACGCTTCCGCAACACATTTGCGGGGTGCAACCTCTTGTGGAACAAGGGGTTAGGTGAGCTCCCGAGGATTGTCTGCCGATCCCGGGAGAGGTTGCCTAAGCTACATCGTCCGAATATGCCGCCGAGCAGCAGGGGCGGGCTTGCCCCGTTCGTCGCGATATTGCGGGCTTTTCTCCAGATCCCCATCCCTTCGAGCGTGTTTCTGTCCGAAAAGTGAGGAGCCGTCCTCGCTCGCGGCCGCATTGCGGTCGCGGCCATGCAACCGCAGCAAAAATGAAGAATCAGCTAAGTCTGATCATAGCGGCCATGTGCGTCGGGCTCGGGGGATTTGCCTGGGCCAGCTCGCCGTCCGCTCCAGATGTTCCGGCAGGTCTCGCGGCGGACGCCCTCTCCCACGGGTGGGTCGCGTTCGACGGGGACAGCATCTGTGGCGTCTCCGATCTGCGGAAGGTGTCGAACCCGGCGGTCGTGGACTACTCCGCGCTGCTCGACGCCACGCCCCAGATCAAGGAGATGAAGAAGAAGAAGATCGACCCGGACTCGGTTCAGGGCAAGGCCCTGCGTCAGAAGGCCGCGTCGCTGGTCAACCGGAAGTGCGAGATCGTACGGTCGAAGCGAGGCCACTGTGGGGTCTGGAAGACGATCCGCCACAAGGATGGCCGCGCGATCCCCGACGTCACCCTGGAAGTCCTGGGGGCGATCAAGAACGAGGCTTGAGCCGCGCCCGGTTCGCCCCGGTGCCTCTTCGCTCCTGCTCCTCGACGCCGGGCCGGGCCGGGAGATGCGCTTTGCCGCCTCTCCAGTCATTCACGTCGGGATGAACCACCCCACCGTCCCCTTCCGCGCATCGGAGCCCCGGTTCCCCCGGGCCACGGGGGCGCGCGCCGCGCCGTCCGTGACGAGCGGATCCGGCTGACCCGCCGCATCCCCAGGAGCCACCAGAATGTCGTCCCACCCGAGCACACCCTTCCCCCCGCCCGGTGGGCTCTCCCCCGGGCGCGTCGTGGCTCTCCTCGCGGTCGCGGCCCTCGCCGCCTGCGTCGCCCCCCGGGAGGGGTACCAGGGCAGCGCGGCCGAGTTCGGCGCGATGGTCGCCGAAGGCGGCGCCCAGCCCGTCACGGGAGAGGTCCGGGACGGCGAGGCCGAGCCGATGGGCGAGTCTCTCGCGGACCCGCCCCCCGAGCTCGCGGCGGCGATCGTCGAGCAGCTCCAGGCGGACGCCGGACCCCCGGATACGCCGGACGTCTCCGAGCTGAATCCCTACGTCCGCTTCGGCGAGCGCGCCGAGGTGCACGTGCATCCGGACGGGAACATCTTCGTCACGAAGCCCTACTTCCTGCCGACGAAGAAGGGAGAGAAGATCCTCGCGCTGATCGGCGCCCTCGAGCCCTTCCCGATCGGCCCGCGCCCCCCGGCCGTCGAGGTGGAAGGGAGTCCCGGTGTGTTCCAGCGCGGGGCGCACGACCCGCAGGTCGTGTACTGGGAGGAGCTGGTGGGCTGGGACTCGGAGAATTACGTGACGCTCGGTGGGGACGCCCTCGTGCTGCCCAGCGAGGTGATCATCGGCGACCTGTTCGTGGTCACCGCGATCCCGGAGCTGCTCGAACGCTTCGAGACGTTCATCGACCTCTACGGTCACGTGCCCCAGATCGAGCTCGAGGCGAAGATCATCGAGATCGTCGAGACCGACACGACCGACATCGGGATCAAGCCCGTATCCGGGCTGCCGATCTTCGAGTTCGGCTCGATGAACTTCATCAGCGCCTTCGACTTCAACATGGCGAACACCGAAGGCATCACGGAGGGGCTCCTGACCCTGGGGGCGCTCCAGGACGGCGTGACCTTCAACGCGATCATCGAGGCCGTTCAGAGCTGGCAGAACGTCTCGGTCGAGTCGAAGCCCAAGACGGTGGTGCGCGCCGGGGGGACCGCCACCCTCTCGAGCATCAAAGAAATCCCGTACATGCAGGTCAAGAACATCACGACCGATGGCAACTGGCAGACGGTGCTCGCCATCATGTCGGTCGGCCCTCGGTTGATGATCTGTCCCCGACTCGTGGGCGCCAACACCCTGGCCCTCGACATCCAGCTCGAGGTCTCCCAGCAGGTGGGCTACCAGGACTTCGTCGTGGGGACCGGGGCCGGCACCATCGGGGCACCGATCATCGCCAAGCGCTCCGCCCGGACCCACGTCACCATGGAGCCGGGGCAGACCCTGCTGATCGGGGGGTTGACGATCGATCGCCTTCAGCAGGTCCAGAGCAAGGTCCCCATCGTCGGCGACATCCCCCTGATCGGGATGTTCTTCCGCAACAAGCTCGACGTGCGGGAGAAGGAGCACGTGATCTTCGCGATCAGCCCCCGGATCGTGCAGCGCGGCGACTTCGACATCGATTTCTGATCCTCCTCGGGAGCCTTCTCACGGGAAGGAACGCCGCCCTGCGTCGTAGAATGTCCCGATGCAGCTCCTGAGCCACCAGCGGATCGCGCTCGCCCCCTCTCCCCGGCGGGGAGCGGTGCTCATGATGGCGCTGCTGGTCCTGTTCGTGCTGCTCCTGATCGCCTTCCAGCTCTCGATCAGCACGGGGACCGACGCCCGGGTCGTCCGGAACGAGGAGACCATCAAGGCGATGGACCTCTCCACCGAGTCGTACCTCCTGCAGGTGTACGAGGACCTGCGCCTCGACGGGGAGGACGCCGCCGCGGCGGGGGACGCCGGCAACCCGCTGGGCGGGATGGGAGAGGCGATGGCCGGCCTCGGCGGAGACACGGGGGGAGAGGGGGGAGAGGCGGAGCCCCCCACCGATTCGCGGCGGGACGGGTGGTCGCGACCCGTGCGGACCGAGGAGCTCAACGAAGTCCGTCTCCGGGTGATCGTTCAGGACGAGGACAGCAAGTTCAACATCCTCTCCCTGCTCACCGAGGACGAGGACGAGTCGGGCAAGGCGTTCGAACGGCTCGTGCGGATCCTCGAGTTCTCGCGCAAGGGGACCGACGCGGAGATCGACGGCTCGCAGGCGCGGCAGATGGCCCAGGTCATCCTCGAGTACATGAACCGTCGGGAGGACCAGTACCTACCCCGGACGGAGCTGCTCTCCGACGACGAGGACAACGAGGACTGGGGGCTGCCCCTCTCGCTGCGCGAGTTCGTGGCCGCGGACTCCGAGGTCTTCACCGCGGACCACTTCCGCGACTACCGGGACGAGCAGGGGATGCCCGTCCACTCGCTCGGCAACTTCCTCACCGTGTGGACCTCGCTGACCACCGCGGAGAACGCCCCGAACGCCGGCGCGGGGGGCGGTGGAGTGAGCGGCACCGGAGGTTCGGGAACCGGCGGCGCGGGGACCACCGCCGGCGAGGGCACGGACGCAGGCGGCCGCGATTCCGGAACGGCGGGAGACTCGACCACCGAAGTCCCGGGCTCGACGACCACCGAGACCGGCGGCTCGACCGGCTCCACGTCGTCGGGATCGACCTCCGGCGTGGCGGTCAACCTGAACACGGCTCCCCTCGCGGTGCTCAAGGGCCTGCTCGACGATCGCGACCTCCCCTACAACTTCTGGGAGGACGTGCTGCTGTACCGCAACCAGCCCGACGAGGAGGAGGAGCAGCCGGAGGAGGAGGTCCTCGACGAGTACGGCGAACCCGTCGACGTGATCTACCAGATCTTCGAGAGCGTCGACGAGCTGGCGGAGATCGACGGCTGGACGGAGATCGAGCCGATCATCCAGGGCGAGCTGCAGAACCTGCTCACGGTCCAGTCGAACGTCTTCTCGATCTACGTGACCGCGCGCAAGCTGACCGGCGAGCAGGAGACCGAGTACGAGCTCGGCGGGAGCCGCCTGGCCATCGAGGAGGAGGAGGAGCGGGGCGAGGGCATCGTTCGCACCGTGCGCTCGGTCGTGTGGCGGCGCCAGGGCTCGGACGGCTCGATCGAGATCGTGCCCCTGCAGCGCTGGGAGGTCGTGGACTACGTGCCGATCCTGATGAAGGACTTCCCCGAGGACGACGAGCGCCGATGACGCGGGGCAAGAGGAAGAAGGGTGCCGATCCCGTCCGGCTGGACGTCTTCCACCACCTGTTCGCCGCGGCGGCCGAGGAGATGGGCGCCGCGCTCATGCGCTCCTCCTTCTCGCCGAACATCCGGGAGCGCCGCGACTTCTCCTGCGCGCTCTTCGACGGAGACGGCCGGATGATCGGGCAGGCGTCCCACCTGCCGGTGCACCTGGGCTCGACGCCGATGAGCGTGGCCGCGGCCATCGAGCACACGCGGATGGAGCCCGGGGACGCGGTGGTCCTCAACGATCCCTATGCGGGCGGCACGCACCTCCCCGACCTCACGATGGTCTCTCCGGTGTATCTGCCCGGTCGTTCCCGGCCCGACTTCTACTGCGCGAACCGCGCCCACCACGCGGACGTCGGCGGCTCCGAGCCGGGATCCATGGCCCCGACCGACGACGTGCACGGCGAGGGGCTTCGCATTCCCCCGATCCGTCTCGTTCGCGGGGGGGAGGTGGATCGCGAGCTCTTCTCCCTCCTGCTCGCCAACATGCGCGTGCGGCACGAGCGCGAGGGCGACCTCCTCGCCCAGTGGTCCACGAACCGCATCGGGGAGAAGCGGCTGTGCGAGATGGCTCGCGAGCACGGCGTCGGCACGGTGCGGCGCTACGGCCGGGAGCTGATGGACTGGACCGAGCGTCTGACCCTCGAATTGCTCGCGGCGCTTCCGAACGGAAGGTGGGAGTTCGAGGACGAGCTGGAGACCATGGTCGTTCCGGGATCCGTCGAGCACGCGAAGCTGCGGCTGGTGGTCACGAAGCGCGGTCGCTCGATCCGCTTCGATTTCTCGGACACAGACGCCGCGCCTCGCAGCTCGCTGAACGCGACGCGGGCGGTCACCGTGTCGGCCGTGTTCTACGTGCTGCGCACCCTGCTTCCTCCCTTCACGCCCACGAACGACGGCATCCTGCGGCCGGTGGAGATCGTCACCCGGCCCGGAACCCTCGTCGACGCCGTCTACCCCTCGCCGGTGGCCGCGGGGAACGTCGAGACGAGCCAGCGGCTCGTGGACGTCATCCTCGGCGCCCTCGCCTCGGCCCTGCCCGAGCGGATCCCCGCCGCGAGCGCGGGGACCATGAGCAACCTGACCTTCGGGGGCGGCGGGGGGCGCGGCGAGAGGCGGGAGCCCTTCGCCTACTACGAGACGATCGCCGGGGGAGCGGGGGCCGGTCCGGAGGGCCCGGGAGCCCACGCCGTGCACACCCACATGACGAACACCCGCAACACGCCGGTGGAGGCGCTCGAGACCGCCTACCCGGTCCGCGTGCTGTCCTGCGGGGTGCGTCGCGGCTCCGGCGGGCGAGGCCGGGCGCGCGGGGGCGACGGGATCGCCAAGCGGCTGCTCTTCCTGGAGCCCTGTCAGGTCTCCTGGGTGGCCGAGCGCCAGACGAGCGGACCCTGGGGCCTGGCCGGCGGCGGTCGGGGCCGCCCGGGCCTCGCGCGCGTGCGCCCCGGCGCCGGGGCTCCCTGGCGGCGGATGGCCGGCAAGTCGTCCCTGCGGGTCGAGAAGGGCGCGGAGCTCGATATCGGGACTCCGGGCGGAGGGGCCTTCGGGGCGGGGGAGTAGATCCTCCGGACCGCCGGCCCATCTCCTCTTTCGCGCCGGCACTCCTCGCCCGGGAGCTCCGCGGAGAGCGGGTGGAGGAACCGAGAGAATCCGCGCAACCGGGGCGGACGCCGAGCGATCTCCCCAGGGTGGGTGGGTTCCGGGGGGGGGCGGGTGGGCGACGTTGTCCAATCCGCGCTTGTTCCTCCGGGAAGGGGCGGGGACAATCGGTGTTTCCCCGCCCGAACCGGGCGTCCCCGGGCGAGTCCGCTCCCGCTCGGGACTCCCCGCAACGCCTCACCATTCCCCCATCCATGCCCTCCCTCAGCGTCTTCGGCGCCCAGTGGGGCGACGAGGGCAAAGGCAAGATCATCGATCGCCTGGCGCGCGAAGCCGACATGATCGTGCGCTACCAGGGTGGCGCGAACGCGGGCCACACCGTGGTGGTCGACGGTGACAAGCACGTCCTGCACCTCGTTCCCTCGGGCATCCTCCATACCGGCAAGGTCAACGTGATCGCCGGCGGCGTCGCCGTGGATCCGCTCGTCCTGCTCGAGGAGCTCGACGAGCTCGCCGCGCGCGGCATCGAGGTGACCCCCGACCGACTGCTCCTCTCCTCCTCGGCCCACGTGATCTTCGGCTTCCACCGCAAGATCGACGGGCTCGCCGAGCGCTGGCGGGGCGACGGTCGCATCGGCACGACCGGCCGGGGCATCGGCCCGGCGTACGCGGACAAGGCGGCGCGGACCGGAATACGCATCGTGGATCTCGTCGACGCGGATCGCTTCCGCACGCGACTCGCCTCCTCCCTGCTGGAGAAGAACGCGCTCATCGAACGCGTGCACGGCGAGGAGCCGTTCCACATCGACGAGGTGTACGAACGCTACGTCGAGGTCGGCCGACGCCTCGCTCCCTTCGCCGTGGATACCGGAGCCGCCATCCGCAAGGCCTACTCCTCCGGACGCCAGGTGCTGTTCGAGGGAGCGCAGGGAACGATGCTCGACATCGACCACGGCACGTATCCCTACGTGACCTCCTCGAACACCGGAGTGGCCGGCATCGGCGCCGGCGCGGGCTTCCCGCCGAACCGGATCGATGACGCCTACGGAATCGCCAAGGCCTACTGCACGCGCGTGGGCGAGGGGCCGTTCCCCTCGGAAGATCACGGCGAGGAGGGCGAGAAGCTGCGGGCCGAGGGAAACGAGTACGGAGCCACCACGGGTCGCCCCCGCCGCTGCGGGTGGTTCGACGCCGTCGCCGTGCGCTACGCCCTCGATCTGAACGGCGCGACGGGGCTGGTCGTGACCAACCTCGACGTGCTCTCCGCCTTCGAGGAAGTCAAGGTCGTCACCGGCTATCGCCTCGACGGAGAGACCATCGACGAGTACCCGGCGGCACGGGCCGAGTGGGGCGATCTCGACGTGGTCAAGGAGACGCGCCCCGGCTGGAACACCGACATCAGCAACATGCGGGTGTACGAGGACCTGCCGGGCGCCACGAGGGACTACGTGGAACGGCTGGAAGAGCTCTGCGGCATTCCCATCGTGATGCTCTCGGTGGGACCCGATCGAGAGCAGGTGATCCCCCGCGGGATCCGGTAGGGCGTCGCGTGAAGGAAACTCCCGTTCGCCCCGACCTCGGCGGTCCCTTCCCCGAACACATCGCCATCATCATGGATGGCAACGGGCGATGGGCGAGCGAGCGAGGCATGCGTCGCGTGCTCGGCCACCGCGAGGGCATCACCTCCGTTCGCGAGATCACGACCGAGTGCGCGCGCATGGGGGTGAAGAGTCTCACGCTCTACGCCTTCTCCGTGCAGAACTGGAAGCGGCCTCCGACCGAGGTGCGGTTCCTCATGCGGCTGCTGCGCCGCTTCCTGATCACCGAGCGCGAGACGCTCATGGAGAACGACGTGCGGCTCCGGGGCATCGGCCGGCTCGAGGATCTCCCCGCCGACTCGCTGGCCGCCCTGCGGATGACCCAGCAGATCACCGCGAAGAACACCGGCATGATCCTGCGACTCGCGCTCTCCTACGGAGGACGCACCGAGCTCGCGGATGCCGCGCAAGCTCTCGCGAAGGACGTGCAGCAGGGCAAGCTCGATCCTGCGGAGATCGGCGACGAGACCCTGCGCGACTACCTCTACGATCCGACGACCCCCGACCCCGACCTCCTCATCCGGACGGCGGGCGAGATGCGGCTCTCCAACTTCCTGCTCTGGCAGATCTCCTACTCCGAGATCCATGTCTCGCCGGTCTGCTGGCCCGAGTTCCGGCGCCCCCAGCTCATGACCGCGCTCCGGGAGTACGCGAGCCGCGTCCGCAAGTTCGGGGGCCTGATCACCGACGTCCCTCCGCCGGAGGCCGACCGCGCCCGCAAACCGGATCCTCGCCCCGAGCGACAGGCCTGACTCCCGCGCTCCGATGTCCCGCGTCCTGAAGCGTACCGTCACCGGCGCCTCGCTGGCCGTGGGCGTGGTCCTGCTCCTCGTGCTGGATCGCCTCCTGCCCGCGGGGGTGATGCCCTGGGCGGTCGGCTCCCTCCTGTGCGCCCTCGGCGTGAGGGAGCTCGCCCGGATGGGCTCCCTGCGCCCCCTTCGCCTCGCCGTCCCCCTCGGTCTCGCGACCGCGGCGCTCGTCGTCGCCTCCTTCCCGATCGCCGTGGGGCTCGCCACCCCGCCGGACTGGCTCACGCCGGGACGGTTGCTCGGCGCGGGCTACGCGCTGGCGGGCGTCCTGTCCCTCGCCGCGGCCTTCGTCCTCGCCCCCGCGGGGGCCCGTCGGCCGGGATTCACCGCCCTGCTCGCCCTGTGGTCGGTGCCGCCGCTGTTCGGCCTGATCCTCGTCGAGGCGGAGTGGGGGACGCGCGGCCTCGGCGCCCTGATCCTGCTCGCCAAGATCGGGGACGTCTTCGGGTACTTCGTCGGGCGGTCGCTGGGCAAGCGTCACCCCTTCCCCAACCTCAGCCCCGGCAAGACGGTCGCGGGGTGCGTGGGATCCGCGATCGGGGGCACCGCCGCGGGTCTGCTCGTGGGCGCGACCGGGCTGCTGGCGCCGGGCTCGCTCGGCCTGGCGGGCGCGGCCCTCGCCGGCCTCGTGATCAACCTCGTCGCCCAGGCCGGCGACCTGGCCGAGAGCTGGGTGAAGCGCCACTCCGGCGTGAAGGACTCGAGCGGCCTCGTCGGTCCGGCGGGCGGGATCCTGGACGTGGTGGACAGCTTGCTGCTGGCCACGCCGGTCGCTCTGCTCGTCTTCCCCGCGCTCTTCGGGTAGCGTACAAACGCCTGGAACGGAGGCTCTTCCTTGATCGAGATCACGATTCCCCTGCGGTCGCACGACGAGGCCATCCAGGTCCTCGGGCCCTACGACCGCAACGCGAAACTGATGCGACAGGTCCTCGACATCGAGATCTACACGCGGGGCGGCAACCAGCGCAACAAGGGGAACGAGGTCGAGGCCGCGGAGGCGAAGCGTCGCGTGGAGCACCTGCTCGGCAAGATGCGCAAGGGGCGCGATCTCGAGCCCGGTGAGGTCGAGGAGATCCTGATCGGATCCTCGGAGAGCGCCGGGGCGCGGGTCCCCGCCGCCTCGGGATTCGCCACCTCGACTCCGGCGGGGACGGGGGGCGCCGTACCGGCCTTCGATGCTCGCTCCGGTACCGACTCGCGAGTCGGAGTCCGCCCCCGCGCCGTCGAGCCTCGAGGCAAGAACCAGCAACGCTACCTCGAGGCGATGGAGGAGAAGACCCTGACCTTCGGGGTCGGGGTCGCGGGCACGGGCAAGACCTTCCTCGCGGTGGCCGCGGCCGTGCGGGCGCTGCGGGCGGGCACCTGCCGCCGGCTCATCGTCAGCCGCCCCGTCGTCGAGGCGGGCGAGCACCTCGGCTTCCTCCCCGGCGACCTCCAGGCGAAGCTCAACCCCTACCTGCGCCCGGTCTACGACGCGCTCTACGAGCTGATCGGCTTCGAGGACACGCACCGCCTCGAGGAGGCCGGGGTCATCGAGCTCGCTCCCCTGGCCTACATGCGGGGCCGGACCCTCTCGAGCGCGTTCGTGGTGCTCGACGAGGCCCAGAACACGACCATCGGGCAGATGAAGATGTTCCTCACCCGCCTGGGAGAGAGCTCCACGATGGTGGTGACCGGCGATCCGACCCAGTCCGACCTCGAGGGCAAGGGGCGGAACGGCTTCGACGACGCCCTCCGGCGCCTGCGGGGCTTCGAGGGGATCGCGGTGATCGAGTTCTCCACGAAGGACATCGTCCGCCACCCCCTCGTGGAGCAGATCGTGAAGGCCTACGAGGCCCCGGCCTCCGCCCGCGGGGGCTCCCGCGGATGACCGAGATCGCCTGGGCCGACACCCCGCGGATCCTCGCCGACGAGGAGGTCGAGCGGATCGTCCAGGCGGCCCTGGAGCGGGGAAAGCGCCCCGGAATCACCCTGGAGGTCACCTTCGTGACCGAGGAGCGGCTCACCGAGCTGCACGGACGCCTCCTCGGGGACCCGACGGCCACCGACGTCCTCAGCCTCGATCTGGGGGAGGACGACGTCGGCCCCGCCGGGGAGCTCTACGTGAGCGTGGACCGCGCCCGCGCGATGGCGGAGGAGAGAGGCATCCCCCTCGAGCGCGAGCTCGCCCTGTACGTGGTCCACGGCGTCCTGCACCTGTGCGGGCTCGACGACGTCGCCCCCGAGGATCGAAGTCGGATGCGCGAGGTGGAGCGCGAGGTGCTCGACGGTCTCGGATTCCCCCCGGACCACGCTCCGCACGACGCGGACGAGTGACGATCACGAGGGACGCGAGGTCCGTATCTGGACCACTTTTTCCGCTTTTTTTTGTCTCGCCGTTTGCCCGGTTTTTCGCGTCGTCCGCATTTGCGAACTCGCTCTGCATTCCGCGAATGCGCGCCGAATGCGCGAGTTGACTTCGAGCGCGCTCGATCGGCGACGTTCGAGCGCGCGTCGCGGCGTCCGGCTATCGCCTTGCATCGCGTTGCACGATTTGAAAACAAGAGAACCCGAGGCGTGCGAACGAGCTCCCCTGGTTGCGCCACCTCGGCGGTTCTCGACGAGGGCAGGTCCGCGCCCCTCCTCAGGAAGAACGAATGGGCGTCCTGGCCGACGGCTCCCCAAAGATCAACGGCAAGTCCGGAAGACGGCGAAGTCCCACGTCGCTCTGGAAGGCGTATTGGAAGGAGCCGACCGACGACCGCCGCAACCGACTCGTCGAGTCCTACCAGTTTCTCGTCCAACGGATGGTGGGACGCTTCGCGGCCCGCCTGCCGCGCATCGTCGATCGGGGCGATCTCGAGACCGCGGCGAACGTGGGCTTGATCTCGGCGGTCACGAGCTTCGATCCCGATCGGAGCGTCCGCTTCGAGGCCTACGGGGAGATGCGCATCCGGGGCGCCCTCCTCGACGAGCTGCGGTCCCAGGACTGGCTCCCGCGGCCCTGGCGGCAGCGGATGGCCATGCGCAAGAGGGCGCGCGAGCGCCTGCGCGCCGAGCTCGGCCGCGATCCCAAGGACGAGGAGATCGCCCGCGAGCTCGGGTTCACCGCCCAGGAATACGCCCTCCTGTTCGGAGTCGCCCTTCCCGAGGCGCCGAGCGGGTCCATGCCTCTCCACCCCAACCAGGAGACGGTCGGGTCCAGCCTCGACGTGGTGCCCGACCCGCGGGGCGTGTCGCCCGGAGAGAAGCTGACCCGGGACGAGCTCCTGCGGCTCGTGGCCCAGCGCCTCTCCGAGCAGGAGTACCGGATCGTCTACCTGAAGTACTGGGAGGAGCTTCCGATGCGGGAGATCGGGGAGCTCATGAATCTCTCCGAGTCCCGGGTCTGCAAGATCCACTCCCGGCTCATCGAGAGGCTCAAGGACCGCTTCCGCGTGAACTCCCTCGAGAAAAAGGACGAGGGCACGAAGCGCGGCTCCGTGCCCTCGTAGGTCCCGCCAGGGTCCGGCTCGAAAGCGGACCGCGAGCGCGTCGCCGGGCTAGCCGGGCGCGATCGTTACGCTCCCCTTCCCCAAGAGGAGCAGAGGCGGGAACAGGGCCGACGCGATAGGTCCCCGGCTACCGGTCGACACGATCTCCCCTCCTTCGAGTACGGCGCGGCCTTGTCCCCACAGGATCGCGCCGTACCGACACTCCCTGGACGCGGTGGGCACGGAGCTCCGAAGAGCCGAGCCCGACCGACGTCCGGGCGCTTCCCCAAACGCCCGGGAGTGTTCGCCGCAAGAACTTCCCCCGTTCCTTCGGATCACGAAAGCTCTCCGGGTCTCCACGGGGGGAGCGACCGGAGAGTGATAGGGGCGAACGCCGATACCGCCTCGGACAGACCCCGGGGAGGCGCAGATGGAACTCCTGCACTGCCGCCTCGACAACCGGGTCTCGTGTTCTGTCTTCCTCGACATCCTCTTGGCGTTCGCTGGGGGAGCCGACCGAGACCAGGAGGGCGCCTGCTCCGAGCCCCGGAGGGCTCGGAGCCGACGGGATGGGAAGAGAGGCTTCGCACACCCCGGCGTCCTTCCTTGGTACAGGGTACGGGTCCCTGGTGCCCCTCGGATGACGTCCGGGTGGAGCGACGACGTTCGGTAGCTCGGCTGCCCCGAGGGGCCCGTGGCTTTGCGCCCCAGCCTTTCGGCTGGTTTGCCCTTGTCGTGTCATCGTCGGGAGCGCCGGAACCATACCTTGGAAATCGCATTAGGCAAACGGGGCGGATCGAAAGGTCTCTCGTTGCCCTATTGGTGGACGCAACGGCTTACAAAACAAGCAGTTACGTCTTTGGAAAAAGCAAGTAGACCGCCTCGGGAGCGTCCTCGAACCGAGCAACTTTTTACCGGTCGAACGGAGGCCGGAAGACCCTTCTCAGCCGCGGCGCACCGCGCGATGAACGGCGAGCACTCCGTCGAGGACCTCGGAAAAGTCTTCGAGTCGGATCATGTTCGCGGCGTCCGAGGGGGAGCTCGCGGGATCGGGGTGGACCTCGAAGAAGACCCCGTCCACGCTCCCCGTGGCCACCGCGGCCCGGGCGAGGACGGGAGCCAGCCGGCGGTCGCCCCCCGTGCGTCCGTCCGCGCCCCCGGGTCTCTGGACCGAGTGCGTGGCGTCGAACACGACCGGGTGGCCGGCGGTCGAGAGCTCCTCGAAGCCGCTCATGTCCACCACCAGCCTTCCGTAGCCGAAGGTCGTGCCCCGCTCCGTGAGCAGCACGTCGCGGTTGCCGGCGGCGTGGCACTTCTCCGCCACGTGCTTCATGTCCCAGGGGGCCAGGAACTGCCCCTTCTTGAGGTTGACCGCGCGTCCGGTGCGCGCCGCGGCCGTGACGAGATCGCTCTGGCGGCAGAGGAAGGCGGGGATCTGCAGGACGTCCACGACCTCCGCCACCGCCGCGCACTGCTCGGGGAGGTGCACGTCGGTGAGCACGGGCAGGCCGGACTCGGACCGCACCTCCGCGAGGATGGCGAGCCCCTCCTCGAGGCCGGGACCCCGCCCCGAGGAGCTGGACGTCCGGTTGGCCTTGTCGAAGCTGGACTTGAACACGAGGGGCAGATCCCGCTCGCGGGCGAGCTCCGCCAGCCGCTCGGCGATCGACAGGGCCAGCTCGCGCGTCTCGAGCACGCAGGGTCCGGCGATCACGAACAGCTCGCCGCCGCCGAGCCTTTTGCCGGCGACCTCGGCGGTGGGTCGATCGGGCGCAGGGGTCATGAGGCGAGTCTACCGGCCCCTCTCGCACGCGTCATCACGGAATCACCAGGCGGTACTGGTTCGGGGCGACGTCGATCTCGACGGGGGTCGTGCCGCCGGGATCACCGTCCGCGTGGTAGGGCACGGGCTCGTCCGAGGTGACCCGGATGCGGCGGGCGTGGCGCATCTCGACGGCTCCCCCGGGCAGGCGCCGGAAGAGGCCCCGGACGAAGAAGGCGGCGAGCTCCCGGCGACTCGCGGTGGGGAACAGGAAGACCTCGAAGCGTCCGTCGTCGAGGCGGGCGCCGTCGCCCAGGTGCAGGAGGCCGGCGTAGCTCCCGAGGTTGCTCACCAGGACCTGGCCGTACTCGCCGGCGAGGCGCTCGCCGTCCAGCTCGACGGTCAGGCGGGGCGGGCGGTAGCGCAGGAGGGTTCGGGCGACGGCGTCGACGTAGTCGAGCCGGGTGATCGGGCCGTGCCTGCGCTCCTCGACCTCGCGGACGACCATGGCGTCGAAGCCGATCCCCGTCGTCAGGAAGGACAGGCGGCCGTTCACCCGGGACACGTCGATGGGGGTGACCTTCCGGCGCGTCAGGATCTCGAGGGCGTGGTGGACGTCCCGCGGATGGCCGAGCTCTCCGGCGAGGACGTTCGCCCCGCCGAAGGGCAGGACCCCCACGCACGTCTCCGGCTCGGCCAGGCCGTCGAGGACCTCCCGGAGAGTGCCGTCGCCCCCCACGGCGACCACGAGGTCCACGTCGGGGTCCAGCGTGCGCAGCCGGGCGACGGCCTCCCCCCGCGAGCTGGTCGAGAAGAGCTCGGACGAGACCCCGCTTCTGTTCAGGCCCTCCGCGAGCTCGCCCGCCGCCTTCTCGCCGAGGCCCCGGCCGGCGGCGGGGTCGACCACCACGAGGGCTCGCCGGTAGGCCCCCCGGGGAAGGCCGGTGTCGGAGGGGGGATCGAGCGTTCCCATGGCGTGCTCCCGGGGATGCGGGGGCGACAGCATAGCGGACGGAAGAGAATCTCTCGCAAAGCCGCCAAGACGCAAAGAAGAAGAACAGAATCCTCCCGCTCTCCTCCACCTCCTTTGCGCCCTGGCGGCTTTGCGAGAGTTTTCTCCTCCCTCCCGCTCTCCCTCCGAGGTCCGGTCTAGAGTAAGGAGCATGTCCGACGCCGGCGGCACCTTGATCCTCGGGGCGGGCGGGTTCCTGGGGCCGCACCTGGTCCGAGCGGCGCTCGCCGCGGGGACCGCTCCCGTGCTCGGGGTGCGCCGTGCCGCCGACCCGATCCCCGGACTGGGGCCCCGGGAAGGCCTGACGCTCCGCGCGACGGACGCCCGACGACCGGAGGCGGTGGTCCGTCTCCTCGATCGAGAGCGTCCGCGCGTTGTCCTGCTCGCCGCGGCCCTCTCGCGCGTGGCGGACTGCGAGCACGACCCCGGACAGGCGGAGACCCTGAACACCGAGCTGCCCGAGCGAGTCGCGCGATGGTGCGCGGCGGAGGGCGTTCGCCTCGTCTTCGTCTCCACCGACCTCGTGTTCGGCGGCGAGCCGCCGCGGGGGGAACGCTACACCGAGGAGGATCCGCCCCGTCCCCTGCACGCCTACGGTCACACCAAGGCGGAGGGAGAGCGGCGCGTCCGGCGGAGCGCCCCGGAGGCTCTCGTCGTCCGGTTGCCCCTGCTCTACGGCGACTCCGCGGGGCAGGGGCTGGGGGCCTCGGACTCCGTGCTCGCCGCCGTCGCACGAGGGGAGAGACCGCGGCTCTTCCGCGACGAGTGGCGGACGCCGCTCGACGTCGCGGACGCCGCGCGGGCGACGGTCGAGGCGGCCTCCTCGCCCCTCCAGGGTCTGCTCCACGTCGCGGGGCCCCGGCGGCTCTCCCGCCTGGAGCTGGGGTTGGAGACCCTGCGCGCCCGGAAACGGGGATCGGGGAGCGAGGACACGGTCGATTCCGCCACCCGCGCCGAGGCGGGTCTGGCCGAGATCCGCGCCGCCGACGTGTCGCTGGACTCGTCGAGGGCCCTGCGGGTCCTGAGGACCCCGCTACCCCCGCCGGAAGAGGCGTTGCGGCGCGACGCGACTTGACCCCTCGCTCGCGGCGCGTTGAAGTGTTGCGCCCATGAACCTCGATTCACGATACGACCCTCACGCGCACGAAGAAGACGTCTACGCCGCCTGGCTGGAGAGCGGCGCCTTCACGCCCCGGGAGACGAGCGACGCCGAGCGCTACGTGATCATGATCCCGCCGCCGAACGTGACGGGGGCGCTGCACGTGGGGCACGCGCTGAACGGCACGATCCAGGACATCATGATGCGCTACCAGCGCATGCGGGGGCGCGACGCGCTGTGGCTGCCGGGCACCGACCACGCGGGGATCGCGACCCAGGCCGTCGTGGAGAAAAAGCTCTACGCCGAGGAGGGGAAGACCCGGGAGGAGATCGGCCGCGACGCGTTCCTCGAGAAGGTCTGGGAGTGGAAGGAGGAGCACGGGAACAAGATCCTCGAGCAGTTCCGTCGCCTCGGCGCTTCCTGCGACTGGACGCGGACCCGCTTCACCCTCGACCCGCAGATGTCCCGCGCGGTCCGCGAGGCCTTCGTCCGTCTGTGGGAGAAGGGGCTGATCTACCGCGGGGCGCGGCTCGTCAACTGGGACTGCGTGCTGAGCACCGCCGTCTCCGACGACGAGGTGCTGATGAAGCCCCTGAAGGGGCATCTCTACTACATGCGCTATCCCGTGGAGGGCGACGAGGAGACCTTCGTCACGGTGGCCACGACCCGCCCCGAGACCATGCTCGGAGACACGGGAGTCGCGGTCCATCCCGACGACGAGCGGTACCGCGACCTCGTCGGCAAGCGCTGCGTCCTTCCCTTCGTCGACCGGGCGATCCCGATCGTGGCCGACGACTCCGTCGATCCGGCATTCGGCACGGGGGCGGTCAAGGTGACCCCGGGGCACGATCCCGCGGACTACGAGCGGGGGGCTCGCCACGGGCTTCCGATCGTGAACGTCCTGAACCTCGACGGCACGATGAGCGAGGAGGCCGGCGAGTTTGCCGGCAAGTCGCGCGAGGAGGCACGCAAGCTCGTCGTCGAGGGGCTCGAGGAGCGCGGGCTGCTCGAGAAGACGGAGGGCTACCAGCACAACGTCCCGATCAGCGACCGCTCGGACACGCCGATCGAGCCCCTCGTGTCCGAGCAGTGGTTCGTCAAGATGGAGCCGCTGGCCGGGCCCGCGATCGATGCCGTGAAGAACGGCGCGCTCTCCATCCAGCCGGAGCGCTGGACCAAGGTCTACCTCGACTGGCTCGAGAACGTGCAGGACTGGTGCGTCTCACGCCAGCTCTGGTGGGGACACCGGATCCCCGTGTGGTACGACGAGGAAGGTGTGCCCGTCGCCTCGCGCGAGGACCTGGAGATCGGCTCCACGCACCCCAAGACCGGGAAGCCCATCGTCCGCCAGGACGAGGACGTGCTCGATACGTGGGCGTCCTCCTGGTTGTGGCCCTTCGCCACGCTCGGTTGGCCGGACCAGACCGCCGACCTGAAGCGCTTCTACCCGACGCACCTCCTCACGACGGCGCGCGAGATCATCTACCTGTGGGTGGCGCGCATGGTCATGGCGGGCTACGAGCTGCTCGATCACCTGCCCATGGAGGAGCGCTGCCCGTTCTCCACCTGCTACATCAACGCCACCGTGCTCGATGCCAAGGGCCGGCGCATGTCGAAGAGCCTGGGCAATGGCATCGACCCGCTCGACATGATCGAGCAATACGGGGCGGACGCCGTGCGCTACTCCCTGATTCTGCTCACGCGCGAGGGACAGGACGTCAAGCTGGCCGAGGATCGCTTCGAGATGGGCCGCCGGTTCACGAACAAGGTCTGGAACGCGGCGCGCTTCGTGTTCCAGAACCTCGAAGGAGCCCGCGACGATCCGGAGGAAGTGGCGCCCGAAGCTCTCGAGGATCGCTGGATGCTCTCCCGGCTGTCCGCGATCCGCGACGAGGTGACCTCCGCCCTCGAGAACCACGCCTTCAACGACGCGGCGCACGCGCTGTACCGATTCGTCTGGAACGACTTCTGCGACTGGTACCTCGAGCTCGCGAAGTCACGCCTCGGCGAGGGTGGCTCGCCCTCCGCCCGCGCGGCACGTGGAGTGCTCGTGCGCGTCCTCGACGCCATCCTCCGACTCCTGCATCCCTTCACGCCCTTCCAGACGGAGGTCCTGTGGAAGGCGCTGCACGAGGCGATCGATCGAGCTCCGGAGTCGATGGTGATCACCGCCCCCTGGCCCGAGCTCCCCGCGAGCTGGACCGACGCGGCGGCGGAGGCCGAGATCGGTCTCCTGCAGGACCTCGTGCGCGCGGTGCGCAGCATTCGCGCCCTGACCACGATCGGGGATCGCACGCCGCTCGCGGCGGTGGTGGTCGCCCCCGCGTCGGAGCACCGGGCGATTCTCGAGACCTGCGCCGCCCGCGCCCGCGCGCTCGCGTTCCTCGAGACGCTGGAGATCCACGAGTCCGCCGTGCGACCCCCCTCCTCCGCGGTGGGCGTTGCGGCGGGCATGGAGGTCTTCGTGCCCCTCGGCGAGAGCGTCGACCTCGGCGCCCTCGCGGACACGCTGGGGCGGCGCGTGGTCAAGCTCGAGAAGGGGCTGGGCGGCGTGGAAAAGAAGCTCGCCAACGAGGGCTTCCTGCGCGGTGCTGCCCCCGAGGTCGTGAAGGCCGAGCGGGCGCGGTGCGCCGAGATGAAGAGCGAGCTCGAGCTGCTGCGGCGCAACCTGGAGGGGCTGGGCTAGAGAGCGAGAGATTCCCTCTCCCGCTCTCCTTGGCGCCTTCGCGCCTTTGCGAGAGCCTACCGCCAACCTTCGCCGATCGAATCCGGCTCGATCTTCAGCGGCATGTCGAAGTGGAAGCCCTTCGACCCGCTCTTGC
>CAYRXS010000094.1:0-22900 GCA_964428225.1 uncultured Planctomycetaceae bacterium
AGGTACTGCTGGGCCTGCGGTCGGTTCGGAGAAACGGTGGCGATGAGGAGCTACGTCGAGTGCGCGCTCCCGGAGTATGCCGCCATCGCTCGCACCTACGTCGATGCGTCGCAGGGGCGGCCCGAGCCCCTCCGGTTCGTCGAGTTCGCCACCGATTCTCCGAACCGACCGCAGGCCCAGCAGTACCTGAACCGCTGGGTGGGGATCGCCGCCCCCGCCTTCGGGCGCTCGGGAACGACCGCGGACCGCCGCGCCGTCGAGCTCGGCATCCGCTCGCAGACCTCGGAGGAGATGCGCACTGCGTTCCTCACCGAGATCAGCTCCTTCCTGAAGCAGTGCAACCTGGAGATGCCGGTCTTCGACGAGGTCGAGGCCGATGCTTCCCGCGCGGGGCGAGCCTGAACCACTCGCTTCCCGGATCTACTCGAACGCCGCCCTCACGGCCGCCGAGACGAGATCATCCCGCGCCGGCGTGGGCAGGGTGACGTTCATCCCCGGCTCGGCACCCATCGCCTTGTGCGCCGCGTAGACGGCTCCGTCGTTGCCCGCCCACGCTCGGCGCGCCAGGCCGTTGGAGACGTCCCAGGAGAGCATCCGCTCGGCTCTTCTCGCCGCCTCGGGGGAGCCGTCGAGCACCAGGCCGAATCCCCCGTTCACCACCTCTCCCCATCCCACGCCGCCGCCGTTGTGCAGGGAGATCCACGTGGCTCCCCGGAACGAATCGCCGACGAAGTTCTGCACCGCCATGTCCGCACAGAACATCGAGCCGTCGCGGATGTTGGCGGTCTCGCGGTAGGGAGAGTCGGTGCCGGACACGTCGTGATGATCGCGACCGAGCACCACAGGGGCGGTCACGCTTCCCTCCGCGATCGCCCGGTTGAAGGCGAGGGCGACGTCGATCCGACCCTGACGATCCGCATAGAGGATCCGGGCCTGGGAGCCGACCACCAGCTCGTTCTTCGCCGCCTCCCGGATCCAGCGCACGTTGTCGAGCATCTGCTGCTTGATCTCGTCGTCCGACTCCCCGGCCATTCGCTCGAGGACGTCCGCGGCCATGCGGTCCGTCCGGGCGAGATCCTCGGGATCGCTGGAGGTGCAAACCCACCGGAACGGGCCGAAGCCATAGTCGAAGCACATGGGCCCCATGATGTCCTCGACGTACGACGGGTAAGCGAAGGAGCCGTCCGGCTCGAGGATCCCGGGCGCCTCGGCGCGCGACGCCTCGAGCAGGAACGCGTTCCCGTAATCCCAGAAGTGCATGCCGCGCCCGTGAACGGCGTTGATGGCCTTCACCTGCCGGCGAAGCGATTCGTACACGAGCTCCCGGAACCCGGAGACGTCGTCGACCATCATCCGGTTCGCCTCATCGAACGAGAGCCCTGCGGGGTAGTAGCCCCCGAGGAACGGGTTGTGGAGGGACGTCTGATCGCTTCCGAGCTCCACGGTGAGATCCGACTGCGCGAGCCGCTCCCACAGATCGACCACGTTCCCGAGGTAGCCGAGCGAGACCGGCTTCTCCTCCGCTCGCGCTCGTTCGATCCGGCGCAGCAGCGCGTCGAGGTCCTCCTCGTACTCGTCGAGCCAGCCCTGCTCGTGCCGCGTCTTCAGAGCCTTGGGATTGATCTCCGCGATCACGCCGATGCCCCCCGCGATCACCGTCGCCTTGGCCTGAGCCCCGCTCATCCCGCCGAGACCCGACGTGACGTACACCTTGCCCTCGAGCCCCCGTCCGGGTTCGAGGCCGAGATAGCGCCGTCCCGCGTTGAGCAAGGTGATCGTCGTACCGTGCACGATCCCCTGGGGGCCGATGTACATGAAGCTACCCGCGGTCATCTGGCCATAGGACGTGACGCCCAGGGCGGCCATGCGGGTGTAGTCGTCCTGTCCGGAGTAGTTGGGGATGACCATGCCGTTGGTCACCACCACCCGCGGCGCCTCCGGGTGGGACGGGAACAGGCCGAGCGGATGCCCCGAGTACATCACCAGGGTCTGCTCGTCGGTCATTTCGGCGAGGTACCGCATCGTCAGCAGGTACTGCGCCCAGTTCTGGAACACGGTCCCGTTGCCTCCGTAGGTGATCAGCTCGTAGGGGTGCTGGGCGACGCGGCGGTCCAGGTTGTTCTGGATCATCACCATGATCGCCCGGGCCTGCTCGCACTTGCCCGGATACTCGGAGATCGGGCGCGCCCTCATCTCGTAGGTCGGGCGGAAGCGCCGCATGTAGATCCGACCGTCGCGCGCCAGCTCCTCCGCGAACTCGGGCGCGAGCTCGGCGTGCATCTCCTCGGGGAAGTAGCGCAGCGCGTTCTTGACCGCGAGGGCCTTCTCCCGGTCGTTCAGCAACATCGGCCGGGCCGGCGCGTGGTTGATCCCGGGCTCCTCCTCCGGCATCGCGGGAATCGTCGTGGGGATGCCGGCGGCAACCTGCTCCTTGAAATCGGCCATCTGCCTTCTCCTTGGGGTTTCGCTTCCCGGATATGTTCCCTCTTTTCGAGCCCGAGGTGTCCCGGTCACTCCCCTTCTTTCCCGAGGCGCGCGGCGAGCCCGTCCAGATCGATGCTGACGAACAGAGGGACGTCTCCCGCGCGGGCGAAGGCTTCGACCCATCCGTCGGCGCGTCGCCACGCTTCCGCCGGCGCCGGCTCAGTCGACGCGCTCGTAGTGGGTGGCGACGAACTTGCCGTCCGCCATGGCTCCCGCGATCTTGATCCGGGCGCCCTTCTCCTTGTCCTCGCAGAACTCCATCACGCCGAGGTCCGGATGCTCCAGGACGACGTGCTCGCCGTCGATCTCGACGTAGTTGCCGCAAACCCCGACGCCGTCGAGGGAGCAGCCGCAGATCGCATCGTATTCCGCGGCCACGGCCTCCGCGGGCTGGTCCGCGGGCATGTCGGCGTTCTCGGGCTCGGCGGCGGGCTCCTTGTCGGAGGAGCAGCCGAAGAGAAGCAGCGGGGACAGGGCGAAGATGGCGATGAGCTTCTTCATGGTCGATGGGTTCCTTCTCCGGGGGTCGACGTACGGCGGGCATCCTACCCCGGGGGCCGCGGTCGTTCGAGAGCGGGGGGTGAAGCTCAGCGATAGGCGACGATCCGCACCGCGGTCGGCGCGCGGGGCTCGATCCTGACGGAGTTCGTCCCGGCCCGGACGCGGTCCGTCACCACGAGCCGGAAGGGTGCGCCGATGAATCCCCCCGCGTACTCGCCGTTGAGCTCCAACGCCGCGGCCCCGAGGTCCAGCCCGTCCGCCTCCAGCACCAGGCGCAGGCCGCTCTCGATCCACTCCTCGGGAAGCGTGAAGCGGCCGACGAACGGATCGGGCTCGACCGGAGAGAGCGTGGCCCACGTGTCGCCCTCCGCGAATCGACCCCAGGGAGACGCGCCGTAGCGTCCCACCTCCACGGCCCGGGGCCACGCGTCGTCGGAGAGCTCCTCGAGCTGCCAGCCGTCCACCTCGCGATCCGTCGCGCGCCAGTCGGCGTCGGCGAACCCGGTCGTGGACGTGCCGTCGCCGTACCGAACGACGTGGCGTACGATCACCCCCGCGGGATTGGGACCGTCTCCGAAGTTCGTCGCGGCGATGGCGAGGTGGTTCGTGCCCGGCCTCAGGCGCTTCGTCAGGTCGACGAACCGGGCGCGCCGCCAGTCGTCGTAGCCCCCCGTTCCGCGGTCGACCTCCTCGCCGTTGAGGTACAGGACGTAGTCGTTGTCGACGGTGATGTCGAGGGACGCCTCGGCGATCTCTCGGTCGGGCTCGACGAGCAGCGTCCCGCGGAAGTAGCGCGTGCACGGGAGAACGTCCGCACCGTCCCCGGAGAACCAGATCCAGGGTGCGCGCTCGAAGATCGACTCCTCCTCCTCCGGCGCGGGCTCCGGAGGCGGATTCGACGTCCGCCTCACGAGGAGCGCGTCGCGCGCCGGCCGGGTGCCGGCGTCGATGCGGGCGGGGAGATCCCGGTCGTCGGTCTGGAAGACGATCAGCGCGCTCTCCAGGGGCTCGAGCGTCAACGCGAGCTCGACGCGACCATCGTCGACGTCTCGGAACGGAAGCGCGGTGCTCTCGTCGCGGACCACGTCCCAGCGCTCGGGCACGCCGCGCGCCTTCGCGCGAAGCTCGAATCGCTTCGCCGGACCCTCGTGCTGCTGATTGCAGACGAAGAACACGTCGCGACCGGCCTTGACCCGATGGAGCACGTGGAGCAGGCCCTCCGTGTCGCCGGCGAGCACCTCCAGGGTCGGGTGGATACCCGCGTCCCCAATCAGCACCTGGCGGAGCTGCGCGATGGTGGGCTCGGCGGGAAGGAAGTAGGAACGACCTCCGGCCGCGGTCGTCCGGCAGACGTCGAGCGACGGCTGGTCGACGTCGCCCCAGATCGCCTTCCGCTCCGCGAGCACGTCCTCCGACGTCTTTCCGAGCGTGGCGGACTTGCTCGGCAGCATGCCGTAGCCGATCACCACGCCCCCCGCGTCCAGGAACGACGCGATCTTGACGAGGGTTCCGTGGGGGATCACCTCGACCGCGGGCACGACGAGCACGCGGTAGCGTTCGTCGCGCAGGCGCAGCTCCGAGCCCCGGATCCGCATGTCGTCCTCGAACACGTCGTAGGGCAGCCAGTCGCAATCGAACAGGGCGTCCTGCAGCGCGGTCGTCATCTCCTCGGGGGGGAGGGCCTCTCCGACGTGGTAGCTGTTGCCGAGGAACAGGAAGGCCACGGGGCAGATGTGGCGCCCGCCGCTCAGCATCAGGCTCAGGCGCGAGGTGTAGTCGGCGTACACGCGATACAGCGGCCAGCGCGGCTCGTAGCCGTTGTTGTAGAAGTACGGCGGGCAGTCGCGGTCGTGGGGCGAGCGTGGATTGAAGGCGTGCGGGATGTGGAAGTTGATGCCGGACACCTGCATGTGGTCCGTCCACCACTTCATCTCCCGGTAGGTCAGGTCCTGGCCCCGGGCTCCGAAGATCTCCACCATCGCGAGATCGTCTCGCCGGCCGTAGGCGTGCGAGATCGAGCTGCCGAGCTTGGGCGTCTGCCACGTCGGGTGATCCCGGGCGACACGCTCGCCCATCACGAACTGGTCGAACACCGCGTCGATTCCGCCCAGGCTGCTGTACTTCTGGAGCTGGAACATGTTGCCCGCGCAGATGCGGGGATTCAGGTAGCCGCGCCCGTGCTCCAGGAAGTGGCCGATGGACTCGACGCGGTGCTCCCGGCACCAGCGCTCGATCCCGCCGTACAGCGTCCGCCCCCACGCCTCGGCGAACGCGTCCTGGTACTGGTACTTCGCGGCGACCTGGTCCTCGCCCGCGAGCTGGAGCTTCCACGCGACCAGCGCTGCCTTCCAGTCGACGCCGCGCTCCTCGAGCATGGGGATCACCTCGGTGCCCCAGTCGCCGTGGGTCTCCGGCTCGTCGTAGAAGTAGCCCTTGATCGTCTCTCCGAAGTCGCTTCCGAAGTGGTCGAAGTGCGGCTGGTAGACGGTGTCGACGTACCAGTCCACCGCGTCGCGGCTGGCGCCGTCGACGAGCGGGCCGCTGTGACGCCCCTCGCTGAACCGCCACGTGAAGACCATCACCTTCCAGTCGTCGCCCGGCGCGCTCCAGACGAGACGGCCGTCACGGACGCGACCGGTCAGGTCGACGAGGCTGCCGCGGTCGATCCCGTCGCCGGTGTCCCGGCCCGCGATCACCGCGATCAGCCGCTCCGCGTCCACGTCGAGCGTCGTCTCCGCGAGGCCGGTCGCGTCGGTGGACGACGCTTCCATGAACTTGCTGCCGTGGCGCGGCGGGACCTGCCCCGCTACCTCGCCGCTCGGCCACCAGCGCTCGTCGAAGATCCACAGCTCGAGGTCGTGGCGCTTCGCCGCATCCAGGCAGATGCCCAGGTCCCGGTACCAGCCCGGACCGAGCCAGTCGACGTGCGGGCGCGACTCCGCCGTGAAGCAGCCGTTGCCCCCCTCGGCGACCTTCTCGACGTAGGTCCGGAGCAACCGTGGACTCTCGTCGCCGTGCAGCCAGAAGAGTGGCCCGGTCAGGCGTCTCGCCTCCATCGGGAGCCGGCGATAGTCCTGCTCGAGCGTCGCGAGATCCTCGTACCGGTCCGCCGGTCCGACGCACCCGGCACACGTGCCGAGAATCGCGCCCACGAGGAATGCCAGCCATCGAAAGGGAATCGTGTGGTTGGTCATGATCCCGTTCTCCCTGCGCGTCTTGTCCGGAGCTCCAGCCACGCTACCGCGAACCGGCGATACCGTCCAGACCGCGCGCCTACCGATGTTCCCTCGCGAAGGCGACGATCCGCTCTCCGAGCTCTCGGGGGGTGAGACCGAAGGCGTCGTGCGTGGCAAGCCCGTCCCCGTCGGCCTCGTACCACGTGCGCACGAAGTCGAGGAGCGCCGCGCGGTGCCGGCCGCTCTCACCCCCGTACAGGAAGTGACAGGCGGCGGCGGCCTGTGCGTAGAAGAGATCGATCTCGCTCCGGTCGATGAGCACCCCGAGCTGCCACGTGCGCGGTATGGGGCGATCCGCGTCGTTCGACATCGCTCCGAAGCCGTCCCTGGAAAGAGCGAAGAGCCGTTTCCAGGGGACGAGCTGGTCGGGTCGCGCGTTCGCCACGACGTCGAGGCTGGGGGCGCGGCGATTCTCCGCGCTCCACGTCCGGGCGGCGAGATCGAAGGAGAGCTCCTCGACGAACGTGGCGAAGCCCTCCGCGATCCAGTAACCGGGCGCGTCGACCCCCGCTCTCGCCGGACCGAAGGGGGCGCGGCGATCGAGCCAGTGGTGAGTCAGCTCGTGGGCATAGACGTCGACGAGGATCTCGTACTCGTCGTCGACCTCCGGCACGAACATCCGCGAGAGCCCTTCGTCACCCGCGTAGTGACCGGCGGTCCAGCCCCGCGCGATCTCCGGATGGCTTCCGCTCCGCTGGCTCTGCGCGATGTACTCGTCCTTCGTCTCGTAGAGCAGGAGCGCCAGCGGATCGGCGGAGGACCCGTCTCCCGCGTCGAACATCTCCTCGAGCACGTCGCACACGAGCTCTCCCATCTCGAGCGCCGAGGCCACCGCCCCGGGCCTTCCGGGAGGGGCCACGACGAACAGCCGATCGGTGCGGTACCCGGAGACGTCGCCGCGCCACTCCCGCGCCTCCCGCGCGAGCAGCTCGGCGTCCCGTCCTACGGCGCGCTCCCCGTCCGCGGGAGGAGCGACGAAGCTCACCGGAGTGGCGGCGTGGGCGTCGAGGAAGTCGAGCCAGCTCTCGGCGTCGAAGGTCTCGCCGCGCGGAGCCTCGGGCGGCACGAGATCGCGGACGGCATCGACCGCGTCGCTCCACGCCGGGGTTTGCTCGAGGAGAGCGCGAACGATGCGGCGGCGGAAGAGGTCGTCGGGCGATTCCCGGGCCTGCCGCAGCAAGCCCCGCCGTTCCCGCGCGAGCATGCCCCGCTCCTCCTCGAGAACGGCCAGTACCCGGCGCACGTCCGGCGGGAGCGCGGGCTCCGTGCTCCGGAGGCGAGCGAGCCCGTCCCTGGCCCGCACGACCGACCGCTCGTGCACTCCCCGCGCGAGGGCTTCGTCGAGCAGCCTCCGGGAGAGCTCCGCATCGTTCGTGCGCAGCGCCTTCATGGCCAGGGCCGCGTAGCCCACGCCGATCCTGGACTCCATCACGTCCACCGCGTCCCTCGCGCGCGCCTCCGACGCCGTCCGGGGGCGAGGAGGGGCGCGCAGGGCCACGACCGTGCCCGGCGCGGTGACGACGAGCAGCCCGCCGTCGAACGGAACGGGCCGCAGGAGCGGAGCGTGCGACGAGCGCCAGTGGATCCGCCAGGTCGCGACGTCCACCGCGCAGTCGTGCAGGAACAGGACGTCGCCCGTGGAGCCGGGCGGGGCCGTCGCCTCGAGCAGCCGCGCGTGTATCTCCGAGTTGGCGAGCACCGGGGCGCGGCCGTCCTCCACCACGGACGGTGCCCAGAGCCAGCGTCGTCCGTGCTCCGCGTGCTCGTCCAGCGCGGTCCAGCCCTCCCCCCACGAGACGGGATCGAAGACGAACGCGTGAAGCGTGGCCGGTTCCTGGTCGGGGAATCCTCCGTCCGCGTGGGAAACGCGCGCGACGGGGAAGACCCGGCCCGACGTCGACTCCGCCGGCAGGGGGAGGCGCGCAATCACGCACGAGTCGAGCGCGACGAGATCGAGCGCGACGCCCGCGTCGGGGATCTCGCCACCGTGATGCCCCAGGAGCGTGTCGTCCACGGCCTCTCCGTCCGCGCGACGCAGGGACGCGAGGCGGACGTTGCCCGGCTCGTCGTACCACGCCGCGTACACGCGATCGCCGCGCAGGACGGGGGCGCCGCGGAAGACGCCCTCGAGCCGCGACTCCCATACGGGCTCGCGCAGGTCGAGGTCGTATCGAGCCAGGGCATCGTCCCTCCGGACGTAGAGCTCGTCGTCGAACAGCAGCGGCTCGGAGATCGTCTCCTTCGCCTCGATCGTGCGGTGGGTTTGCAGGCGGTGAGCGCGAACGGAGAAGACGTCGATCCGATTCGGGACGGTCCGAAGCGCGATGCGGTCGTCCCAGATCGCGGGAGCCAGAGGAGTGGTCGCGGGCAAGATCTGCCGCGTGACGCGCTGCCCCGTGGCGAGGTCGACGAGGTACACCGAGCGCCGCGAGGGGCCCTCGCGCGCGCTCAGCACCACGAGGCCGTCCCACACAAGGGGCTCCGCCTCGATCGTGCCCCGGACCGAGAGAGTCCAGGCGATCTCGGGATCGCGACGCGGCGCCTCGGAGCCCGATCGCCCCGTGCGCGCGGCGCACCCGCCTTGCCCGTACCAGCGGCCGGGAGGCGCCTCCGCCCCGTCCTCGGGGGCGCCGTGCCCCGGCGCCGCGCCGATGGTCCACAGAAGGAGAGCCGCGAGCCACCCGATTCTCATCCGCGCATGAGAGTATGGATTCCCCTTCGTTTCCACTGTCGCGGCTCCACATCCTCGCTACCCTGATTCTCCGACCGCCCGCGTGCGGGGCAAGAGCCCCCGCTCACCGCTCCATCCCCACGACGAAGTCATGGATTCCGAAGTCAAGACCCTCTACGACCTGACTCCCGACACCGTCATCAAGGGGCGGTACCGGATCGTCAAGCCCCATCGCCAGGGGGGCCTTTCCGCCGCCTTCGAGGTGGTCGATCAGGAGAGCGGCGAGACTTGCGAGCTGCAGTTCTTCCCCGCGGGCCTGTTCGAGATCCCCGAGCAGATCGAGGAGTTCATGGCGATCCTCACGCCGTGGAAGCTGGTGACCTCCGACGCCGTGCTTCGCGTGCGGAACATCCTCTCGATCGGTCCGGGGGGCCTCGCCCTGGTCACCGATCTCACGCGGGGCGAGTCGCTTCGCAAGCGGCTCAACCGAGAGGAGCGGATTCCGCCGGAAGAGGTGATCCGGATCGGCTGCCACGCCCTCGACGGGCTCGTGGCGATCCACTCCCGCTCCCTCGTGCACGGCGACATCAAGCCGTACACGATCCACCTGCTCGACGGCGGCGCGGAGGTCGTTCTCGTCGACGGCGGGCTTACCCCCGGGCTGTGGACGGCCAAGGGGCTGGGGGACAAGACCGCCCTGATCGGCACGCCGTACTATGCGCCCATCGAGCAGTTCGGGGGAGAATCACCCGACATGCGCTCCGACATCTACAACGTGGCGACGGTCCTGTTCGAGAGCGTGTGCGGCGCCCTGCCCTGGGCGGGCAAGAGCTTCCTCGAGGTCTTCCAGGCCAAGCTCGACAAGAAGCCGCCCTCCATCCGCAAGCGGGCGCCGAAGGTCAAGGTGGATCGAGAGCTCGAGCGCGTCATCGTTCGGGGCTGCCTCGCGGACCGCAAGGAACGGTATGCGACGGCGGAGGAGTTCCGCTCCGCGCTCGGCGCCCTCGCCTAGTCCGCGCGAGGACGGGCCATGACGGATCTCGCCGGGTGCACTCCCGCAGACGCGGAGCGCCTGCTCGGCGACGCCGCGGTGGCCATTCAGCCGATCGGAGCCACCGAGCCCCCGGGCGTCCCGGATCCCCTCGATGCGAAGGTGAGCGCGGCTCTCGCCATTTCCCGGGCCGCGGCCGAGCGGCTGGCCAGGGACGGGGTGACCGCGGTCGTCCTTCCGCCGCTCGCCTACGGGCTGTCCCGCCTCGTCGGCAAGCGCGCGGGCTGGATCTCGCTTCGCCCCGGCACCCTCTGGGCCATCCTCGAGGACGTCTTCGAGTCGCTCACCGAGCAGGGAGTCCGGCGGATCGTGCTCGCGAACGCGCACTTCGAGCCCGAGCACGTCGAGGTCCTGCGGGGCGTGATCCTGGACCACCCCGAGGTGACCCGGCACGCGGCGCAGGTCATCCACCCCGACTGGACGGCGGGCGTCGTCGAGGAGGGGATCCCGCCGGCGCCCGGACCCGAGGACGTCGAGCGAATCGCGGACCTCGTCGTGTCCTCCGTGCGGGAGACCTGGCCGGAGCTGGTGGCCGGATCGCCACGCGAAGGAGGAGGGCACCCCTCTTCCTCTTCCCCTTCGCCGGAGTAGACTTCATTCCTCGGCGGGGGACTGCCGACCAGTCGAGGAGACCGCGGAGCAACAATGAGAATCGAGAAGCTGTATCGAGGCGGACGTCCGGTCTTCAGCTTCGAGTTCTTTCCTCCCACGACGGACGGTGCCGCCCAGAACCTGAAGAACACGGTGGCCGACCTCCGGGAGATGCTCGCCCCCGACTTCGTCTCCGTGACCTACGGAGCGGGCGGCTCGACCCGGGGCAGGACCCTGGAGCTCGTGTCGCGGATCCAGAGCGACCTGGCGACCACCGCTCTCGCCCACGTCACCTGCGTGGGGCACACGGTGGAGGAGACGCGACAGGTGCTCGACCGGCTCGTGGGTCGAGGCATCCGGAACGTGCTGGCGCTACGCGGGGATCCCCCCAAGAACCAGGCGGAGTTCGTGCCGACCGAGGGCGGCTTCACGCACGCGAGCGAGCTCGTGGCCTTCCTCCGTGACAACTACGAGGTGGGGGTCGGCGCGGCGTGCTACCCGGAGGCCCATCCCGAGTCGCCGGATTCCGAGGCGGACCTGCGCTGGACGATCCACAAGGTCGAGTGCGGGGCGGACTTCCTGATCACCCAGCTCTTCTTCGACAACGAGTTCTACTTCCGCTTCGTCGAGCGCGCCCGCTCGGCGGGCATCGAGGTGCCGATCATCCCCGGCATCATGCCGGTCACGAACGTCTCCCAGATCCAGCGCTTCACGAAGATGTGCGGCGCGACGATTCCCGAGGACCTGTACGATCGCCTGCAGCGCAACGAGGACGATCCCTCCATCGTGATGGCGATCGGGATCGAGCACGCGATCCGCCAGTGCCGGCGCCTGCTCGACGCCGGGGTTCCGGGGATCCACTTCTACACCCTGAACCGCAGCCACGCGACGCGGTCGGTGCTCGCGGCGATCAAGGAGATCTGACCCGCTACTGAAGGATGGGCAGCTCTTTGCTGGCCTGGATCGAGAGGCGCCGCGCGAGCTGGCCCGCGGCCTCCTCGAAGGCCTTCGCGAGGGGGGAGTCGGGATCGGTGACCGTGATCGGATCGCCGCCGTCGCCGCCCACGCGCACCGCGGGGTTCAGCGGGATGCGGCCGAGAACCGGGAAGCCGAACTTCTCCGCCAAGACGTCGGCGCCGCCTTCTCCGAAGATGTGCACGACCGTCTCGAAGGAGCCGCTCTCGCCCACCTCGAGCTCCTTGGGGCCGACGTCGGTGTCGACGCTCATCTTCGTGCCCGCGGGGCAGCCCTCGATGTTGCCGCGCACGACGTAGCCGGCCATGTTCTCGACGATCCCCAGCATGTCCACGTTCACCTCGCGGAACATGCCGATCGCCTTGCTCACGTCGAACGTGGAGACGGCCTGCGGGGTCGTGACGAGGACGCTCCCGGAGAGGGGAACGATCTGGGCGAGCGAGAGCTGCGCGTCGCCGGTGCCGGGAGGCATGTCGACCAGGAGGTAGTCGAGCTCGCCCCATTCCACGTCGCCGAGGAACTGCTCGATCAGCCGGTGGATCATGGGACCGCGCCAGACGACGGGCTGGTCGGGAGGCAGGAGGAAGCCGATGGACATCGTCCTGACGCCGTGGCGTTCCTTGGGGATGAGCTTGCGGCCCACCTGCTCCGGCTCGCCCTCGAGCCCCATCATGATCGGGATGTCCGGACCGTAGACGTCGCAGTCGAGCACGCCCACCCGGGCGCCCGTCTTCGCGAGGGCCACGGCCAGGTTGACGGTCACCGTGCTCTTGCCGACGCCGCCCTTTCCGCTGGAGACGGCGACGAAGTGCTTCACGCCGGGCGCGAGCTCGCGCGTGGGGCCCGCGGGCTCGGTCGGCACCGCGGTCATCTCGATCTCGACCGTCTCCACTCCGGGGATCGCCCGGATCGCCGTCTCGGCCTGATCCTTCATCAGGGCTTTCATCGGACAGGCGGGCGTCGTCAGGTTGATGGTGACGCGGACCGTGCCGCCCTCCACCTCGTTGCGGGTGATGAAGCCGAGGCTGACGATGTCGCGGTTCAGATCGGGATCCTGGACGGTGCGCAGGGCGTCGAGGACCTGCTCGGTGGTGACCTGGCTCACGGGAGACCTCCGGGGAGGGTTTCGGATGGGAATCGGAGTCCCCGAGTCGCTTCTTCGGCGACGTCGGGACCGGGAAAGGGGGCGAATACTCTACGTCGCGGACGCGTCGCCGCAACCGCGGACGAGCCCGAAACGGGTCCGGGCGGGGCCGCACGGGAAGAACCCGGCTCCCTCCTCGTCGAAGGAGGCCGGATCGCGCGGCCCTCACCCATTCGTCACCAACCCGGAGGTAGTGACTCATGAACGCCAACATTCTCATCTCGACCGCGCTCCTCCTCGGAGGCCTGGCCCTCGTCCCCTTCGATTCCGCAGCGCCCGCCGCCGGCCAGGGGGACGTCCTGCCGCCCGCGATCCGCACGCTCGTGGTGCCGGGCAACGTGGAAGAGCAGCCCACGCTCCTCGAGCTCCTCCGCGAGCTCGGAAAGTGCACCGGACAAGAGGTCCTCATGGACAGCGACGCCGAGGAGCTCCTGTCCACCCAGCACCTGCCCCTGCTCGCCGGCGCGGAGGTGCCCGCGGCCGAGGTCTACCCCTTCGTGGAGGGCATCCTCGCCCACCACTCGGTCTACATCGCCCCCGTGAAGGGCGGGAGCGTGCCGATGCTGGGGGTCTACCCGACGGCTCTCCTGCAGCGCGGCGGCTCGCAGAACCAGCGCGCCTCGATCGCCTGGACGGTGGTCCCGGCGGACGAGGTGTCCGTCTTCGAGGACCATCCCGCCCTGTTCATCCAGACCGTGATCCATCTTCCCAGTCTCGACGTGCGCCAGGTGTCCACCTCGATGCGGGTGCTCTTCTCGGATCCGTTCACGGGGAGCGTCGTTCCCATCGGCGAGCACTCGCTCCTGGTACGGGGCTCGGGGCGGACGGTGGCCCAGACCGTCGAGTTCCTCCGCCTGTGCGAGGAGTCCGAGAAGGTCCACGCCGAGGCGAGAAAGGCCCGGAGCGGACAGGGCCAGCCCGGCGGCCGGCCTCCCCAGGGGGGCTGAGCCGGGGAGATCCTCAGCGCGCGCCCGGGGTTCGGTTACCCTGGGCGCGCTCCCGCGTATCCGTCTTGGAGGTTCCGACCATGAAAACGAAGCTCGCTCTTGCCGCCGTGCTCCTGCTCGGGTGCATGGCCCCGCTTCCCGCCGAGAACACGACCGCCACCGCCGGCGACGACATTCTTCCCCCCGCGACCCGGACTTTGGTGGTGCCGGGCGACGCGGAGAACGACCCGTCGCTCCTCGACCTGCTCGAGGAGTTCGCGGACTGCACGGGGCAGAAGCTCCTGATGACCCGGGAAGCGGTGACGCATCTGAGGGGAATCCAGGTATCCCTGCTCACGGGCACGCAGGTACCAGTGGAGGAGGTGTATCCCTTCGTGGAGAGCATTCTCGCGCACCACTACGCCTTCATCACTCCGGCCAAGGGCGGCAAGGTGCCCATGCTCACCGTCCACGCGCTGCAAGCGGGGGGACGATCGGGATCGCCTCACAAGAGCTGGACGAAGGTGACGCCGGAGGACCTTCCGAAGTACAAGGACCACCCGGCCCTCCTCATCCTGACAACGGTCCACCTGCCCAACACGGAGGTCCGTCAGATCTCGACCTCGATGCGGACGATGTTCACCGACCAGAACACCCAGAACATGATCGCCGTCGGTGACCACTCGGTCCTGCTCATGGGCCCGGGCCGTATGGTGGCCGAGATGGCCGAGATGCTCTTGCTCATCGACGAGGCCAGCGCGGTCCGCGTCGAGGAAACGGTCGAGGTTCCCGGTCCCCAGCCTCCCCAGCGCACCCGCTGAGCCGACCGAGCCCCGCGCGCGTCACCGACATTCGGGCCGCCAGCGTATGGCGCGCCTCGGCGGTTTCCCTGTAAGTTGCGGGCTGTCCGCAGTCCAGGAGCCCGCGCATGAACCCTCCGGCCCGTCCGGAACCCGCAGCATCCCCCCTCGCAGCCTCTCCCCCCGCATCGCGCGCCGCCCGCTCGTCCGTGGGAGCCCTGTACCTGCTCACCTTCCTGTCGGGGGTCGCGGCGCTCGTCTACCAGATCGCGTGGGCGCGGATGCTCTCGCTCACCTTCGGCGGGACCACCTTCGCCGCCGCCACCGTGGTGGCCTCGTTCATGGGCGGCATGGGGCTGGGGGCCTGGCTGTACCACCGGATCTACGACCGGCTTCCCCGGCCCCTCCTGATCTTCGCGTCGCTCGAGCTCGGCATCGCCGTGAGCACCGCCGCGCTCACCGCCACCTTCTACTCCCTGCCGGAGGTCTTCGCGGATCTCTCCCGCTCCGTCGGCTCCGGATGGACCCTCGGCGTGATCCGGCTGGTGTGCGTCTTCTCCCTGCTCGTGATACCCGCCACCCTGATGGGGGCCACCTTCCCCGCGCTGTGCACGGTGATGATCCAGTCGGTGAAGGCGGTGGATCGCCACCTCGGCCGGATCTACGGCATCAACACCATCGGAGCCGCGGGGGGCGCGCTGCTCTCCGGCTTCGTGCTGATCGAGCGCTTCGGCCTGCGCCACAGCGTCCTGGGCGCCAACTGCCTGAACGTGCTCGTGGGATTGTGCGCGCTCCTGCTCCTGCGAAGCGGCCTGGGCTCTCGCACCTCGCAGCCGCCGGCGGAGCAGGACACCGCGATCCCCACCTTCCTCTCGAGCCGGCTGACGGCCTTGGTGCTCCTGATCTCGGGCTTCACCACGCTCAGCTACGAGATGTACTGGATCCGGGCCTTCCGCTACGTGATGGGCAACAGCACCTACGCCCTCACCACCACGATCATGATGTTCCTGATCGGGTTGGGGTTCGGCTCGCTGCTGCTGGAGCGGATCCTGAAGCGCGGCGCCGCGGAGCGCAGCCTCTCCCTGATCCAGCTCGGGATCGCCATCCTCTCCCTGGCGGGAATGGCGGGCGTCGCCCTGCTGCTCTGGTCGGACTCCCTGCGCGGCACGCTCAGCGTCTACTCGAAGGCGGGGCGGTTCCGGCCCTGGGAAGCGCGCATTGCCATCCAGATGGGCGTCGCCTGCGTCACCCTGCTGCCGGCCACGATGCTGATGGGGTTGACCATCCCCCTGGCGACGAGGCTCTTCCTCGGAGACGTCCGCAAGCTGGGGAATCGGATCGGCCTCGCCTGCTTCGTCTCGAACCTCGGCAGCATCGTCGGCGCGATGATCGGCGCCGCCTTCCTCCTCCCGCTCCTGGGCACGATCGGGGGAACGAAGCTGTCGGCGCTCCTGAACCTCTGCCTCGCCGCCCTGCTCGCCCACCGGTGCCGCGGCCAGGTGAAGATCCTGACCCGCCCGGTGGTCGCCGTCGGCGCCGTCGCCCTGGCGGCCGTGATCTTCCTTCCGGCCACGCCCCACTTCCTCGGCGAGGTGGAGGAGCTCGGCGTGCGCCACTCGCAGCTCATCCACCAGGAGGAGGGGGACCTGGGCACGGTCCAGGTGCTCCAGGTGCCCGACGAGCCCGAGAAGCTGGGCATGACTCTCGACGGGGCCACGATCGGGCTCGGCGAGGGCTTTCGTGGCGCGAAGCTCTGGCACAAGCAGACCGCGCTAGTGCACCTGCCCATGGTCCTCGACACGCGGATTCGCAAGACGTTGAACGTGGGACTCGGCTCCGGCTCCACCCTGTGGACCCTCGCCAAGTACGCGCAGGTCGAGCAGATGGACTGCGTGGAGATCAACCCCGCGGTGGTGCGAGGCTGGGAGCTCTTCGACGAGTACGAGGTGCTCCAGGATCCGCGGGTGAACCTGGTGGTGGACGACGCCATCCACTTCCTTCTCTGCAGCGACGAGCGGTACGACCTGATCATCTCCGACGGCAAGCAGGATCCTCTCCACTCGGCGAACGCCGCCCTGCTCTGCCACGAGTTCTACGAGTACTCCCTCGACCGCCTCTCCGACGACGGGCTCTTCGTTCAGTGGCTGCCCCTGGGCACCCTGCACTCCGACCTCCTCATCAACCTGCGCACGCTCGCCGGCGTCTTCCCCGAGGTCTCGGTCTTCTTCTTCCCGCCGGACAACATCCTCGTCGTCGCTTCGCGCGAGCCGCTCTCCGGTCGACCGCTCCTGGCCCGCGAGGACTTCACGGGTTTCCTCCGGGACGACCTGGAGCTCTTCGGGATGGACAACCTCGACTCCGTGCTCGGGCGATGGGTGGCGGGCAAGCGGCGGATCCAGCTCGTCCTGGGGGACGGCCCGGTCAGTCGGTGGGATCACATCCGTCTCGACTTCTCTCCCTTCAAGGCGAGCTCCGAGATGTGGTCCACCTCCTCCCACGAGAACCTGGCCACCATCGTCGCCGCCCAGGACGTCACCCCGGCCGGGGGATACGACACGCTCGTCGCTCCCGATGATCCGTATCGCCGGTCGGCGAACATGACCCGCCGCGCCCTGATGGAATACTACCGGGGACGCCTGGACCTCGCGGTCTTCCACGGGGAGCAGGCGACCGAGCTGAACCCCGACGACATCACCGCGTTCGGCACGCTCGGCTTTCTGCAGTCCCAGATCCGCAAGCACGGCTCGGGGTCTCGATGACCGACCACGACGATCCTCGCCGGCCCGCCGTCTGCCTCGTGTCGGGCGGCATGGACTCCGCGGTGACCCTCGCCGAGTCGATCGCCGCGGGGTTCGAGTCCCACGCGCTCTCCTTCCGCTACGGCCAGCGCCACGCCTGCGAGCTCGAGGCGGCGCGGCGGGTGGCGAAGGCGCTCGGAGCGGTCGAGCACCGCGAGGTGACCGTGGACCTCGCCGCGCTCGGCGGCTCCGCCCTCACCGACGAGATCGAGGTGCCGAAGGACCGCGAGGAGGTCACGATCGGCGAGGGAGTGCCCGCCACGTACGTCCCCGCGCGCAACACGGTGTTCCTCGCGGTGGCCCTGGGCTGGGCCGAGATCCTCGGCGCGACCGACCTCTTTCTCGGCGTGAACGCGGTCGACTACTCGGGCTATCCCGACTGCCGGCCCGCCTTCCTACACGCCTTCGAGGAGCTCGCCGCCCTCGCCACCGCCGCGGGAACCGAGCAAGGCTCGCGGTTCACCGTGCACGCGCCGCTGCTCGACCTCGACAAGGCGGGAATCGTGCGGCGCGCCGAGGAGCTCGGCGTCGACCTGGGGCTCACCCACACCTGCTACGACCCCGTGGAGGAGCGAGATCGCCTCCTCGCGTGCGGGCGCTGCGACGCGTGCCGGCTGCGCCTGAAGGGTTTCCGGGAGGCGGGGCGGACGGATCCGCTGCCCTACGCCTCGCCGTCCTGATCGAAGGGATCAGAGCACCGGGCACACGCCCCCGCAGGCCGAGGTCTGCAGGAGCGAGCTGCCCGTACCCATCTTGGCCTGGTCCATCACGCTCCCGAGCGAGCCGAGCGAGCTCATGGAAGGAGCCGGCGCGGGGATGCTCGCGAGCGGCGTGAGATTCGCCTTCCCCAGCTTCGGGAGGTTCGACGTCAACAGCGGCGACACCATGCCGATCTGACTCCCCGCCGCCGCTTTGCCGGCGAGCCCGGGCGGGATCTGGACCGCGCCGTAGGGGGCGAGGGCCCCCTGCATCGCCGCGGTCTTCTTACCGAAGTCGGGCGAGAGCGGATCGATGCCGAGGCCCTGGCGGATACCGAGCAGCGCGGCCAGCATCGCGAGGGCGTTGCCGAGCGCCATCGGACTCGCGTGAACGGCCGGGATCTTCAGGCCCGCGGAGATGCGCGCGGAGGAGGCCAGATTCACGGTACCCTTGGGAGCGAGGAGGTCGATCTTCATGTTGGAGGCGCAGCCGAGCATCGTCGCGTGACCGGCGGCGCTCGCGGGCGGCGCCGGTAACGGCGGGACCTTCGCCAGCTGCCCGAGCGCGGTCGAGAGCTGGGCGGACTGCTTCGCCGGATTGCCCGTGAGGAGGTTCAATCCGAACGCGCTCTTCAGCTGCGAGAGGAGCGCGGCCACCTGCGCCAGCGCCATCCAGGGCGTGGGATTGAGCTTCGCCAGGGGCGCGAGCGCCGAGCCGTTGACCTTCAGGGACGAGAGCATCGGGGTGATCTGGCCGAGCGCGCCCGGTTGCGCGAGATGCACGCCGGTCCCTCGCTGCACCGCGCCCACGCTCTGGCCGAGGCCGTCGAGCCGGGCGAGCTGCATCGGGCTCAGCGGCACCGGCGGCAGCTTCGCCCCCTGGAGCATCTGGGCCTGGCTCGCGACTCCGGGGCGGGCGCAGATCGAGAGCCCCGACATCAGCGGCGCGAGCGCCGCCAGGGGCGAGGGCAGCATCAGGGACGCGGGCTGCATCGACTGGAGGGTGCTCGTCAGTCCTTTCAGCTTCTCCACGCAGATGCAGCTCATGCGCGTCCCTCCCGCCGCGGCGCCGGCGCGAGGTCGGGCCGCGGTGCTCCCGCTCGCGCCATCGAGCCGGTGATTCCTGTTCTCCTCGTCACGAGCATTTCCTCGCGGGAAGTATCCGCCATCGATCCCCCGGCGGCAACAACACAGGCGCCCCCTCCCGCGGCCCTCACCCGGCGGGGGGAGGGAACGGCGTGTCGATTCCGTCGGGGAACGCCTATCCTCCCCTCATGAAGAAGATCCTCATCGGGGTGGCCGTCGTTCTCGTCCTGCTCGTGGTCGTCGGCCTCCTGCTGCCGACCGAATACACGATCGAGGAGCGCGTGACCATCCAGGCGGACTCCGCCAAGATCCACGAGCAGATCGGCGATCTGACTCGCTGGCAGGAGTGGGCGCCCTGGGTCGAGGAAGATCCCTCGATCGTCACCACCTTCGGAGAGAAGACCACCGGGGTGGGGGCGAGCCAGACCTGGACCTCGGACAGCGGCGACGGGGAGCTGACCTTCACCGCCTGCGATCCCGCGACGGGGATCGAATACGACATGGCCTTCATCATGGACGAGACCCGGGCCCCCGCGACCTGCGCCATGAAGTACGTGGCGGCGGGCGAAGGCACAGAGGTCGTCTGGACCATGAACGGCGACGTGGGCGATTTCATGCCTCCCGTGATCGCGGGCTACATGACCGTCTTCATGAAGGGGTCGATCAGCTCCATGTTCCAGCAGGGCCTGACCAAGCTGAAAGAGATCGTCGAGGGCTGAGCTCGCGCGCGAAGTCGGTCCGCACCGCGTTCTTTCCGCTGTCGATGGCCTTCTTCATGCCCTAGGATCTCACGCAAGCACGCTCCGTCCCTCCGGCCCACAGCGAGGATCCGACATGCCGCTACCTTCGAGCGAAGCGGGTTTCAAGAAGAAGAAGCGCGACGTCTACACGACGACGAGCGGAACGGACAAGGGCAAGGTGAAGAAGCTCGTCAAGGCGATCATCAAGTCCTTCCTGGCCGACAAGCAGAAGGACGTCGTCTGGATCCTCACCGGAGTCAGCGGCACGTCCGACGGCGAGGTGGCCAAGGAGAGGAGGTACTTCTGGGACGAGGACAAGAAGCTCGAGTCCCAGTACATCAAGGCCGTCGACGTCCACAAGTTCACCAAGCCCGGCAAGATCTCGAAGCAGATCTGGAAGAAGTACCTGGGCAAGAAGGGTCCCAAGATCCTCGCGTGGGCCAACAGCGAGCAGTCGCGTACCGGCTGGATGAAGGACGCCGGGCTGAACGTCTAGCAGGCGCGGGCTCAGGCCGGCGAGACGGCCCCTTCCAGGTGGAGGTCCCGCAGCCAGGGATTGCAGCCCACGAGCCGGCCCTCGAAGGAAACCGTCTCGCCCAGGCACGCCAGTAGCGCCTCGGCGTCCCCGTCGGGGACGGGGATCAGGACGCGCACCGGTCGGCCGCCATGATCCGGGGCGGCGGGATCGGGGAGCTCCAGGACCGCCAGGCGGTCGGATACGGAGCCGAGGCCCGACACGCTGGAGTGGCCGTCGATCCGCCGGAGCGTCCCCGTGCCGCGCGTCGAGCGGTCCCGGAACCGCTCCTCGAAGGCCCTCTCGATCTCCGCCCCCATCCGGGAGCCCGCGAAGAGCTCGGCGCCGACCTCCTCGAGGGGCAGCGGAGGATCGGGAGCGACGTCGGCCTCCGGCCCGGGCTCGACCGGGGGCGGGCCCGGCTCCTCCTCCGGGGGGGGCGGAGGCTCCGGCTCCTCGGCCGCCTCCTCCTCGGGCTCGTCCGACTCCTCTTCGAGCGGGACGAGGATGGCGGGCGCGGCGACGCCCCCCTCGGCCACGAGGACCCGGGCGAGGGGGAGGAAGCTCTCGAGGACCTCGTCGAGCTTGGCCGCGTCCTCGATCGACTTCCGCTTTCGCAGCTCGATCGCCCCGTCATGGATGATGCAGCCCGAGTACTCCCGGAGGACCCGGAGCACTTGCGCGCGGCGTTCGGGAGTGAGGTACGCCGAGAGCTCTCGGGGGCTCTTCCCGGTCAGGTGGACGTTCCGGTCGAACTCGTCATCGCCGATCCGGATCGTATCCTCGCCGACCGGCGCGCTGGCGCCATCGGGCACGAACGCGCGGACCATCCTGAGCTCGCAGCCCGGGGGCGGGAACCCGACCTGCCAGCGGGTGTGCGTACCCCGAGCCTTGCCTCGCCACTTCTTGGTGAGCTCGATGCGTACGGGGAGACCCTCGATTTCCCCGCGGAGCTCCCGCTTCACCAGGCCCTTTCCCTTCCGGTAGCGCAGGCCCCGCTGCGTGCCCAGCTTCTCCCACTCCCGGTCGGCCCTCTTCCCCCTCTGCACCTGGACGATGATGGGAACGGCCGCCCCGACGATGGGGATGATGGCGTTCAGGAACATGTCGGCCAGGCTGGTCATCGCTCGCCCTCGCCCCGGGAAAGGAAGAGAGGTGAAGAGGATTGTATCCGCGCCCGGAAGCGAAGGGGCGGTGCCGCGCGGGCGACCGCCGTCGCTTCATGCCGGACGGGCCCCGCCCGGCACGAAGCGACGGTGGAGTGGGAAGGTCCGATCAGCCTTTCACGGCGCCCGAGACGGACTTCTGGACGGCCTTCGCGCCCTTGAGGATGTCGCTCAGGATGGGGGCGAACTCGAGGAAGTCCCTCAGGAGCTTCTCGAACACGCTGAGCTTCGGGCTCTTGAGCTTGCTGAACTGCTCCTGGATGACCTTGGACTCCTTCGTCACCTTGTCGACCGCGGCCAGGACCTGCTCGCCCTTGAGCACGTCGTGCCTGAGCTTCGCGGCCCTCTTCGCGAGCTTCTTGTCCTTCGCCTTGGCGGTCTTCTTCTCGATCATCTCGAGATCCTTGTGCAGCTTCTTCATCGCGTTCCGAGCCTTGAAGATGAACTTGTCGAGCTGCCCGACGTGCTTGTCGAAGTTGACCAGGATCTTGCCCTGCATGCCCGCCTTCCACTTCTCGAGCTTTTCGCCGGCCGTCTGATGGCCGCTCGCCGCCAGCTTCTGGAGCTTCTCCAGGGTCTCCGCGGCTTTCCGCATGGTGTCGACGTCCTTCTGCACGACCGCGATCTGCTTCTCGATGGTCATCCAGTACTTCTTGATGGTGGTGATGACGCCGATGATCGCCCCGATGGCCGTCGCGATGGCGGTGATCACCGCCACCGTTAGTCCAAGTGCGGCGATAATGCCCGCGGCGAGCCCTCCCGCAGTCGCCACCGAACCCACCGCCACGCCGACCCCGGCCACGATCGCGATGCCGGCCGCGGTCAGCGTGAGGAGGGCGATGATGCCGATGATGACCAGGGCCTTCACGCCCGTCCGGACCAGCCGCATCTTCATCGCCTTGAAGGACTTCTTCAGGGCTTCGTCGTAGCACTTCTGGGCGAGGGTCTTTATCTCGCTCTCGAACGTCTCGAAGGCCTTCTTGAGCATCGCGTTCGCGGTGTCGATGGCCTTCTCGATCTCCTCCTTGGTCTTCTTCTTCTTGATGCGCTCCTCGGTCCAGTCGATCGCGCCCTGCACGTCCTTGATCTTCTTTGTGCCCAGCTTGTGGAACTGGGCGTCGAAGGCCTTGAACTCCTTGTCGAAGTGGACCCGGTGCTTCTTGGTCATCTCGTCGATGTCCTTGCCCGGAAACGACACGTCGAGCTTCAACTCGGGTGGATTGAGGAGCTTCGACTTAACGGGCGGCTTTCACTTGACACTATTGAAGATCACTAGCTTTCCCATCTTCCTTCTCCCCTGTGAATTCCCAGGTCGACACCAGAGCCTCGACGATGTGCACGAAGCGAGTATGCTACCGGACACCAGCCGTGGAGACCAGAATCGGAGAAGGGTCGCTACGGAACAGGATCACCCGAACGAGATGACCGCGTCCGAAGCCGAGTCTGGAGCTCACCGCCTCCCCCCGGGCGCTCTTCCGCGATCGCTCGACGAGGCGACGCGGGACGCCCTGCGGCAGGG